>NZ_JADGHH010000152.1 GCF_019689535.1 Pigmentiphaga sp.
CGGCGAGACCGTGTTGACCGTAACGCCCTTGGATGCCACTTCTTGCGCCAATGCCATCGTAAACCCGTGGATGCCGGCCTTGGCCGTGGAATAGTTGGTCTGCCCGAACTGCCCTTTCTGCCCGTTGACCGAGCTGATGTTGATGATGCGGCCCCAGCCGCGCTCGATCATGTCGCCGATGACCTGCTTGGTGACGTTGAACAGGCTGTTGAGATTGGTGTCGATGACCGCCCGCCAGTCCTCCAGCGACATTTTCCGGAACAACCCGTCGCGGGTGATGCCGGCGTTGTTGACCAGGACGTCGATGGGGCCGAGCTCGGCGCGAACTTTGCTGAAGGCAGCGACGGTGGAGTCCCAATCGGCGACGTTGCCCACCGAAGCATGGAAGGTGTATCCCAGCGCCGCCTGCTCATCCAGCCACTGCTGGTAGTTCCGGTTAGGGCCGCAACCGGCGACCACGGTGAACCCCGCCTTTGCCAAGCGCTGGCATATGACGGTGCCGATACCGCCCATGCCTCCCGTCACGTAGGCAATCTTTCCGTTCATCTCGCCTCCTTGATCGCGAGCCCAGTCGCCCGCCGATAGCCATCGATAACCATTCGCCCGGCCCTCATACGGCCCGCACTTTCACATACCTGCCCGGTGCGGCCTCGAGGACCGGATGCCGTTTGCCGCCTAGCGCCTTCTTCGCCTTGACCAGCGGTCCGCTTTGCTCGCGTATCCATGTGGCCCAGTCGTTCCACCAACTGCCGGGGGCCTCCCGTGCCGATTCGATCCATTCCCTAGGATCGCCCGGCAGCAGGCCGTCTTCGCGCACCCAGTAGCTGCGGCGGTTGCGTGATGCCGGGTTGATGACGCCGGCGATGTGCCCCGACGCACCCAATACGAATCGCGAGGCCCCGGGCAGCAGGCGGGTGGAGGCATACGCGGAGGTCCAGGGCACGATGTGGTCCTCGCGCGAACCGAAGATGTAGGCCGGCATGTCGAGACGACCCAGGTCGAGCTTCACGCCGCATGTGCTCAGCTTCCCCGGCGCGCTCAGGTTGTTCTCCAGGTAGGCGTTGCGCAGGTACCAGGCGTAGAACGGCCCGGGCAGGTTCGTGCTGTCGGCGTTCCAGTAGAGAATGTCGAAGGCCGACGGCGCCTGCCCTTTCAGGTAGTTGTTGACGACGTAGTTCCAGACGAGGTCGTTCGGGCGCAGGAATGCGAACGTGGTCGCGAGCTCGCGCGCGGCAAGCACGCCGCCCCGGGCGAACTGCTGCTCGCGCAGCCGCACGTGGGCCTCGTCGATGAACACGTCCAGGACGCCCGTATCCGAAAAATCCAGCAGCGTCGTCAAGAGGGTTAGCGAGGCGACCGGATCCTCCCCGCGCGCCTTTGCGACGGCCAGGGCCGACGCGAGCAAGGTGCCACCCACGCAGAAGCCGAGGGCGTTGACCTGCCCGCGCCCCGCCACCGCCTGTACCGCCCGGATCGCCTCGAGCACGCCTTGCTCGAGGTAGGTGTCCCAGCCAGCAAGCAAGATGCCGTCGTCGTCAGTCGGCAGCGGATTGCGCCACGACATCATGAAGACCTGGAGTCCCTGCTCTAGGGCGAACCGGACGAAGGAGTTGTCGGGCTGGAGGTCCAGGATGTAGAACTTGTTGATGCACGGCGGCACGATGAGGAGCGGCCGGGCGTGCACGCGGTCGCAGGCAGGCTTGTACTGGATGAGCTGGAAGATGGGCGTCTCGTGCACCACCGCTCCTTCGGTGGTCGCAAGATTGCGCCCCACTTCGAAAGAGGCCTCGTCGGTGTGGGAGATGCGGCCCTTGCCCAGGTCTGCCAGCAGATTGGCGAGCCCGTGCTGCAGGCTCTCGCCACCGGATTCGACCAACCGGCGTTGGGCGTCCGGATTCAGCGCCAGGAAATTCGACGGCGCCATGGCTTCCACCCACTGCATGGTGGCAAAGCGTAGGCGGTTGAGCATTGGCACGGGCGCCTCGACGCTGTCAGCCATCCGTTGCAGCGTGCGCGCGGACAGCAGGTAGGCGTGAGCCATGAACAGGTGCGCAGGACTCGCGGACCAGGCATCGCCGCTAAACCGCTGGTCGGCAGGCGGAGCAAGCCTTCCCTGGGCGGCAGCCTGCCAGAGCTCGGTCCATTGGCGCGTGAAATCCTGCTGGATGGCCAGCAGTGCTTCGGATCGCAGGAATTGACCGCCTGGGAGGTGCGGGGCGGCCGTCTGGGCAGATGCAGGAGGCTCGGGAGTGGCCACCCCCAGTGCCTGCTGCCATGTTTCCAGCCATGCCAAGGGGTTCGTAGAATCCTGCCGGGACTGACTCACCTAGAACCACCCTGAAGTTTCGATTACGCTAGTAGTGATAGTGCATAGCGCGCCGGTGCCTGTCAAATCGCACACGTGGCTGATTACCCGTAGTGTGAGCGCGGCGTCTCTCTGCACGCATTTTCGCCCCGGTCCGCTCATGCACTTTTCCGCGCTCATCGCCATCGGCTGGCTTTACGTGACCATACTGATGTCGCTGTCCCAACCCACCGTGCTGGCTGGGCTGTCGACGCTACTGTTTTATGGGTTGCTGCCGCTCGCCATCGTGCTCTATATCGTGACGACGCCCGCACGCCGGCGCAGGCGGCGCGAGCGTGAATCGGGACGCGAGGAGCCGGCGGCAAGCCGGCAAGGCCCTGCTTCCTGAAAAGCGCCGGCTAGTCCGTGAGCCAGGCCAGGGTGGCAAAGCGCCCCGTCGTGCCTTCTTTGCGGTACGAATAGAAGCGATCGTTGTGCGCGACGGTGCACACGCCGCTGTGAACTACCGTCTCCACGCCCGCCGCGCGGAGACGCCGCTCTGCCAGCGCAGGCAGGTCGGCCAGCCATTTGGGCTTGCCTGCGTCATCGAAGGTGCCGGTCGGCACGAAAGCATCCTGCGCCGAGGCGTCGCGGGCCGAGAAGGCGGCCCTGACTTCATCGCCAACCTCGAACGCGCGCGGTCCGATGCCCGGACCTATCCACGCACGCACCTGGCTGCCGCGCACTCCCCCCATCGCCGCGACCGCGTTCTCGAGCACCCCGGCGGCCAAGCCGCGCCAGCCGGCATGCGCAACCGCCAATACGCCGGCTTCTCCGGCTACGATCACCACCGGCAGGCAGTCGGCCGTCATGATCGCCAGGACTTTGCCGGGCGTGCGGGTCACGGCAGCGTCGGCGGGCCCGGGGTAGCGTTCCCGGTCCGCATCGACCACCCGCACGCCGTGGACCTGCTCCAGCCATAACGGCGCGGAAGGCAGCAGTGTCTGCAACCGGGCGCGGTTCTCCGCCACGGCCTCGGGCGCGTCACCCACGTGCGCGCCCAGGTTGAGCCAAGCGTACGGCGCCCGACTCACGCCGCCGTGGCGGGTGGTCGAGAAAATCCGCACGCGAGGCCACTCCGGGCCTTCATGCAAGGGCAAGCTTGGGCTGTCGCGGTTCATGGCAGCTCATCGTCCTCTTCGGGACACGCCTCTGGCTCCTCCCACTCGATGCCGTCGGAAACCTTCAGCATGTCCTCTGGCAAAGGGGCATGAAAAACCTGGGGCCCGGCTCCGGCAGGATCGTCGAATTGGAGCCGGGCGGCGTGGAGCATTTGACGTGTCGCATGCTCGATTGCCTTGCCGCCGTAGAGGGTGTCGGCAAGGAGCGGATGCCCCAGGCTGGACAGGTGGACCCGTATTTGATGCGTGCGCCCGGTCTCGAGCCGACACTCCACTTCGGTCACGGGCATGCCGCTGTGCGCCCGGCCGCGGCGCATTGGTTCGAAATGGGTGATCGCGGGCTTGGCCGCGATGGGCCGCTCCACGCTCATGCGCACCGGCACCCGCGGGTCGCGTCCGATGGGCCGGTCGATGGTGCCGCCTCGACGCAAATGGCCCGACACCAGGGCGACGTAGCGCCTCCCCACCGTCCGCGCTTGCAATTGGCGCACCAGAGCAGTCTGGGCGGTGATGGTGCGGGCCACCACCATGAGCCCGGAGGTATCTTTGTCCAGCCGGTGCACGATGCCGGCGCGAGGCACCTGGGCGAGTTCCGGATATCGGTAAAGCAAGCCGTTGAGCAACGTGCCGTGCCAGTTGCCGGCGCCCGGATGAACCACCAGCCCCACCGGCTTGTCAATCACGATCCAGTCGTCGCTTTCCGCCGCCACCGGGAAGTCGATGGGCTCGGGCACGAAGGCAAGCGATTCGGGAGCGGGTTCTTCCCAGACGGTCAGCTGGTCGCCCGGCCCCACGACCTGCCGGACGGTCGCCGACTTGCCGTTGACCAGCACGTTCCCCCGCTCTATCCAGCCTTGGAGCCGGCTGCGGGAGTGTTGCGGCAAGAGCTGGGCGAGGACCTTGTCCAGGCGGTCGGCGCGGACGCCCGCCCCCAGATCGAGAATCTGTGGTTCCGCTTCCTGGGACTCGATATCGGAGGACGGCAGAGGAAAGGACATGTTGTTTTGAGAAGCGGGCCCCCAAGCCCGAATATAATCATGGACGGTCTATTGGTGAGGGACACCACCATGCAGTTGAATACCCTGGCAATGCAAGCGGCTTCCGGCAGCGGGCACCGGCTCCCGGTCTGGTGGCGCGGGCTTGCGCTGCGTTTGGGCTACGCCTTGGCGTGCCTGCTGGCCGCCATCGCGCTGACTGGCTGCGCCACCAACGGCAAAGAACCCGATCACACTATCGGTTGGTCTGCCGAGCGATTGTACAAGGAGGCCAAGGAAGAGATGGACACCGGCAACTGGACGCAGGCCGCCAAGTTGCTGGAAAAGCTGGAAGCTCGCTACCCCTTCGGCGTTTATGCCCAGCAGGCCCAGATCGACATTGCCTACGTTTATTGGAAAGACGGCTCCAATGCGCAGGCCCTGGCTGCGATCGACCGCTTCGAGCGCTTGCATCCCAACCATCCTAACTTGGACTACATGCTCTACCTGAAGGGGTTGATCAACTTCTATCAGGAAAGCGCGCTGCTGGCGAGCCTGACGAAGCAAGATCCGAGCGAACGGGACCCCAAGGGCGCGCGCGAGTCGTTCGATGCCTTCAAGGCACTGGTGACCCGTTTCCCGAACAGCAAGTACGCTCCCGACGCCCGCTTGCGCCTGAACTACCTCGTGAACTCCATCGCCATGAACGAGGTCCACGTGGCCCGCATGTACCTGGAGCGTGGCGCTTACGTAGCGGCCGTGAACCGGGCCCAAACGGCCGTGCGTGATTTCCAAGGCACGCCCGCCGTCGAGGAGGCGCTCTACATCATGGTGCTTGCCTACGACAAAATGGGCATGACCGACCTGCGCGACGATGCGGCGCGCGTATTGAACCTGAACTTCCCGAATAGCAAATTCGTCGCCCAGGGCTTTACGCAAGAGAAAGGTCCCTGGTGGAAGATCTGGTAGCCGGAAGCCGGTGCCGGCCCGCCTGGGCGGGCCGGGCACATTCCCGGTAGCGCGGCGGGAGCACCGCCCGTTCCTTTCTACTCAGGCGGCGCCCGCCCGCTGGGCGTAAAAGGCCTCGACGTCTTCCACGCTGCGGGTGCGGGTAAATGGAGGCAGCCCGCGCCACAACAGTTTCCCGTAGGGTTTCTCGACCAGCCGCCGGTCGGCGACCATCAACACGCCCCAATCCTTCTCCGTCCGGATGAGCCGCCCTGCTCCTTGCTTGAGGGCGATCGCGGCTTCGGGCAATTGATATTCGAAGAACGGGTTCCCGCCCCGCTTCTTGCAGGCGCGGATGCGCGCGTCGAGGACCGGATCGTCGGGCGGCGCGAAGGGCAGCTTGTCGATCGCGACGAGCGTCAGCGCGTCGCCGGGCACGTCTATGCCTTCCCAGAAGCTCGCGCTCCCCACCAGCACGGCGTGCTGGCTGGTGCGAAAGCGTTCGAGTAGTTCCCGGCGCGAACGCTCTCCCTGCTTGAACAGCGGCCATTCCCAGCCGCGCTCGCGAAACGCCTCCTGTAGCAGCTCGGCGACCCGGTCCACGGCACGCAGCGTCGTGCAGAGCACGAGCGCCGAGCCGCGGCTGGCCGCAAGCACCGGTAGTAGCGCCTCGACGAAGCCTTCGGTGAAACGGGGGTCTTGCGGGGAAGGAACGCCATGCGGCACGAACAGGCGGCCATTGGTTGCGTAGTCGAAGGGAGACTCCCAGCGGCCCGTCTCGGCCCCATACAAGCCCAGCTGGCGCGTGAAGTGAGAGAAATCCTCCCGCACCGACAGTGTCGCCGACGTCAATATCCAGGCCTGGCCGGCCGGCCGATATTGCGAAAATGCCTGGGCCACGGACAGCGGCGCCGTGTGCAGGCGCACGTGGCCGTTGCCGGTTTCCACCCACCGGACCCAGCCGTCGTCGAATTCGGCCGGGACCTCGGGCGCACCGCCCTCTTCGGCCTGGGCCCCGCCCGGCGCGGCGGCAACGCCTTCGCACGCCTCCGTCCAGCGTGCCAGCCGGGCGATGAGGTCGGGCCCGCGCTTGGCGACCAACGCCAAATCGGGATGCCGCTCCCCGGCCGCAGCGAGGATGCGCCCCAGCGCGTGAACCGCTTCGATCACTTTGCGCACTGCCGCACCGAACTCCTCCAGGTTGGGCAGCTGGTCGAAGGTGCTGCGCTGGCCCGGCAGTTTGTCCACCGCCGCGCACGACAGGCACAGCTCGCGGGTAGCCTGTTCGACGGCCTGGCCCAAGACCGGCCAATCCGCGCTTTCACGAGCATGGGAGAGCCCGGTCACGATGGCGTCGCGGGCGAACTCGAGCAGCTGGTGGGACGATACCGACTCATCCAGAAACCGCGTCGCCGCCGCCGGCAGCTGGTGCGCTTCGTCGAATACCACCGTGTCGGCCGCTGGCAGCAGGTCGGTAATGCCTTCGTCCTTCAGGGCCAGGTCGGCGAGGAAAAGCGCATGGTTGACGACCACCACGTCGGCTTCCACGGCGCGCTTGCGGGCCTGCATCACGAAGCATTCGCGATAGCTCGGGCAATCCGAGCCGAGGCAGTTGTCGCGGGTGGATGTGACGCGGTGCCAGATGTCCGCGTTCTCCGGGACTTCCGCCAACTCCGCTTTGTCGCCGCTGCGGGTCACTTTGGCAAAGCGCTCGATCTTGCGCAGCTGCGCGACTTCGGCGCGGGACGCCAACCGGCCGTCGCCTACCGTGCGCTCGAGGTGATAGTGGCAGACATAGTTCGAACGCCCTTTGAGCAGTGCCGTCGTCACCGGCAAGCCCAAGGCGTCGCGTACGGCCGGTAGGTCACGGGCAAAAAGTTGGTCCTGCAGCGTCTTGGTGCCCGTGGATATCAGCGCCTTGCCGCCGTGCATGAGCACCGGCACCAAATAGGCAAAGGTTTTTCCGGTGCCCGTGCCTGCTTCGGCCACCAGCGTGCCGCGGTCGCGTATGGCCCGCGAAATGGCCTCGGCCAATTCGATCTGTTGGGTACGTGCGCGGTAGCCGGGAATCTTGCGCGCCAAGGGACCGCCATCGGCGAACACTTCCCGCACGTCGGCCTCGATGTCGAGAATCTGGGCGGTCATGCGGGGATGTCCGGAACGAGCTGCATCTGGAGCGCCACGATGAGATCCTTGATCTGGAGCTTGCGCTTTTTCATGCGGCGCAGGCGGAGCTCGTCTACCACCGGGCCGGCGGCCAGGCGCTCGATGGCCGCATCCAAATCGCGGTGCTCGAGCTGCAAAGCAATGATGCGCTCTTTGAGCGCCTGAATATTGTCGTCCATCGTCTACTTTTCGGCGGGTGCCGCCGGTTCCGCATTTTGCCGGGGTGCCTCGAGGTTGGCGGCCTCCCGCTCGCGCTCCGCTCGCCGGCGGGCGCGCTTGGCCTGTGCCTCCTCGCGCTGCCTGGCTTGCTTCTCGGCATATTCCCGGGCCTCGGCCTGTTTGCGCTCGAAAGCCGCACGATTTCGGGCGCGCACCTCTGGATCGTCGACGTCGCGCGGGGCGCGGGGGCGAGGTACGGCGGTGTCGACGTTTCCTGGAACCGGGGCATCGGGCCCGGCACCTCGGTCGGCCGGCGGTTGCGGGGCGCGGTGGGCGGCCTCTTCGGCGCGCTGCGCATTCCTGGCGTCGCGGGCGGCATTTTCCCGCTCGCGCAGTTCACGTCGCTCCCTTGCCTGTTCACGCCGGATATACAGCTCCGCTTCCCGGCGCGCCGCGTCCGCCCGCATTACCCGCTCGTTGCGCTCCAGCCTCGCCTGCTCGACGCAGCGATTGGCGAAAAAACGGGACATGCATTCGGCGGCCTGCGATTCGTATTGCTGCTTGACGCGGTCGGACTCCGCCTTGGCAGCCTCGGCGGCCGCCTGTGCCTCGGCGATCGAAGAAAACGTCCGCTGTGCCGTCGTTCCTTCTGCGGCCGGCGCCAAGCCGGGCAGCATGGCGGCGCAAGCCATCAGGCAAAGTGCCCTGGCGAACCGCGTGATGCAAGCGCCCGGGTTGCTGGCTGCGGCACGCGATGTGGGTGCGCTACGATAGCGAGTCGCCACGGCCTGGGCTCCGGTCGTACTCGCTCCGGAGACACATCGCGTAACGCCCTGTCGGCAGGAAATTGGGGGCATATTCTCAGACTGTGGCAAAATCCGCGGCTTCATTTTCCAAGGTAGGAC
>NZ_JADGHH010000153.1 GCF_019689535.1 Pigmentiphaga sp.
AAAGCCCGTATACATCGGCGCCTCCAGACTCATCTGCTTCATGTCGCTATTGTCCCATCCCGGCAGTCTGGCAGGAAGGTTTTGCAGACCTTCCCTAGATGTCCCGGCCCAGATAGGCGCCGTCTTGCTCGAGCGCGTCCTGCAGTCGCGCCACGTCGAGCCGGCGCGGCGCCACTCCGGCCTGCAGGGCGAGGGCCGCGGCAGTTCCGGCCGCCTGGCCCATGGCAAAGCACGGCCCCGTCACCCGCGCCGCCGACTGCCCCATATGGGTCATGGACGCGCAGCGTCCGGCAACCAAGAGGTTGTCCACCCTCTGCGGCAGCAACATGCGGTACGGCAGGTGATTGAAGCCGCGGCAGTTGGGCACGTCGACGAACTTGAAAACGATGTCGCCTGCCACGTGCGCTTCCACGGGCCAGCCGTTTACCCCTATGGTGTCGTCGAAGCTCGCGCAGCCGAGCACGTCTTCCTCGCTCAACTGATATTCGCCGACGATGCGTCGCGTTTCGCGGATGCCGACCTGCGGCGCGATCTCGAGGATGTACGAAGACTCGAAGCCCGGGGCATAGTCGCGCAGGAATTCGAAGAATTCGCGCACCTGGCGGCGTCCCTGCAACTCGCCCTCGGTCAACTGCCAGGCGTCAGTCCCGTCGATGGCCGAACCGTCGGGATTACTCAGTTGCGTCACGTTGGCGCGCCACTCCGAGGGATTTCTCTGCGGCCGGACGATGGGTGTCTTGCGCGCAAAGCGGCGTCCGTCCCGCGACGCCTCCTCCATCAGGCGGCCGAAGTGCTCCCAGGCATTGCCCGCCCGGGCAGGATCGACATTGTTGACGCGGAACATGGTGGACGGATACAGCATCCCACCCTGGCCGTCACCCTTCTCATACGGAACGCCGGCCGCCGCGGCAACGTCGCCGTCTCCCGAGCAATCGATGTAAATCCTGCCGATCACGGCACCGCGCCCAGACTTGGTTTCCACGAGCAAGGCGGCGACCTCACTGGCCGAGCGCATCACGACACCAGCGGCATAGGCATGGAACAGCAGCTTGCTGCCGCTGCCCGCGACCAGCTCGTCGGCAGCCAGCTTGAAGGCAGCGTTGTCATAGGCCTGGGCCATGATTTTGTCTTGGAACATGCGATGCGGCTCGCACAGGCCGCCCAAACGCTCCAAGCTGCCGAGCAACTCGTCTGCCAGGCCTCGGATCACGCGCCGGTGCTCTCCGAACACGTTGGCGTGCAAGCCGCAGAAATTCGTCACCCCGGCCGCCGTTCCCATGCCGCCGAGGAATCCATACCGCTCGATCAACAACGTGCGGCATCCGCGGCGGGCTGCCGCCGCCGCGGCCGTCATGCCGGCTGGCCCGCCCCCCAGGACGACGACGTCGTACTCACCCAGCACCGGTGTTTGCCGGGCCGGCTCGGAAATGCTTGCCGGGGTCGCCATGTTCACTGCCTCATCTCATAACCCTTGGAGCCCCGCATGGTATCTATTTCAAATCGGATTATCTGGTCTAATTTGCAGCACCTGTTTTCGCAGTTTAGAAAAGATATGGATACACTGGCCAACTTGCGGGCCTTTCTCGCCACCGTGCGCGGCGGCAATTTTTCGGAAGCGGCACGCCAACTGGATACGGTTCCGTCGGTCATCGCCAAACGGATCGGGCATTTGGAGTGGACCCTGGGCGCACGCTTGTTCGAGCGCTCCAGCCGCCGCGTCACCCTCACGGAAGCCGGCCACAAGTTCCATGCGCGCGCCCGCGCCCTGGTCGCCGACTTCGATGCCATCGCGTCCGAACTCAAGCGCGACCAGAACGCCCTCGAAGGCCACATACGCCTGCGCGCGCCCACCTCGTTGACGGTCCTGTACCTGGCCGACATCTTGGCCGCATTCCAGCAGCGCTACGATCGGCTGACCCTGGAAATCACCTTGCTGGACCGCTCCGCCAACCCGGCCGAAGAAGGCTTCGACATTTCCGTAAGCGGCCGGGCCGACAGCTACGAAGGCGTCGTAGACGAGCCGCTGTGCCCGCTCAGGCAGGTGGTGTGCGCGTCACCGGCCTACCTGGCCCGTCGCCCGGCGCCACGCCACCCGCGTGACCTCGCCGATCACGACTGCCTGGTGTTCAATCCCACGGGCCACACCTGGCATTTCAACAGCGACCGGGGGCCGATCCGGGTGGATGTCCCGGCGCGCTTGGGCGCGAACGACAACTATGCCCTCTACGCGGCAGCGCGCGCCGGCAACGGCATCGCCGTGCTGCCCGCCTACGTGGCCGGCCGGGCATTGGCCGACGGCAGTCTGGTCGCCTTGCTGGAAGGCTATCCATTGCAGGACGTTTGGCTCAAGGCCCTGATTCCCGCGCGCAAGCGCGGACTGCCGCGCATCGAGGTATTGCTCGCCTGGCTGCGGGAGCACCTGGGCGGCACGCCGCCCTGGGAGCGTACGGGACCAGCGGCACCCGGCGCGTGAGGCGCGCCCTTATTCGGGGCGGTTGCGCATCCAGTCGGCCGTGTCATAGAACGCGGCGAGCAGCCTGTCGGCCAGCGCTGGCTCCACGCCTATCTGCTGCATCGCGCGCCCCATGCAGATCACCCACTGGTCGCGCTCTTTGGTGCCGATGGAGAACGGCAGGTGGCGGGCGCGCAGCCGCGGGTGGCCGAAACGTTCGATGTAGTAATTGGGCCCGCCCATCCAGCCGCACAGGAACCAAAACAATTTCTGCCGCGCCTGGTCCAGGGAGGGTCCGTGAGCGGCGCGCAGGTCCGCCAAATCCGCGTCCAGGTCCATCAAGTCGTAGAAACGGTCGACGAGTTCGCGCACCCGGGCTTCCCCGCCTATGCGTTCGAAAACGGTCGGCTCGGCGGAGGCGGCCTCGCCGGGCTCCTGTGTCACCATGGTTTGATCATCCTGCATAGAGATTGTCGCAAGCGCGGCGCATCATACCTCCCGCAGCGTCGCCAAGGGCGGATGCCTCAGCACGCCGCGCAGGCCCATCCATCCCCCCGCCCACGCGCATACCACGCCGACAGACACGCCGGCGACCCACACCCAAGGATTGGACGCCAGCGCAAACTTGAACACGAATCGCGCCAATAGCCAGGCGATCGCCGAAGCACCGCCTGCCGCCAGCAAGCCGGCAGCACCGCCGATGGCGCCCAATTCCAGCCACTGTGCGGCTGAAAGCTGGCGCCGCGTGGCGCCCAGCACACGCAGCAAGCCAGCCTCGCGCACGCGCTCGTCCCGGGTCGAGGCGAGCGCCGCATACAACACCAGGCAGCCTGCGGCCAGCGTGAACAGGAACAGGAACTGGACTGCCGCCACGACCTGGTCCAGAACACCTTGCACCTGGCGCAGGATGGCGCCGGTGTCGAAGATGGTCAGGTTGGGAAACTCGCGAATCAACGCGCTCGACAAGTCGGCCTTGTCTTCCGGCAAATGCAATGCGGTGATCCAACTCTGCGGCATGTCGCGCAGCACGGCCGGCGACAGGATGGCGAAGAAATTGACCCGCATGGAATCCCAATCCACGGCACGCAGCCCTGTGACGGTCACCTCGACCGCATTGCCGGCCACATCGAACCTGAGCGTATCGCCCAGCTTGACGCCCAAGGTCTGGGCGATGCCCTCCTCCATGGAGAGCTCGGCGGCCGATGGGTCCAGCCAGCGTCCGGCCACCACCCGGTTGTGCCCCGGCATCTCATCCATGTAGGAAAGATTGAATTCCCTGTCCACGAGTCGACGCGCCCGCTCATCCTCATAGTCTGCCGGCCCCACGGCACGGCCGTTGATCTCTAGCAGGCGGCCCCGCACCATGGGATAGAGTTCCGTCTCGCCCAGCCCCGCGTCCGCGAGCCGTTGCCCCACCGCTTCGCGCTGATCGGGCTGGATGTTGATGAGAAACCGGTTCGGCGCATCGGGCGGCGCGGCCTGCCGCCACCCGTCGACCAAATCGCCGCGCGTGATCGATAACAGCAGCAAGGCCATCAGCCCCACTGCAAGCGCGCAGATCTGCGCCACCGTAGCCCCCCTGCGCCGGACGACGCCGGCCAGCGCGAATCGCAGCGCGACCGGCCCGCGCTGCCATTGACGCAATGGCTCGAGCCACCGCACGCCCAGCCATGCGAGCCCGCAGAACAAGGCAAAGCCCGCGAGGAAACCGCCGGCGACCATCGCACCCAGCTTCAGGTCACGCGCGAACCAAAGCAGCAGCAACGCGAACCCCAGCGCACCGATGCCATACCCCACGGCCGTGCGGGCCGGCGCCACGCCGGTTTCCCGTCGCAGCACGCGCACAGGCGAGACGTGTCGCAGTTGCGCGAGCGGCGGCAGCGCAAACCCGAGCAGCAGCCAGACACCGGCCAGAAAGCCCTGCACCGCCGGCAGCAGTGTTGCCGCGGGCAAATCGGTCGTGATCAATCCGCCCAGCGCCGCGATCAGGCCCTGGTGCGCGACGTAGCCGAGCAGGCTTCCCGCCGCGGCGGCTCCCAGCGCGATAATGAGGAACTCGAGGGCGAATAAGCGGGTCAGCGCCGACTGCGTCGCGCCCAGGCAACGCATGACGGCCACGCTGTCGAAATGCCGCAGCGTGAACCGACGCGCCGCCAGGGCGACGGCCACGGCGGCGACCAAGGCCGCAAGCAGGGCCACGAGCGAGAGGAATTGCTGGGCGCGGTCGATGGTGCGACGCATCTCAGGCCGCCCCGACTCCAGCGTTTCCACGCGCTGGCCGCGCTCGAGCCGGGCCTGCAACCAGTCTGCATACTCGCGCACCTGCGCAGGCTGCCCTGCAACCAGCAACCGATACGAGATGCGGCTGCCGAACGTCACCAGCCCTGTCCCGTCCAGGTCGTCGGTGCGCATCATGACGCGGGGAGCGACGTTGATAAAGTTCATGCCGCGATCGGGCTCCACGGCGATCACGCGTTCGATGCGGAATCGCTTGTCCCCCAACTGCAGCTCGTCCCCCACCCTGACCTCCAGCAACGACAGCAGTTGCGGGTCGACCCAGACCGCACCTCGCGCCGGAATGTCCCACGCGACCTCGTCCGGCATCGCGGGGCCGTCGGCCACGCGCAGCCGGCCGCGCAGGGGATAGCCCTGCTGTACGGCCTTGAGCGCCGTCAGTTGCGAACGCAGCGCATCCCCCGTACCGGCGGCGGCCATGGAGGGAAACTGCAGGGTCTCGGTCACCTCCAGGCCCAACCTGGCCGCTTGCTCGCGCTGGATTTCCGAGATGGGCGCATCCGATACCAGGACCAGATCGCCACCGAGCAATTGCGCCGCGTCGCGCTCCAGTGCCAGGCGTATGCGATCGGCGAGAAAACCCACGCTAGCCACCGAAGCCACCGCAACCACCAGGGCCAGTGCGAGCAGGCGCAACTCCCCTGCCCGCCAATCGCGGACGGTCATGCGCCAGGCTTGCGCCAGGAAAGACAGCGAAGAAAACGGGCGGACGTCTGGTTTCATGGACGGGACGATAGGAAGACGAGCTGGAGAGGCGAACGCCCCACGCGTTCGCCGACGGGCAAAGCGCATGCGCGGCCACGGCGCATTCGAGTGGGACTACGCCAGGCGCCGGCAGTTCACTGCCGACCCATACTTTAGCGGGACTGGAAGGAAGCGCCCGGAAATGCCCCCTCTCAGGCCACCGCCTTGCCCACGACGCCTTCCACGAACCAGTCCATGTGCTCCACGTCGCGCTCGGCAAGCACGCCTGATTGCTGCCGGACCTTGCCCTGGTTATCGACGAGGCGGCCGCCGAAGGGATGCAGCTCCCCCGATGCAATCCGCTGGCGCGCGCGCTCCACGGAGGCCTTCACGTCTGGCGGCACCCGGGTAGAAATCGCCTCGAGCCCGATCATGCCGTCCTTCAGGCCGCCCATGAAGGCTTGCGACCGCCATGAGCCTTCCAACACCGCGCGCGTGGCCCGGATGTAATGGTCGCCCCAGCGGTGCACGACGGCGCCGAGCTGCCGGGTCGGCGCATACTTGCTCATGTCGGAGGTATAGCCCAGCATCCACACGCCCGCTGCTTCGGCAGCCTGCGCCACGGCCGACGAACCGGAATGATTCGTCAGGACGTCCGCCCCCTGCCGTATCACGGCCTGGGCCGCGTCGCGCTCGCGCGGCGGGTCGAACCAATTCTGCGTCCAGACCACGCGGACCTGCACCTTGGGATTGACGCTGCGCGCGGCAAACGTGAATGCGTTGATGCCTTGGATGACCTCGGGGATGGGCAGCGCGGCCACGTAGCCAAGCACATTGCTGCGCGTCATCGCGCCGGCCACCAAGCCTGCGAGATAGCGCCCTTCATAAAAACGGATGTTGTAGGCGCCCAGGTTGCGCGCCAGGCGGTACCCCGACGCCTGCTCGAACACGACGCCGGGAAATTCGCGCGCGACGCGCATCACGGCATCCATGTACCCGAATGAGGTCGTGAAAATGAGCTTGCAGCCTTGCCTGGCCAAGTCGCGGATCACCCGCTCGGCATCGGCGTTTTCGGGAACGTTCTCCACCACCTTGGTCGCGACGCGATCACCCAGCGCCCGCACCAGCTCCAGCCTGCCGTCTTCGTGCTGGCGGGTCCAACCGGCGTCGGTGATCGGCGACATGTAGACAAAGCCTATCGCAAGCGGCCCGGCCGCCGCCCGGACCGGCCGCGGCACGGCCGAGACGGCGTAAGCGGCCGGCACACCGGCCAACCAAGCGAGCATGCGGCGGCGCCGGCCACAGGCTGGGGAATTCGGGGCTTCAGTATTGCGAGGACAAGGGGATTCGCGGTGCACGGGCGGCACCCAAACGAGGTTTTTCACGCAGGTTCTCCTCGAACACGGCTTCCGGGGTTGAACGATCCGGCCTGCGGGAAGCGCGCGGGCCGGACGAGGGCAAACCCTAAGTGTACCAAGCGGTGCGGCGGCATCCGCTTGCAGGGCTGATCCGGCGACCGAGGTGGACGATTATCTCGATCTATCAAATCAATTTAATCAATTCAATTTACTAACACCCGCAGGCGGCCTATCTTGAGCGCTCTTCAATGCAGACCAAAGAGCCGACGATGACGAAACTCACTACCGCCACGGGCGCACCCGTCGCCGACAACCAAAACTCGCGCACCGCGGGACCGCGGGGCCCGGTATTGCTGGAAGATTTCCACCTCATCGAAAAACTGCAGCACTTCAACCGCGAGCGTATCCCCGAGCGGGTCGTCCACGCCAAGGGCTCGGGCGCCTATGGGGTATTCGAGGTCACCCAGGACATCACTCGCTACACCTGCGCCAGCGTTTTCTCGCACGTGGGCAAGAAAACCGACGTGCTGATCCGCTTCTCGACCGTGGGCGGGGAAAAAGGCTCCGCCGATACCGAGCGTGACCCGCGCGGTTTCGCGATCAAGTTCTACACCGACGAAGGCAATTGGGACTTGGTCGGCAACAATACGCCCGTCTTTTTCATACGCGACGGCATCAAGTTCCCGGACTTCATCCATACCCAGAAGCGGGACCCGCGCACCAACCTGAAGAGCCCGACCGCGATGTGGGACTTCTGGTCGCTCTCGCCCGAGTCGCTGCACCAAGTCACGATCCTGTTTTCGGACCGGGGCACGCCAGACGGCTATCGGCACATGCACGGTTTCGGCAGCCACACGTTCAGCATGATCAACGACCGCGGCGAGCGCGTGTGGGTGAAATATCACGTCCTGAGCATGCAGGGCATCAAGAACCTGCACCCGCGCGAGGCCGTCCGGCTCGCCGGAGAGGACCCCGACTATGCGCAGCGCGACCTGTTCCAGGCCATCGAGCGCGGCGAATTTCCCAGGTGGCGCGTGTGCATCCAGGTCATGACCGAGGATCAGGCGCGCAAGACGCCCTATGACCCCTTCGACTTGACCAAGGTCTGGCCGCACGGGGACTTCCCCCTGATCGAGGTCGGCATCATCACGCTCAACCGGAACCCGCAGAATTACTTTGCCGAGATCGAGCAGGCCGCCTTCTCGCCGTCGTCCATCGTGCGCGGACTCGGATTCAGCCCGGACAAAATGCTGCAGGCGCGCCTGTTCGCCTATCACGATGCGCATTTGTATCGGGTAGGCACCAACTACCAGTCCCTCCCCGTCAACCGTCCCCAGGCGCCGGTGAACACCTACCAGCGCGACGGCGCCATGCGCTTCGATGGCAATTTCGGCGGCGGACCGAACTACGAGCCCAATAGCGTGGCCGATGCGCCCAGGCAGGATCCCGCGTACCGCGAACCGGTCCTGCGGCTCGATGGCGAGGCCGACCGCTACGACCATCGCACGGGCAACGACGACTATACGCAGGGGGGCAATCTGTTCCGCCTGATGACCGCGGAACAGCAGGCCCTGTTGATCGAAAACATCGTCAACTCGATGAAAACGGTGCCACGCGAAATCCAGGAGCGCCAAATCGCGCACTTCCGCCAGGCGGATCCGCGTTACGGCGAAGGTGTCGCGAGGGGCCTGGGCCTCCTCTGACGGCCAGCCCGGCCCCGCGCCATGACGCGCCGCTACCCATCCCGTCCCGCCCGCATTTTGGCCAG
>NZ_JADGHH010000154.1 GCF_019689535.1 Pigmentiphaga sp.
CACCATAACCGCCCGGAAGGCCGGCAAACCCGCCTCCGACCAGGGTAAAGAAAAACGCCAGCGCCCCACCGACCAAGGCAATGGCCAGGGCGCCGGACAAGAGCCAGGCGACGAGACCGACGATGCCGCCGGTGGCCGTTGCACCCGGCAGGCGGCCGAGCAAGCGCCGCAACAACCCGCCTGCCCCCAGGGCAATGATCAGCAGGACCGGAGCAATGCCTTCCGCATCGTTGCCCTCTGTGCCCCGCTGCGGCGGCGGCAGCGGTTCACCGTCGATTAGCCGCATGATGCGATCGGCGCCCTGCTCGATGCCGCCATAGAAATCGCCCGCCTGGAACCGGGGGGCGACGATCTCGTCGAGGATGCGGTTGGCCGTGGCATCGGTCAGCACGCCCTCGAGCCCGTACCCCACCTCGATGCGCATGCGCCTATCGTTCTTCGCGACGAGGAACAGCACCCCGTCATCCACGTTCTTGCGCCCGGGCTTCCATGCCTCGGCCACGCGCATCGAATATTGCTCGATGCTCTCGGGCTGGGTGGTGGGGACCAGCAGGATTGCGACCTGGCTGCCTTTCCGGTCCTGGAAGTCACGCAGGCGCCTCTCCAGCCCGGCTTTCTGCTCCGGGCTCAAGGTCGCGGTCAAATCGGTGACTAGCGCCTCGAAGGGCGGTATGGGCGCCAGGTCGTCGGCGGCCCAGGCCGAAGCCGCCGCCAGCCACACCCATATCGCGCCGGCAGCGAGCAGCCGGCCCGCCCGGCGCAGGTGGTGTCGCCAATCCTTCATTTTTCTCCGGAGGGTCGTCCGCTGCCGAAGTCGACCACCGGCGGCGCAGAAATGGCGCTTTCATTGGCCACCGAAAAATTCGCCTTGACCGGGTAGCCGAACATCTTGGCCGTGAGGTTGCTCGGGAAAGACCGGACAATGACGTTGTAGTCCTGGACCGCCTTGATGTAGCGATTGCGCGCTACCGCAATCCGGTTCTCAGTGCCCTCCAATTGCGCCTGCAGGTCCCGGAAATTCTGGTTGGCCTTGAGGTCCGGATACCGCTCGACGACCACCATAAGCCGGGACAGCGCGCTCGTGAGCTGTTGCTGCGCGGCGTCGAACTTGGCAAAGGCCTCGGGATCATTGACCAACTCCGGGGTGGCGTTGATGCCAGTTGCCTGGGCGCGCGCATTGACGACCGCCGTCAGCGTCTCCTGCTCGTGGGCGGCATATCCCTTGACCGTGTTGACCAGGTTCGGGATCAGGTCTGCGCGCCGCTGGTACTGGTTCAACACTTCGGACCAGCTCGCCTTGACCTGCTCATCGGCTCTTTGCAGGTCGTTGTAGCCGCAGCCGGACAGTCCCAGCAGCACTACCGCAAAAAAAGCTGTCAGCAGGTTTCTCACCGTCGATTCTCCTCAGGCTGCATCGCAAACGGCCCAAGCATAGCGCATGTGGCCACAGATCGAATCGTGCGTAGCATTCCGACACCATGCCCCGTCTCCCGGCAACCACCGAACCCGGCCTTGCGGCGTGCCGGCGCACCGTCCACCCATGCACGTGCGGTGCACCGGCCCTGGGATTTTTTCCTCTTCCCGGCAGCCTGTAATATCGGGGGATCCGAATTCGCGCCTCGCCGCAGCGAGGCCTCGACATGTCGCTCAAAGACCAGCTTTTCATTTACAGCCAGTACCTCACGCCCCAGGCCCTGCTTTCGAGCCTGTTCGGACGCCTGGCCCAGTGCCGCACGGCGCCGCTGAAGAACCGCGCCATCGCCCGCTTCATCCGCCAATACGGCGTCGACATGAGCGAGGCGCTCGAACCGGACCCAACCGCCTACGAGCATTTCAACGCATTCTTCACGCGTGCGCTCAAGCCGGGTGCCCGACCCCTCGATGCCTCGCCCGGGGCCGTACTGTCCCCCGCGGACGGCGCGATCAGCCAGCTGGGGGCCATTCGCGACGGCCGGATCTTCCAGGCCAAGGGCCACCATTTCACTGCCGACGAACTATTGGGCGGCGACGCCGAACGGGCCGAACCCTTCCGGAACGGAAACTTCGCCACCATTTACCTGTCCCCGCGCGATTACCATCGCGTGCACATGCCCACGGCGGGCACGCTGCGCGAAACGGTGTACGTGCCGGGCCGCCTGTTTTCAGTCAATCCGCTCACTGCCCGCTCGGTGCCACGGCTGTTCGCCCGCAATGAACGCCTTGCCTGCCTGTTCGATACTGAATTCGGCCCCATGGCCGTCGTCCTGGTGGGCGCCATGATCGTGGGCGCCATGGAAACGGTGTGGGCCGGACAGGTCAAGCCTCACGGCTCGCGCATCGTTACGACCCGTTACGAAACAGGCGCCGTGCGCTTGGAGAAGGGCGCCGAGATGGGGCGATTCAAGCTGGGCTCGACCGTGGTCCTGCTGTTCCCGCCGGGCCGGGTGAACTGGTCAGAATCGCTCGGTCCGCTCAGCGGCGTGCGCATGGGCCAGGCCCTGGGCCGCGCAGTTCTATAATTTCGTTATCGTCGAACGTCTCGACAACCGCGGCGCACGCTAGGCCGCCGCGGAACTTGCGCCGCCGCTTCACCGCATGCCACCCGGGCCATGCGACGTCCCGGCCGAGCCACCTTACTTGCCGTCAACCAACATGCCGACCCGTCCGCTTCGCGCCGCCGAAGAAACCGCTGACACCGCTTCCTCGACCGACCACTCCCAGCTCTCTTTCCTGCAACCGCCACAGGTCCGCCTGCTGAGCGAAATCCTGCCCGACGACCCGCTGCTCATGATGGGCGCCGGCCCGGTTCCCATTCCGGACGCGGTCGCGCACGCCAACTCGGTGGTCATCAACCACTTGGGCTCGACAATGTCCACCATCATTTCCCAGGTCAAGCAGATGGCGGGCTATGTGTTCCAGACGCGGTCACAGTGGGTGCTGGGCGTGGCGGGCCCCGGCTCGGCTGCGATGGAAATGGCCATCTGCAACCTGGTCACCCCGTCGAGCAAGGTGCTGTGCGTGGTCAACGGTTTTTTCAGCGCGCGCATGGCCGAGATGAGCCGCCGGCTCGGCGCAGACGTCGTGTGCGTGGAAGTGGAAGGCCACCAGGCGGCCTCCGCCGAGGTTGTCGAACGCGAGATCGCGCGCCACAGCCCCGATGTGCTGACCATCGTCCAGGGCGAGACTTCCAATACCATCTTCAACCGCGAGCTGCCCGCGATCGCCAAGGCCGCGAAAAAATACGGCTGCCTGGTCATCGTCGATGCCGTGTGCACGCTGAGCACCATGCCGCTGCAAATGGACGACTGGCAGATCGACGCCGTCATCACGGGTGGCCAGAAAGGCCTCTCGTCCATTCCCGGCGTCTCGCTCATCGCCTTTTCCGACGCCGCCTGGGAGCGCATCAGCCGGCGCACGATGCCCAACACGCATTGGGTGCTCGACGCCAAGCTGGCCGAGAATTTCTGGCACAAGGGCTCGTACCACTACACCGCGCCGGTATCTGGCGTACTCGCGCTGCATGAAGCGCTACGCCTGGTCTGCGCCGAAACCTTGCCTGTACGTTTCGCGCGCCATTCCCGGTCGTCCTTCGCCCTGCAGAACGGCATCGAGGCCATGGGCCTGCGCCTGTTCGCGCCGCAGTCGTCCCGGCTGAACTCGGTGGTTGGCATCACAGTGCCGGACGGATTGACCAATACCCAGATCTGCGACCACATCTCGCGCCGCTACCGGGTGGAAATCTCGGGTTCCTTCGGCCTGCCCATCGTGCGCATCGGACAAATGGGCGAACAATGCCGCACCCACAACCTGTTCCGCACGCTGCACGCGCTGGGCTCCACCATGCGTGACCTAGGCGCCAAGGTCGACATGCCTGCCAGCATGGCCACGCTGGAGTACAGCCTGCAGACCATGGCGCCCCCGGCCTGCTGAGCGCCGCGCCGGCCTTCGGGCCGGCGCGCCTCAGCCCGACAGGCAGGACTTCATGAAGGCCTTGCGGTCGTCGCCCTTCAGCGCACCGGCCTCCTTGTTGCACACGCTCATTCTCTCCTGCGGCGTCATTTTCTTGGCCGACAGGCAGGAGCTCATGAACGCCTTGCGCTCTTCGCCCTTCTTGTCCCCTGCCGCCTTGTTGCAGACAGCCATCCTGTTCTGCTGGGCGTTTTCCGCTGCCGCGGCAGGACCGGAACACGCCACGAATAGAGCGGCCAACGACCATGCAAGCGTCTTATTCATATGAACTCCGAAACGTGACCCACGCCGCGGCGGAGCCGGGATGCGGGGGAGATGTCGATGCCCAGAAAAGTGCCGGCCTCGTCCGGCGGCCACATTATCTGCCTCAATCCAAAAAATGCCTAGCGCCGCGCGGCGCCTGCCAAGCAACGCCCGCGGCTTCGCGCTACATTTCGATTTCGACGGCGCTGCGCGCCTTTCCAACCGTGGACCGATTGCAATGACGACAGCTTCCTTCACTCCCCTCGGCACCCCCCTCTCTCCCGCCGCCGTACGCGTCATGCTGCTGGGAGCCGGCGAACTCGGCAAGGAGGTCATCATGGCGCTGCAGCGGCTGGGCGTCGAAGTGGTGGCCGTGGACCGCTACGCCAACGCGCCGGGCCACCAGGTGGCCCACCGCGCGCACACGGTTTCCATGACCGACCGCGAAGCGCTGCGAACGGTGATCGAAGCGGAAAAGCCCCACATCATCGTGCCGGAGATCGAGGCCATCGCCACCGACCTGCTCGTGGAACTGGAAGCCGCTGGCGTGGCGCGCGTCACGCCCACGGCGCGCGCCGCGCAGCTGACCATGAACCGCGAAGGCATACGGCGGCTAGCGGCGGAAACACTCGGCCTGCCGACCTCTCCCTATCGCTTTGCCTCGAGCCTGGACGAGATGCGGGAGGCCATCGACCGACACATCGGGTATCCGTGCATCGTCAAGCCAATCATGTCGTCGTCCGGCAAAGGCCAATCCAAGGTGGACGGCCCCCAGGACGTCGAGCGCGCCTGGCGCTACGCACAGGAAGGGGGACGGGTGGGAGCCGGCCGCGTCATCGTGGAAGGCTTTGTGCGATTCGATTATGAAATCACCTTGCTGACCGTTCGTTCGCGTGGCGCCGACGGCCAGGACCGCACCGACTTTTGCGAACCGATCGGCCACGTGCAGGTGGACGGTGACTACGTCGAGAGCTGGCAGCCCCACCCCATGGCTCCCCAAGCGCTGGAAAAGGCCCGCGACATCGCGCGCAAGATCACCGGCGAGCTGGGCGGCTACGGCATCTTCGGCGTCGAGATGTTCGTCGCGGGCGATCAGGTCTGGTTCTCGGAAGTCAGCCCACGGCCGCATGACACGGGCATGGTGACCATGATTACGCAGGCCCAGAATGAATTCGAGCTACATGCGCGCGCATTCCTCGGCCTGCCAGTCGACACCGCGCTGCGCCAGCCCGGCGCCAGCAGCGTAATCTACGGCGGCATAGAGGCCGGCGCGGTCGTGTTCGAGGGCGTTGCCGAAGCCCTGGCCGAAGCGGGCACCGACCTGCGCCTGTTCGGCAAGCCGCAATCCTACGTGAAGCGCCGCATGGGCGTGGCGCTGGCTACCGCGGCCACGGTCGAGGAAGCCCGCGCCAAGGCCAAGCGCGCCTCATCCCGGGTCCGCGCGCGGCCAGCCTGAAGCCTCCGCCCGGTCGTCAAAGACGACTCAACAGGCCGCTCAGCTCGAACTCGCGCCCCACATACTCGGCACTGGGCGTCACCTCGCCGCGCACCATGGCCTGGCTCCATTCGTCGAGTGCCAGCTTCGTGGCCTGCCCCACCGTCGGGCTCACCGCCACCCGCACGTAATCCGGGCTTTCCACGCCGAACGAGGTGCTCGCGCCGAAACGGACATTCCCTTTCGCGTAGTCTTTGATGGCGGTGGCGATGCAACGGCCGCTGTCGGCGATGGCCGAGCCCAGGTAAAGATGGGGTTCGGCTTCGGTCCAGTCAATATGGGTGCCGATCTGTCGCAGCCGGAATTTCTGGCACGCGCGTTCGATGCCGGGACGACCACCGTCGATCGCGCCAAACACCACGTCCACCCCGCGCCTGGCCATGGCCTCGCAGGTATCGAACGCAAGCTCCGCGTCGTCGATGCTGCCGCAGAAGGAAGTCATCATCCCCATGCCCGGAGACTGGCGGTGCGCCCCGTCCACGTACGCGGCGCGCACGCGCAGTGCGGCGTCGGTCTTCACGCCCCCCAGGTGTCCCAACCCGCCGGTGCGCGTCTCGGCCGCCGCCAACACACCGGCCAGGAACGCGGCCTGGTCTTCACGCACGCTGTAGACGGCCGCGTTCTCGCCGACGTAAGAACCTTGCACGACGATGAAATGAATGTGAGGAAACCGCATGGCCGCCATCGCGACCGGGTAGTCCCCGGGACTGCCGTAAGCAATGATGAGATCGGCGCCGCGATGGCAGATGTCGATCAGGCGCGCCGCGCGAATCGCCGGCCCGGCTGACTCGATCCAAATCAAATCGACCTGCTGGCCGGCCTGGCGGGCCGCCTCCACGCCTGCGAGGCCACATGAATTGAAGCTGCCATGCCCGGGGGAGCCGAACAGCAGAACCTTGATCCGCATGGGTCAGGCCACACCCGCACAGGCAACGAGGCTTGCCCCCAACTTGGGCATGCCTCCACGGATCGCACCGCATTGCGGCATGTCAAGCGGCCTGACATACAGGCCGTCGACCAAGGCAGGCAGGGGGGACAAGGCGATAGGCAAAGATACTGGCATCGTCTTTCTTCCTTGCAACGGGGAAGTCCCGCTGATTCCGAAGGAGACAAAGCAATCTTCGTGCCGCCGCGCGTATCAGCCCTCGATGCCCCGCGAGGCCAAGTACTCGTCGTACGTGCCCTTGTAGTCGATCAACTGGCCGTCGGGAAGAATCTCGATGATGCGGCTGGCCAGCCCGGACACGAATTCGCGGTCGTGCGAAACGAAGAACAGCGTCCCCTGGTACTTTTCCAGCGCCAGCTGCAGTGACTCGATCGACTCCATGTCCAGGTGGTTGGTCGGCTCGTCCAGCAGCAGCACATTGTGCTTACTCAGCATCAGCTTGCCGAACATCATGCGGTTTTTCTCGCCGCCGGACAAGACGCGCACGCATTTGCCGATGTCGTCGCTGGAGAAAAGCAGGCGCCCCAGCACCGAACGGATCGCCTGGTCGTCGTCTCCCGGCTGGCGCCACATGCTCATCCATTCGAACACTGTTTCATCACGGTCGAAGTGGTCGGAGACGTCCTGGGCCATGTAGCCGAGGTTGGCATTGTCGGACCACTTGATGGTGCCGCGATCGGGCTCGAGGTCGCCCGCCAGCATGCGCAACAACGTGGACTTGCCCACGCCGTTGGCGCCGATGATGGCGATTTTCTCGCCCGCTTCGACCATGGCGGAATAATGCGGGATGACAGGCTTGTCGTACGCCTTGGAAATGCCGTCGATCTCCACTGCCTGCCTGTGCATGACCTTGGCCTGCTCGAACCGGATGTAGGGGTTTTGCCGCGAAGAGGGCTTGACCTCGACAGTCTCGGCCTTGAGCTTGTCGATCTGCTTGAGCCGGGACGTGGCTTGCCGTGCCTTGGACTTATTGGCGGAAAACCGGCGAACGAAGTCCTGCAGTTCCGCGATGCGTTCCTTGGCCTTGGCGTTGGAGCTGAGCAGGCGTTCGCGCGCCTGCGCGGACGCGAGCATGTAATCGTCGTAGTTTCCGGGATAGATCCGCACCTCGCCGTAGTCCAGGTCGGCCATGTGGGTGCAGACCTGGTTCAGGAAATGGCGATCGTGGCTGATGATGATCATCGTGGACTGGTACTGGTTGAGCACCGTCTCGAGCCAGCGGATCGTGTTGATGTCGAGGTTGTTGGTCGGCTCGTCCAGCAACAGCACGTCAGGATTCGAGAACAGCGCCTGGGCCAGCAATACGCGCAATTTCCACCCGGGCGCGATCTCGCGCATCGGCAGCTGGTGCTGCTCGACGGGGATCTCCAGCCCGAGGAGCAGTTCCCCGGCACGCGCCTCGGCCGTATAGCCGTCGTACTCGGCAAACTTCGCTTCCAGGTCCGCGGCACGCATGTAGTCTTCGTCCGTGGCATCCGGGTTCGCGTAAATGGCGTCCCGCTCGGTCATGGCCTGCCACATTTCCGTGTGGCCCATCAACACCACGTCCAGCACCCGCATGTCTTCATAGGCGAACTGGTCCTGGCGCAGCTTGCCCAAGCGGATGTTCGGCTCGATGGAAACGTTCCCCGCGGTGGGTTCGAGGTCGCCGCCGATGATCTTCATCAGCGTGGACTTCCCGCTGCCGTTCGCACCGATCAGGCCATAGCGATTGCCCTCACCGAACTTGACCGAGACATTTTCGAAGAGAGGTTTGGAACCGAACTGGATGGTGAGGTTGGCGGTGGAGATCACGACGGAAAAAGACTCGCAAGAAACGGAGGATGGCGCAGGCGCCTTGCGCGCAGCGCAAAGATCAACCTAATAG
>NZ_JADGHH010000155.1 GCF_019689535.1 Pigmentiphaga sp.
GAGGTTGGCGGTGGAGATCACGACGGAAAAAGACTCGCAAGAAACGGAGGATGGCGCAGGCGCCTTGCGCGCAGCGCAAAGATCAACCTAATAGTTTAACAGGCCGGCCCCAGCGCGGCCCCTGCGTTTACACAATAGAACGCCCCGCGATGCGAAGCTCGGCCATGCCCCCCGGACGGGGCCTGTGGTTTGTTACCATTCTCGCCGATGCTCGCGTGAAACCCCATCCGACCTCCAACCATAAGAGAGTGACCGCCCCCTATGTCGCTGCTGTTGCTTCTAGCGCTGCCCTTCGCGGGTAGCGCCGTGGCGGCCCTGCTGCCCGCCAATGCGCGCAATCGCGAGGCCTGGCTCGCGGGCCTGATCGCATTGGCGGGAACGATACAGGCCGCCCTGCTCTATCCCGACATCTCATACGGCAAGGTCATTCGCTACGAAATCCCATGGCTGCCCTCGCTGGGACTGGATTTCGTGCTGCGCATGGACGGGCTAGCATGGGTGTTCGCCTTGCTGGTGAGCGGCATCGGGCTGCTCGTCGTGCTCTACGCGCGCTACTACATGTCACCGGAAGACCCAGTGCCGCGCTTTTTCTCTTTTTTCCTGGCATTCATGGGGTCCATGCTGGGCGTCGTGATGTCGGGCAACCTCATCCAGCTGGCGCTGTTCTGGGAGCTGACCAGCCTGGTCTCTTTCTTGCTAATCGGCTACTGGCACCATCGCCCCGACGCGCGGCGCGGCGCGCGCATGGCGCTGACCGTCACGGCAGCCGGCGGGCTGTGCCTGTTCGCGGGCATCCTGGTGCTTGGGCACATCGTCGGCAGTTACGACCTGGAAACCGTCCTCGCCTCGGGCGCCCTGATCCGCTCGCATCCGGTCTACAGCGTCGCGCTGGTGCTGATCGCCCTGGGCACGCTCACGAAAAGTGCCCAGTTCCCGTTCCACTTCTGGCTGCCGCACGCCATGGCGGCGCCCACGCCGGTGTCGGCCTATCTGCATTCGGCCACCATGGTCAAGGCGGGCGTATTCCTGCTCGCCAGGCTTTGGCCCGTCCTCGCAGGCACGGAGCAGTGGTTTTGGATCATCGGCGGCGCCGGCCTGTGCACATTGCTGCTGGGCGCCTATGCAGCGATCTTCCAGCAGGACCTGAAAGGGCTGCTCGCCTACTCCACCATCAGCCACCTCGGCCTCATCACGCTGCTGCTGGGCCTGGGCAGCCCGCTGGCATTGGTCGCCGCGGTATTCCACATCATGAACCACGCCACGTTCAAGGCATCGCTGTTCATGGCCGCAGGCATCATCGACCACGAATGCGGTACCCGTGACATCCGGCGCCTCAGCGGCCTGGCCCGCGTCATGCCCATCACCGCCACGCTGGCCATGGTGGCTGGCGCGGCGATGGCAGGCGTGCCCCTGCTCAACGGCTTCATTTCCAAAGAGATGTTCTTCACGGAAGCGGTGGTCGTGGGCAACGCCGTCGGCATGAGCCATGCGCTGCCTACCGCCGCCACGGTGGCCGGGGCCTTCAGCGTGGCGTACTCCTGGCGCTTCCTGCACGACGTCTTTTTCGGCCCGCCGCCGCACGACCTGCCGCGCACGCCGCACGAGGCTCCCCGCTGGATGCGTTTCCCCGCCGAGGTATTGGCGTTTCTGTGCCTAGCCGTGGGCGTGGCGCCGGGCTATACCATCGCGCCGTTCCTGGCTTCGGCAGTGCGCGCCATACTGGGCGACGACACTCCCAGCTATAGCCTCGCCATCTGGCACGGCTTCAACCTGCCCCTGGTAATGAGCCTGGTGGCGCTCCTGGGAGGAACCGCGCTTTACCTGGTCTTGCAAAAGACGCTGAGGCTGAGCACGGTCGAGCGCCTGCCGCTCTTCTACCGGTTCAACGGCAAGCGCGCCTTCGAACGCTTCATGAGCTTCGCCACCTGGCTCGCCGACCGCCTCACCAATAGCCTGGGAGCGCGCGGCCTGCAGCCCCAGCTGCTGGGCATCGTCGCGTTCTCCATACTCGTTGCCGGCCTCACGCTCTACGGACGGCCCGTGCTGCTGCCGGCATCGCAGTCTTCGGCAGTCGATCCCGCCTTCCTCTTCCTGTGGCTGATCGGCATCGCGTGCGCCGTCGGCGCCGCCCAGCAGGCCAAATACCACAGGCTGGCCTCGCTCATCATGATGGGGGGCGCGGGGCTCATCACCTGCATCACCTTCGTCTGGTTCTCGGCACCGGACCTCGCCCTCACGCAATTGCTGGTAGAGACGGTCACCACCATTTTGCTGCTGCTCGGCCTGCGCTGGCTGCCGCGCCGCAAAGAGCCGGCCGAGCTCGGCATACGGGTGCCGCTCATGGCCTGGGCGCACCGCGTTCGCGACCTCGCCATCGCGCTGGCGGGCGGCGCGGGCATGGCGCTGCTGGCTTACGCCGTGCTCACCCGTCCCTATCCGGACACGGTCTCGAACTTCTTCCTGGAACGGTCCCTGACCGAAGGCGGCGGCACCAACGTCGTCAACGTCCTCCTCGTCGACTTCCGGGGCTTCGACACGCTTGGGGAAATCACGGTGCTGGGCATCGTAGCGTTGACCGTCTACGCGCTGCTGCGCCGCTTCCGCCCGGCGCCGGAGAGCATCCCGCTGCCCCACCAGCAGATCGACCAGGGCAAGACGGACGCCGCTGCGCGCGCGGGCGACGACCCGGCGGTGGGGTACATGCTGCTGCCGTCGGTCATCATCCGCCTCGCCCTGCCCATCATCGCCCTGTTTGCCGCCTTCTTGTTCCTGCGCGGACATAACCTGCCGGGAGGGGGCTTCGTCGCGGGGCTGACGCTATCGGTTGCCTTCATCCTGCAATACATCGCGGGCGGCACGGCCTGGGTCGAATCCAAGATGCGTCTCCATCCGCAACGCTGGATGGGGCTCGGCCTGCTGTTCGCCGTCTTGACCGGCATGGGCGCCTGGCTCTTCGGCTACCCGTTCCTGACCTCCCATAACCTGCACTTCGACCTGCCGCTGATTGGCGAGATCCACCTGCCCAGCGCCTTCTTTTTCGACCTGGGCGTGTTCTGCCTGGTTGTCGGAGCCACCATGCTGATACTCACCGCCCTCGCCCACCAGTCGATACGTAGCCACCGCGTCATCCAGCACGCCGACGGCGAGCGGCCCCACACGGGAGGCGCCTGATGGAGCTGATCATCGCCATCGCCATCGGCGTACTGGGGGGGTCCGGCATCTGGCTGCTGCTGCGACCCCGCACCTTCCAAGTCATCATGGGCATCTCGCTGCTCTCCTATGCCGTCAACCTCTTCATCTTTTCCATGGGCCGGCTGTCCGTAGACCAGACTCCCATCCTGCAGGCGAGCCGGGCCAGCGAAGTTGCCGAGTACGCCGACCCGCTACCCCAAGCGCTGGTGCTGACCGCCATCGTCATCGGCTTCGCCATGACCGCGCTCTTCCTCGTCGTCCTGCTCGCGTCACGCGGCCTGAGCGGCACCGACCATGTCGACGGCAGGGAGGGTGAATGATGCTCGACTGGCGCGACCATCTGCTGATCGTCCCCATCGTCCTGCCCATGGCCATGGGCGGGGTGATGCTGCTGCTGGGAGAAGGCCGGGCCACCCTGAAGGCGGGCCTCAACGTGGTAGCCACCGTGGCCCTGCTGTTCGTCGCCGTTGCCTTGCTGCGCCAGGCCGACGAGGGCCCGATGCAGGTAGCCGTCTACCTGGCCGCCAACTGGCCGGCCTCTTTCGGCATCGCGCTGGCGCTGGACAGGCTCTCGGCCTTGATGCTGGTGCTCACCGCGACCATCGCCCTGTGTTCGCTGATGTATTCGCTGGCGCGCTGGCACCGCGCCGGGGTGCACTTCCACCCCCTGTTCCAGCTGCAGCTCATGGGGCTGAACGGCGCTTTCCTGACGGCGGACCTATTCAATCTCTTCGTCTTCTTCGAAATACTGCTGGCCGCCTCCTACGGCCTGCTGCTGCACGGCTCCGGTCCTCAGCGGGTCAAGGCGGGCCTGCACTACATCGCCGTCAACCTGGCAGGCTCGTCGCTGTTCCTGATCGGCGTTGCGATGATTTATGGCACGACCGGCTCGCTCAACATGGCCGACATCGCCGTGCGCATCGGCCAGGTGGCAGGCTCCGATCGCATGCTCATGGAAGCCGGTGCGGCGATCCTGGGCGTAGCCTTTCTGCTCAAGGCGGGTGCCTGGCCGCTCAACTTCTGGCTGCCGCCGTCCTATGCTGCGGCCAGCCCTCCGGCCGCAGCACTGTTCTCGGTCATGACCAAGGTGGGGGTATACGTCATCCTGCGCCTGTCCTTGCTGCTATTCGGCGAACGGGCGGGTGAATCGAGCGGCCTGGTGCAGCCCTGGGTACTCTACATCGGCCTGGCCACGCTCACCTTCGGCACGCTCGGCATGCTGGCCTCACAAAATACCGGGCGCCTGGCGGGGTTCGCCGTGATCATCTCTTCCGGTACCCTGCTCGCTGCCATCGGCTTTGGCCGCACCAGCGTCACCGCCGCAGCCCTGTTCTACCTGGTCAGCTCGACGCTGGCGCTGAGCGCCTTTTTCCTGCTGCATGAGCTGATGGAGCGCAGCCGCACCTTCGGCGCCGACCTGCTCGCCATCACGCTCGAGGCCTTCGGCCTGGACCGCAGCACCGACCCCGAAGACGACATGAACTCGACCGACGTGGGCGTGGTCATTCCGGCGGCAATGGCCTTTCTCGGCCTCGCGTTCATCGCCTGCGCGCTGGTCATCGCGGGGATGCCGCCGCTGTCGGGCTTCGTCGCGAAGTTCGTCCTGCTGACCGCGATCTTGAACCCGGACGGCCTCACGCCGGAGATCGGCCATCCCGAGCCCTTGCTGGCCTGGGTGCTGCTTGCGCTGCTGATCGCCTCCGGGCTCACCACCGTCGTCTCGCTCACCCGCATCGGCATCCGCTCGTTCTGGGTCCCGACTGTTCGCACGCCGCCACGGCTGCGCGTGATCGAGGTCTTCCCGATCACGGTCATGCTCGTGCTGGGCATCGTCCTGATGCTGCAGGCCCAGTCGGCCATGCGCTATTTCCATGACGCAGCCAACGCCCTTCACCATCCCGAGGAATACGTGCGCAGCGTCCTTTCTGCGCGCCAGGCCGACCACCGCGGAGGGATCTCGCCATGATCAAGCGCATCCTGCCCTGGCCCAGAACGTCGCTTTTCCTCCTCGCGATGTGGCTGGTCCTCAACCAGGCCTTCTCGCTCGGCCACCTGCTGCTCGGATCGCTGCTCGCCATCGTGCTGCCCCTGTGGACGGCACCACTGCGCCCGGTCCGCGCAAGCCTTCGGCGCCCGGGCGCCGCCCTGCGGCTGCTGGGCGTGGTAATCGTCGACAGTTTCCGGTCCAACCTCGAGGTCGCCCGCATCGTTCTTGGGTCCCGGCAGCGCCGCAATAACTCCGGCTTCATCCGCCTGCCGCTCGACCTGCGCGATCCCCACGGCTTGATGACGCTGTCGCTGATCATCACGGCGATTCCCGGCACGGTGTGCGTCGAGCTGACCGACGACCGCAGTGCGCTCATCATTCACGTCCTGGACCTGAACGATGAACAATACTGGATCAATTTGCTCAAGACCCGGTACGAGCGCCCCTTGATGGAGATTTTCGAATGACGAACGTACTCGGCTGGGCCAGCCTGTTCGCAATGCTGTGCATCGCCTTGGCGATGGTGCTGGCGGCAATGCGCCTCATCAAGGGTCCTGCGGCCCAGGACCGGGTCTTGGCGCTGGACACCATGTATATCTGCGCCATGCTCATGCTGCTGGTGCTGGGCATACGCTTCGACAGCACCGAATTCTTCGAAGCGGCCGTGACCATCGCCCTGCTCGGCTTCGTCAGTTCTATAGCGCTCGCCAAATTCCTGCTGCGCGGAGAGGTCATCGAATGACGACGGAACTCGTGCTCCCCCTGTGGGCGGACCTCCTGATTTCCGCGCTGCTCGTGTTCGGCGGGCTGCTGACCTTGATCGGCTGCCTGGGGCTCTGGCGCTTCCACAGCTTTTATCAGCGCTTGCATGGCCCCACGCTCGGCGCCACGATGGGCATGGTCTCCCTCGCGATCGCCTCCATGCTGTATTTCAGCCTGACCAGCGACGGCCCCGCCCTGCATGAAATCCTCATCGCGATTTTCCTGACGCTGACGGTGCCCGCCACCACGCTCATGCTAGCGCGGGCAGCCCTGTATCGTCACCGTCGCGCCGGCAAGGCGGTGCCCGCGCCCGACCGGCCTCCTGGCCCCGGGGCCGAGCCGCCGCACTATACGACAGACGACATCGACGACGAGCACCGGGTTGACGCCGACAAGGCGCCTCCGCCTGCCGGCGGGCCCGGAGGCGAGCGCTAGCCGCCGCGGCCGCGGGGCCTGGCGCTCAGTGTGCGTGCCCGTGCTCCGCGAACACGAGGTAAGCCATGCCGTCTTCAGTGGCGAGCCCGACTTTCGCCCCGACCGGCAGCGTGGCCTTGGTCCGGACGTGCCCGAACGGAAGGCCCGGTACGACGGGAACCTTGACTTCCTTGCGCAGCCACGCGATGACCGAGGACAAGTCGTAGCCGTCGTCGTGCGCCGTAAGCTTGTAGTCAGTAAAACTGCCCAGCACGATGGCGCGCTGCTTGGCGAGCACGCCCGCCTGGGCCAATTGCACCAGCATCCGCTCGACCCGGTAGGGATGCTCGTTGACGTCTTCCAGGAAAAGGATGCCGCGGATGCGCGGAAAGTACGGCGTGCCCAGGAGCGATGTCAGAACCGCGAGATTCCCCCCCCAAAGGATGCCGCGGCAATCCACCGGATCGGCCTGCTCCGACTCGAAGCTGAGGATCTCCAGCTCCCCGCGCAAAGCCTCGGCGAACAGGGCGGCGGTCAAATCGTCGACGCGCTTGCCGCCAAAATCGAACGATGCCATGGGGCCCGCATAGCTGATGGCTCCGGTCTTGGCCAGTAACGCGAGCTGGAAGAACGTGAAGTCGCTGTGCCCGACGAAGCGCTTGCCGCTGTCTGCCATGGCCTTCCAGTCTATGCGGGGAAGTAGGCGTGATAAGCCATACCCGCCGCGCGTGGCCATGACGATGGGGTGCTTTTGGGAGCACGCCCGCTCCAGCGCCGCCAATCGCTGTTCGTCCGTGCCGGCGAAGCGTTGGTCGCGGAGCAAAGCTGCGCGATCCAAGACCGGCTGAAAGCCCAGCGCCTTGAGGTGGACGCGAGCCTGGTCGATCCTCTCGCGCTCTGGCACCGCCCCGGAGGGCGAAACGAGGTAAACGCCGGGCTTGCGCCCCAACGCGGGAAAGCCGTACTGGCCGTGGTCATGCGCGCCATGGCCTGGATCGTGGGCAGAACCATGCTCGTGGCCATGTTCATGCGCATGGTGTGCGTGGCCCGCGTCGCCGCGGGCTGAGGGCGTGGCTCGGGAATGGCGTCGGTTCATGCGGATCCGGATGGAAAGGGGGGATTCGAGGCGGCGCGCGCCGCCTCGCGTTTTTGACGGAAGAACGCCCGGAGCAGATCGCCGCACTCGTCGGCCAAGACACCGCCCTCCACGCGGGTCTGGTGGTTCAGCACGGAAATGGACGGCAGGTCCAGCACCCCGCCGCAAGCGCCGGTCTTGGGATCGGACGCGCCATAGACCACCCGCGCAAGACGAGCGTGCAGCATGGCCCCCATGCACATGGCACAAGGCTCGAGCGTAACGTACAGCGTGGCACCGGGAAGACGATAGTTACCGACGGCACGACATGCCTGGCGCAAGGCCTGGATCTCGGCATGGGCCGTGGGGTCGGAGCTGCCTATGGGGCGATTGGCGCCCTCGCCGATGACGCGGCCCGATGCATCACACACCACCGCGCCCACCGGTACCTCGCCGTCCCGCCAGGCTTGCTCGGCCAGGGCCAGCGCGCGGCGCATCAAGATGGCATCGGGAGATTCAGACATGGATATCGAATGGGGAACGGGCGCATTCTACCCCGTCCATGAGGCCTAGAAGGACGGCCGGCGCCGTCGGCAACCCCATCTTACCTGCAGCGGCACGCGACGGACGAGTGGCACGGCGGCGCCCCGCTCCCGGCAATCACGTCTGCGAGCGATCGCCGCCGCCCATGCCGAAGGCAATCAGAGCGGCGGAGGCCACGCACGCGGCCAAGCCCGCCAGGAAAGCCGAGCGATATCCGAGCGCACCGATCAACAGGCCGGCCAGTGGCCCGGTCACCGCCGCCGTGACGTCCACGAAGGCGAGAAAACCTCCCACCGCCACGCCCCGGCTTTGCGCAGGCACGCGCCGCATGGCCTCCACCCCCATGGACGGAAACACCAAGGAAAAACCGAGCCCCGTCAGCGTCGCTCCGGCGAGCGCAAACACGGGATCGGGCGCGATCCAAAGCAAGCCCTGCCCGAGCGCCTCGACCACCAGAGAAACCAGGGCCACCTGGCGGCCGCCCAATTGGTCCGGCAGCTTGCCCAAG
>NZ_JADGHH010000156.1 GCF_019689535.1 Pigmentiphaga sp.
CCCCGGGGGGGGGGCTGTGTGCGGGCGGGTGGGGCGGGGCCGGGGGGGGGGGGGGGGGGCCCCCGGCGACGGGATCAGGGTTGAACCCGAGTGCCCGGCTATTGACGCGCCTGCGAGCATGCACTATTGTTCATTCATCAGACAACTAATGCATTAATTTGCATATCACCGAGGAGATGTCATGGATGCTGCCGTCATGGCCGGCCAGGCCCCGGGCAAGGTGGACTACCGCACCGAGCCCGCCCAGTATCGCCACTGGAAACTGAGCTTCGATGGTCCGATCGCGACGCTGAGCATGGACGTCGCCGAGGACGGCGGACTGCGGCCCGGATACAAGCTCAAGCTCAATTCCTACGACCTGGGTGTCGACATCGAGCTGCACGATGCGCTGAACCGCATCCGCTTCGAACATCCCGAGGTGCGCACGGTCGTCATCACCAGCCTGAAAGAGCGCATCTTCTGTTCCGGCGCCAACATCTTCATGCTGGGCTTGTCTTCCCATGCGTGGAAGGTGAACTTCTGCAAGTTCACCAACGAGACGCGCAACGGCATCGAAGATTCCAGCCGCCATTCGGGGCTCAAGTTCCTTGCCGCGATCAATGGCGCATGCGCAGGCGGCGGCTATGAGCTTGCGCTGGCCTGCGACGACATCGTCCTCATCGACGACAAGTCCTCCGCCGTATCCCTGCCCGAGGTTCCGCTGCTCGGCGTCTTGCCCGGCACCGGGGGCCTGACCCGCCTCACCGACAAGCGGCGCGTGCGCCACGACCTCGCCGATGTTTTCTGCACCACGAGCGAAGGCGTGCGCGGCCAGCGCGCGGTGGAGTGGCGCCTGGTCGATTGCGCGCCCAAGCCCTCGCAGTTTGCGCAAGTCGTCCGCGAGCGGGCGCAGCGGCTCGCCGAGGGTAGCGACCGCCCGGCCGATGCGAAAGGCGTCGAGTTGGTGCCTATCGCGCGCACGGAAGAGCCCGACGGCTTACGCTACCGCTACGTGGAGGTCCGCATCGATCGTGCCAGCCGTAGCGCGGTGTTTACCGTTGCCGCGCCCGATGCTGAGCAGCCCGCGGATGTGGACGGCATCCTGGCCGCCGGCGCGAACTGGTGGCCGATGGCCATGGCGCGGGAGTTGGACGATGCCATCCTGCACATGCGGACCAATGAATTGGACATCGGGACCTGGATCCTCAAGACGCGTGGCGACGCCGCCAAGGTCCTGGTTTGCGACGAGGCCTTGCAGCGCCATGCCGGACACTGGTTCGTTCGCGAAGTGGGCGGGCTCCTGCGCCGCACGCTCGCACGCCTGGATGTGTCGTCCCGCAGCCTGTTCGCGCTGGCCGAGTCCGGGTCGTGCTTTGCGGGCACGCTGGCCGAGTTGGCCTTCGCCGCGGACCGCACCTACATGCTGGCGCTGCCGGATGCTCCCGAACAGGCGCCCGCGCTCACGCTGTCTGAGTGCAATTTCGGAGCCTACCCCATGGTTAACGGCCAGTCGCGGCTGGCACGCCGATTCTATGAAGAGCCGGAGCCCTTGGCGGCCGTCCGTTCGCAAATCGGCAAGCCGCTCGATGCGCAGGCCGCCCTCGGCTTGGGGCTCATCACCGCGGCACCGGACGACATCGATTGGGACGACGAAATCCGGCTCGCCATCGAAGAGCGCGCCGCCATGTCGCCCGATGCGCTGACCGGGCTGGAGGCCAACCTGCGCTTTGCTGGCAAGGAAACCATGGAGACGCGGATCTTCGGCCGCCTGAGCGCATGGCAGAACTGGATCTTCAACCGCCCGAATGCGGTGGGGGAGAAGGGGGCTTTGAAGGTTTACGGAAAAGGCGAGAAGGCCGCCTTCGATCTGAACCGAGTCTAAACGTCGCAGTCCGAACCTGGAGTCGAGACATGTCGAGCATCAATTACAGCGAGAAAATTCCCAACAACGTCAACCTCTCGGAGGATCGCGCGCTGCAGCGGGCGTTGGAGCAATGGCAGCCAAACTTCCTGAATTGGTGGGGCGACGTCGGGCCGGCGGGCAGCAGCAATTACGACGTCTACCTGCGCACCGCCGTCAGCGTCGATCCGCAAGGTTGGGCCCAGTTCGGATACGTGAAGATGCCCGAGTACCGATGGGGCATTTTCCTCAACCCGGCCGAAAAGGACCGCAAGATCCATTTCGGCGAGCACATGGGCGAACCCGTATGGCAGGAGGTACCGGGCGAGCATCGCGCGAACCTGCGCCGCATCATCGTCACCCAGGGCGATACGGAACCGGCCTCGGTCGAGCAGCAGCGGCACCTGGGCCTGACGGCTCCCTCGCTGTACGACCTGCGGAACCTGTTCCAGGTCAACGTGGAGGAAGGCCGCCATTTATGGGCCATGGTCTACCTGCTGCACCGCTACTTCGGCCGGGACGGGCGCGAGGAGGCCGAGGCCTTGCTCGACCGCCGCTCCGGTGACGAGGACAACCCGCGCATCCTGGGGGCTTTCAACGAAAAGACCCCGGACTGGCTGTCCTTCTTCATGTTCACTTACTTCACCGACCGCGACGGCAAGTTCCAGCTGAGCGCGCTCGCAGAGTCAGGCTTCGACCCGCTCGCCCGCACCACCAAGTTCATGCTGACCGAGGAAGCGCACCACATGTTCGTGGGCGAGTCGGGCGTGTCGCGGGTGATCCAGCGTACCTGCGAAGTCATGAACCAGCTCAAGACCGATGATCCGGACCGCATCCGCGCCGCCGGGGTGATCGACCTCGGCACCATACAGCGCTACCTCAATTTCCACTACAGCGTGACCATCGACCTGTTCGGCGCCGACCAGTCGTCCAACGCGGCTATCTTCTACAGCTCGGGGCTCAAGGGGCGCTACGAAGAAGGCAAGCGCACCGACGACCATCGCCTGCGCGACGAGGCGTACAAGGTGCTGGAGGTGCGCGACGGCCAGCTGGTCGAGCGGGAGGTGCCCATGCTCAACGGCCTGAACGAAGTGCTGCGCGATGACTTCATCAAGGACTCAATGGCTGGCGTGGCGCGCTGGAATAAGGTGATCGAGAAAGCGGGCCTGCCCATGCGCCTGACCGTCCCGCACAAGGCCTTCAACCGCCAGATCGGCTCGCTGTCCGGCGTGCGCGTTTCGCCGGAGGGGCGCGTGGTCTCCCAGGAAGAGTGGGACGCGAAGAAAGACGAATGGCTGCCGAGCGCCGAAGACAGGGCCTTCGTGGCGTCGCTCATGGGGCGTGTCGCCGAGCCGGGCAAGTTCGCGAACTGGATCGCGCCGCCGGTCATGGGCATCAACCGGCAACCGGTGGATTTCGAATACGTCCGGTTCAACTAGCGGCAGCTGCGCATGGATACGCCAGTCAAGACGGTCGTCATCAAGCAGCACCTGATCGATCCGGAAATCTGCATACGCTGCAACACCTGCGAAGCGACCTGCCCGGTGGGCGCCATCACCCACGACGATAGGAATTACGTCGTGCGGGCCGATGTTTGCAACGCCTGCATGGCCTGCGTGCCGCCATGCCCGACCGGCGCGATCGATAACTGGCGATCCGTGCTGGCGTCGGCCGCGTATAGCATCGAAGAGCAATTGGGCTGGGATGCATTGCCCGACGAACTGACCCCCGAACAGCTCGCAGCGGCAGGCGCCGCGGTCGACCAGGGAGGCGCCGAGGCCCCGCCGGGGCCGCTGGCCGAGCGTGAACCGGAAGCGTTTTCCGCGGACGATGAGCCTTTCAATGCCGCCTCGTACGGCGCCACCATTCCGCCTTGGTCTGCCGCCCATGCCTACACCAACCTCTACGGCCCGCGCAATCCCGTCACGGCTACGGTAGTGGGCAATGTGCGCGTCAACGAGCCAGGCACGCAGAATGAAACCCATCACATCGTGCTCGACTTCGGCTCCGTGCCATTTCCAGTGCTCGAGGGGCAGTCCCTCGGCATCATCCCGCCCGGGGTCGATGCGCAGGGCCGGGCGCACCATGCGCGCCAATACTCCGTGGCCAGCCCGCGCAACGGCGAACGGCCCGGCTACAACAACGTGTCGCTCACGGTCAAGCGCGTGACGGCGGACCACCAGGGCAATCCGGTCCGCGGCCTGTGCTCCAACTACATGTGCGACCTCAAGGTGGGCGACAAGGTGCAGGTGATCGGGCCGTTCGGCGCCTCGTTCTTGATGCCCAACCATCCCCGTTCGCACATCGTGATGATATGTACCGGCACGGGCAGCGCGCCGATGCGCGCCATGACTGAATGGCGGCGCCGCCTGCGCGGCAAGGGGCGGTTCGAAGGCGGCAGGCTGATGCTGTTCTTCGGCGCGCGCACCAAGGAGGAGCTGCCGTACTTCGGGCCATTGATGAGCCTGCCCAAGGACTTCATCGACATCAACCTTGCGTTTTCGCGGGCGCCAGGCGCACCCAAGCGCTACGTGCAGGACCTGATGCGCGAGCGCGCGGCCGACCTCGCCGAACTCTTGCAGGACCCCAATTCCTACTTTTACGTGTGCGGGCTCAAGAGCATGGAAACCGGCGTCATCCTTGCGTTGCGCGACGTCGCCTTGCAGGCGGGGCTGAACTGGGAATCGATCGCCGCCACACTCAAGCGCGAAGGACGGCTGCACCTGGAGACGTACTGAATGGCCATGGAGACTCTCTCGATCACCAAGAGCGGGGCGGGCGTCGCCCGGGTAGAGATGGCCCGGCCCGAGGTGTTCAATGCGTTCGACGAACGGATGATCGCCGAGCTGGCCCAGGTCTTTGCAGAGCTCGGCGCGGACGCATCGGTGCGGGCCATTGTGCTCGCCGGGCGCGGCAAGGCGTTCAGCGCAGGGGCGGACATCCAATGGATGCAGCGCGCGAGTCGTGCCACGGAGGCGTGGAACTTGGAGGATGCGCGCCGTTTCGCCGCCATGCTCGACGCGATCGCCTCCTGTCCCAAACCCACGGTCGCGCGCGTCCAGGGCGTCGCCCTCGGGGGTGGGGTCGGGCTGGCCTGCGCCTGCGACCTCGTCGTGGCCGCCCGTGACGCGCGCTTTGCCGTGAGCGAGGCGCGGTTCGGCATCCTGCCGGCCGTCATTGGTCCGTACCTTGTCAACGCCGTGGGCAAGCGCCATGCGCTGCGGCTGGCATTGACCGCCTCTCGCATCGATGCCCAGGAGGCGCTGCAGGTAGGACTTGCACACCGGGTGGTCGACGCCGCCGAACTGGATGCCGCCGTCGATGCCATGGTGGGCGAGCTTGTCGCCAACGGCCCGCAGGCACTGGCCGAGATCAAGGACTTGTTCGGCCGGTTGGAGGTCGGCCCCGTGACGGCCGAAACCAGGGAGCTCACCGCCCGCACCATCAGCCGGGTGCGCGGCACGGACGAGGCGCGCGAAGGCTTCGCGGCCTTTCTCGAGAAGCGGCCCGCCGCGTGGGTGCGGTAGGACTTTCCGGGTGCCCGGCGGCGCGCCTGCGCGGGAACGGTCGCCGGCTGTTGCCTACCATTCGTTCACGTTCGAGGAGGAAGCATGTCCCACGAATTGCGCGTGGATACGTCCGATTTTCGCGTTGCGGTCGGCGACGACGGCATTGCAGAGCTGGTGCTCGGCACCCCGGGCACCATACCTGTGCTGGGCGCCCGGGGCCATGCGGAATTGGCCGCCATCTGGCCCCGGCTCGCACGCGAGCCGGGAGTGCGGTGCGTGCTCGTGCACAGCGAGGGCACGGGGTTTTGCGCCGGCGGCCATGCGGACGTGGTCCGGGCCATGCTCGATAGCGAAGAAGACAGGCTGCGCGTCATGCGGGAGGCCCGTGACCTCGTGCAGGGCATGTTGGACTGCGACCTGCCCATCGTGTCGGCGATCCACGGCGCAGCCGTCGGGGCCGGCGCGGCGCTCGCACTGTTGGCCGATGTTTCCGTCGCCGCGCGCAGCGCCAAGCTCATCGACGGCCATACCAAGCTGGGCGTCGCGGCCGGCGACCATGCCGCCCTCCTATGGCCCCTGCTTTGCGGCATGGCCAAGGCCAAGTACCATCTGTTGACCTGTGCGCCGCTCGACGGCGAGTCGGCCGAACGCATCGGGTTGGTCAGCCTGTGCGTGGACGATGCGGACGTGTTGCCTGTCGCCCGGCGCATTGCGGCGCAGCTTGCGGCTGGCAGTCCCACCGCGCTGGCCTGGACCAAGCGCAGTCTGAATCATTGGCTGCGGTCGGCGTGGCCGGCGTTCGAACATTCGCTGGCCCTGGAGTTTTTCGGATTTGCCGGCGCAGACGCGCGGGAGGGCTTGGCCGCCTTGGCCCAGAAGCGCGCTCCCCGCTTCGCGCATGACCGGCGCAAGACGCAAGGCATCCAGACGGAGAACCATGCATGAGATTCGCCGATTTCCAGCCGGGCATGGTCATCGAGGCCGGGCCGCGTCGCGTCGAGGAGGCGGAAATGCTGGCCTTTGCGAGCCGCTACGATCCGCAATGGTTCCACACGGACAAGGAAGCGGCCCGCAAAGGACACTTCGGGTCACTGATCGCGAGCGGCTGGCAGACCTGCGGCATCGCGATGGAGCTCGCAGTGCAGGCCGCGTTGCATGACTCGGAGTCTTTCGCTTCGCCCGGGGTGGAGCAGGTGCGCTGGCCCCATCCGGTGTTTGCGGGCGACGAGCTGCGCTTGCGGGCGGAGGTGCTGGAAGCTAGGCCTTCACGCAGCCGTCCGGAGCTGGGCGTGCTGCGCTGGCGCTGGCATTTGTTGAACCAGGACGGCCGCGAGGTGCTGGACCTGACCGCCACGAGCCTGTTCGATTTGAACCGCCGCGCCTGACTCCACCTCGCGGCATCATCGGCGCAGGTGCACGGGCTTGGCGTCGGCGGGGCCGCAGCCATCGCAGGTACCGCAGCCGCTGCCGCATCCCGTATCGGGCGCTGCCGCACCTAGCCGTTGGCCCGCCTTGCGCAGCCACGGCGCGCGGCCGGGGCGGTCCAAGGCGTTGGCAAGGCGAGCCTGCAGGCGCATGCGCATCCTGGGAGCGAATCGCCCGAAAGCCTTGATCGCGCACGCTGCGACGATGAGGGAGACGAGCGCGATTTCGAGTACGGAGTAGGCATTCATGGCAGCCCTTCGAATCAGGTCAGCATCCTGGTCACATGATACGTGATGAAGGATGCCAGGTAGGCCAGGCCGAACAGATAGCCGGCGGCCAGCGCCACGACCTTCCACGAACCGGTTTCGCGACGGATGACGGCCAGGGTGGAAAGGCACTGTGGCGCGAAAATGAACCACGCGAGCAGCGAGAACGCCGTGGCGAGCGGCCACTGGGCCGCGATTAGCGGAGTGAGCAGCGTCGATGCCGTTTCCTCATCCTCGGCCGATAGGGCGTACACCGTGGCCAATGCGCCGACCGCAACCTCGCGCGCAGCCATGCCGGGAACGAGCGCGATGGAAATTTGCCAGTTAAAGCCGATCGGGGCGAAGACTGTCTGGAGGATTTCGCCGATGCGGCCCGCGAAGCTGTACTCGATGGCAGGGCCGGTCGCGCCTTCGGGCGGCGAGGGGAAGCTCGACAAGAACCAGATCAGCACCGTCAGCGCCAGGATGATGCCGCCCACGCGGGCCAGGAAAATGCGTGCCCGCTCCGCCAGGCCCAGCGCGACGTCGCGCAAGTGTGGAATGCGGTAGGACGGCAGTTCCAGCAGCAGGGAGTGTTCCGTTGTGTCGCGCCGCAGCAGCTTCATCACCCAGGCCACGGCAAGGGCGCTCAGAATGCCTGCCACGTACAGCACGAACAGCGTGACGCCTTGCAGGTTGAAGATCCCGAGCACCGTCTGGTCCGGGATGAAAGCGCCGATGAGCAGCGTGTAGACCGGCAGGCGCGCCGAGCAGGTCATCAGCGGGGCGACGAGTATGGTCGTGAGCCGATCGCGCGGATCCTGGATGGTGCGCGTGGCCATGATGCCGGGAACCGCGCAGGCGAAGCTGGACAGCAGCGGAATGAAGGAGCGCCCGGTCAGGCCCGCTCCCACCATCATTTTGTCGAGTAGGAAGGCGGCGCGCGGCAGGTAGCCCGATTCTTCCAGCAGCAGGATGAAGAAGAACAGGAACAGGATCTGGGGCAGGAATACCAGCACGCTGCCCGCGCCGGCGATGATGCCGTCGACGAGCAGGCTGTTGAGCAAGCCTTCCGGCAGCGTCGCGCCGACCCAAGCGCCCAAGGCGCCGACGGACGACTCGATCAGCTCCATGAGCGGCTCGGCCCACGAGAACACCGCCTGGAACATGAGGAACATCACCACGGCCAGGGTCACCAGGCCCCATACCGGATGCAGCAGCCAGCGGTCGAGCGCGTCGTCGATCGCGGCGGTCCGGCGCGGCACCGACACGGCCTCGCGCAGCAGCCGGTTGACTTCTTGGTGCAGGTCGGCACCGGGGGCTGGGCCGCGGGAGGGAGGGGGCAGCTCTCCATCGAGCCGCGAGAGCAATTGGGCGGCGCCATTGCGCTTGACGGCTACTGTTTCCACGATGGGGA
>NZ_JADGHH010000157.1 GCF_019689535.1 Pigmentiphaga sp.
TGGCAATATCGTTCAGTGATGGCTGCGATCATTATTAATCATGGCCTTTGCGGAGCCTGAGCACCCTTTGCCGCCTTAGAATCTCCCCAGCGCCGCACGCGGGGCCTCCATGGCCGCCTGCTTCGCCGGGTCGCAGCACCCGGCGCCGGAACCGGCATCAGATGCGGCCCAGCGCGCCGGGGCGCGAACGTCCCGCGCCTCCAAGCCCTGGCACGGGCGTTTCCTCAAGCATTACGAAGTACGAAGGAGATAACTCATGCCCCTACCTGCACGCGCCTTGTTTGCCGCATTTTCCCTGGCCGTGGCCGCCGCCTCGCCTGCCGCGATGGCGGACAACTATCCTGCCAAGCCCGTACGCGTCATCGTCCCGGTTACCGCCGGCGGCGGCGTGGACACCGCGGCGCGCCTGATCGCGACGCATCTGCGCAGCGAACTGGGCCAAACCTTCGTGGTGGAGAACAAGCCGGGCGCGGGCGGCAACATCGGGCTCGACCAGCTCGCGAAAGCGCCGGCCGACGGCTATACCCTCGCCATCATTCCCAATACGATGACCATCAACCATACGTTGATGCCCAAGCTGCCGTTCGATGCCATCAAGAGCTTCGCGCCGGTCGTGCAGATCGGGACGACGCCCGCCGTGTTGGGCGCCCGGGCGGACCTCGGGCCGGCGTCGCTGAAAGACCTGGTGGAATACGCCAAGCGCAATCCGGGCAAGCTTTCGTACGCCGGTTGCGACACCGGTTCGGCGCTGCACCTGGCCGGAGAGATGTTCAAGCAGCAGGCGAGCGTGGACATCACCCACGTGCCATACAAGGGCTGCTCGGACTCCGTGCCCAACGTCCTGGGCGGCCAAGTGGACCTGATCTTCATCACGCTCACCAACATCGCGGGCTACGTCAAGGACGGCCGCATGCGCGTCTATGCCGTCGCGGCAGACCAGCGCACACCCTTTGCCCCGGACCTGCCCACCGGCGCCGAGCAAGGATTCCCCGGCTTCAACATCGACATCTGGTATGGCATGCTGGCTCCCGCAGGCACGCCGCGCGAGATCGTCGACAAGCTAAACGCCGCGGTCAACGCCATTTTGAAAAAGCCCGAAGTGCAAACGTCCCTCGGCACGAGTTTCCTGACGCCGGTGGGCGGCACGCCCGGGCAGTTCGCCGAAAAAATCCGCACCGACATCGAACGCTACGGAGCCGTCATCAAGAAGGCCGGCATCCGCATCGAATGATTTCCTCCACCGTCATTGCATCGAGAAAAACCATGTCCAAACTGAGACTTTCGCTTGGCTGCTGGGACTACGACCGGACCCGCGCACTAATGGACGGCACCGTCGTTCCCGACGGGATCGACCTGAACTACCTGAACATGCCGGTGGAAGAAACCTTCTTCCGCATGCTCCGCCACCGCGAGTTCGACGTGGCCGAAATGTCGCTGTCGTCGTATACGGTGTCGTTGTTCAAGCCGGAGAAGCCGTTCATCGCCATTCCGGTGTTCCCGTCTCGCTTCTTCCGCCACTCCTGCATCTACGTCAATGCGGACGCCGGCATTCGCGAGCCCAAGGATCTGATCGGCAAGCGCATCGGGACGCCGGAGTACCAGATGACCGCCCCGGTGTGGATCCGCGGCATCCTCGCCGAGCACTACGGCGTGCCGGTCGACAGCGTGACCTACGTCACGGGCGGCGAAGAAGAGCCCGGGCGCCCTGAGAAACTCAAGCTGGACCTGCCCCCGAACATCAAGATCGAGCAGATCGGGCCCACTCAGACACTGTCGCAAATGCTGCTCGACGGCGAGATCGACGCGCTGCACACCGCGCGCATGCCGTCCACCTTCCTGACCGGCAAGGGCAAGGTCAAGCGCCTGTTCCCCGACTTCGAGGCGGTGGAACGCGAATACTTCCGCCAGACCGGCATCTTCCCCATCATGCACACGGTGGTCATCCGCCGCGAAGTCTACGAGGCCAACCGCTGGGTGGCGCAATCCCTGTACAAGGCCTTCGTGCAGGCACAGCAGATCGCCTACCAAAACCTGAAAGAAACCGCGGCGCTCAAGATCATGCACCCGTGGCTCCTGGGCAACATGGAGAAAGTGGTCGAGGAAATGGGCGAAGACTTCTGGGCCTACGGGTTCGAGAACAACCGCAAGACGCTGGAAACCTTCCTGCGTTATCACCACGAAAGCGGTTTGTCGAAGACCCTGCTCAAGCCCGAAGACCTGTTCGCGCCCGAAACCTTCGAAGCCTTCAAGATCTGAGCAGGCTTACAACGCATCGCGGCGCCCCCCGGGGCGCCGCATTTGTGCCAGGCCCCTCGCCGCGGCATGCGGCAGCCGGGGCCGTGAGCGCCTTCAGGGGCAGGGATTCGGCTGGCTGCGGTGAATGCGCTCGATGCCCTCGAGGACCTCGGGCGAGAGCTGCACCTGCGCGCTGGCGATGTTTTCCTTGAGCTGTTCCATCGTCGTTGCGCCGATGAGGTTGCTGGCGACGAAGGGCCGGCTATTCACCCATGCCAGGGCCATCTGTGCCGGCGACAGGCCGTGTTCGCGCGCCAGCTGCACGTATTGCCGGGCAGCCGACTCGGCCTCGGGCCCTTCATAGCGGGTAAAGCGCGTGAAGCGCGTCAGCCGCGCGCCCTCGGGCCGCGCCCCGTCGAGGTACTTGCCCGTCAGCACGCCCATGGCCAGTGGCGAATAGGCCAGCAGGCTCACGTCTTCCCAATGCGTGAATTCCGACAACCCGATCTCGAACACGCGGTTGAGCAGGCTATACGCGTTTTGGATCGACGCGATGCGCGGCAGGCCTTTGGTCTCGGAGAGCTTGAGGTACTGCGCCACGCCCCACGGCGTTTCGTTCGAGACGCCGATGTGCCGCACTTTCCCTGCCCGCACGAAATCCTGGAGTACCGATAGCGTTTCTTCGATCGGCACCGTGTAGTCGTCCTTCACCCAGGGATAAGCGAGCTTGCCGAAGGTCGCGGTGGTGCGGTCGGGCCAGTGCAGTTGGTAAAGGTCGATGTAGTCGGTCTGCAGCCGCTTGAGGCTGGCGTCGAGCGCAGCGGTGAGGTTCTTGCGGTCCAGGTAGGTCTTGCCGTCGCGGATGTGGCCGGGCCGCTTGGCATCGCGCATGGGCCCGATCACCTTGCTGGTCAGGATGATCTCGCTGCGACGGCCGGTCTTGGCAAGCCAGGTGCCGATGTAGGTCTCCGTGAGGCCCTGGGTCTCGGGCTTGGGCGGCACAGGATACATTTCGGCGGTATCCACGAGGTTGACGCCCTGGGCCAACGCATAGTCCAGCTGCTCGTGCGCCTCGGCCTCGCTGTTTTGCTCCCCCCAAGTCATGGTTCCCAAACCGATCACGCTGACCTCGAGATCGGTACGGCCAAGTTTCCGGTATTCCACGTCTCTACTCCGATTGCGAACAGTGCCTGGGCCCAAGCTTACTTCAAGCGCGTTCGCGAGGGCAGGCCTAGAGCAAGCGCGGGCCGGGCGCACGGGCGAGCCTTGACGGAAACGCCCGCTGCGCTACCCGTCGCGCCGGAGCGCGACAGTTCAGGCCCAGGGATCGATGGTCATGTGGATCGCGCCGTCCACACCCTGCCCTGCCAGGCTGCGCAGTGCCAGGTCGGTGTCTTCCAGGCCGAAACTGTGCGTGCTCATTTTCGTGACGCCGTGGCGATTGCCCGCGATGAGCTGGAGCGCAAGCTCCACCGACTCATAGCTATGGCCGCGCATGCCCTTGACGGTCAGGAATCGGGCGATGATGCGGTCGCTGTCGAACTCGGGAATGCGGCGACGCTTCTGCCCACCCAGGATGACGCGCCCGCGCTTGCGGGCGAGCTGGACCGCGGTGCCCACGGATTCCGTGCCGCCGGCCGCACAGTCGATCACCAGATCGGCCATGTGTCCGCCAGTGAGGTCGGCAACCGTCTCGAGCAGATCCTGCGATTCGATGTCGATGGTGTGGTGCGCCCCGAGTTCGCGCGCGAGCGCAAGCCGGCGCTTGTCGGTTTCATTCGACAACCCGGTCACGATGATGCACTCGGCCCCGGCTTCGCGCGCCGCCACCACGCATGACAGCCCCTGCTGTCCGGGCCCCTGGATGACGACGGTCTGGCCGGGCCCGGCCTTGCCCTGCAGATAAGTCCACTCGATCCCATTGGCGAGCGGCAGCGCGAGCGCCGCGTGGCGCGGCGACACGCCCGCGGGCACGCGATGAAACACCGTATTCAAATGCAGGAATTGGTACTGGCTGAAACCGCCCCACAGGCCCGGCGCAACCGACAAGCCGGTCGCGCCATAACGCAAGCCTCCCAAACGCCAGTCGGTCGCATCGCACAGCCGGAACTCACCGCTACGGCAGAATTCGCAGTGACCGCAGGGCAGGTACTCCTCGAGGGCCACCAGGTCGCCCTCGCGCACGCCCCACTTCGCGCGCGCGATGTCGCCCAGCTCGGCCACATAGCCCACGGTTTCGTGACCCAGCACCAACGGCCCCCGGCTGGCGGGGAGCTGCTGGTAGTAAGGCCAGTCGCTGCCGCACACGCCGGTGACGGCGACCTTGAGCAGGCCGCTCGTTTCCGTCGTGGGCGGAGCCGCCAGTTCACGCAACTCGGTCTTGCCGGCCTCGACCGCCACCGCGGCGCGTACGGTGTGCTCCATGGCCTTACACCGAAGCGTGGGGTTTGCCGGGCTGCACTTTCAGCGCATCGGCAGCAGCTTCCTTGAAGGGCTTGTCGCGCGGCAGGATGACGGCAGCCGAACGCACATGATGCGCAGAGGGATGCGTCCCCGGAGGAGGTACGCCCTCTTCCGCCAAGGCCTTGACCGCTTTCAGCAGCGCACGCCGCATCTTGACGATGCCCATGTCGGTGGACGTCAGGTGCTCCTTGGTGCGGTCCTGGATGGGCCCCATGCTTTCCTGCAGCGAGGCGTCTTGCATGCCGATCCCCTCCACCCCGCTGAAGGTCTTGCCTGCCTTCTGCGCGGCCCGATCCATGAGGTAATCGTTGTCCTTGTTCTGCAGGGGGCGGAACGTGCCTGGTACGTAGCGCACGTGGATGCCCTTGCCATCTTCCATGGCCTTGACCTCCGCTTCGGTGAGCGGGCGCGCGGCATGGTAGTCGAAGCTCCAGGCCCAGCAGTTCTCGTCATCAATGGGCACCCAGAAGTGGCCGTGCACCGGGTGGTCGCCGCGCGGCGGGACCATGGTGAAGCACGGCATGAGCCACGGGGTGATGCGCCAGTAATAAGTATCGTCGTCCGCATTGCGGCGCACGCCGACGAGCAGGCCGGTATCGGTGTCCACCACTTCGAATACCGGCTTCAGGTCCTTGAGGTTGTACTGGTTGCCGGCAGCACCCTTGAACAGCGGATCGGACTTGAGGCTGTCGCGGTGCAACCAAGAGACGTGGCTCGAGTCGATGCCGCCTTCGAGCGCCTGCAGCCAGTTGTTTTCCTGGAGGCGCTTGGAGACGAAACGATGCTCCGGCGGAACCATCGCGAACTCGTATTCGGGCAGAGGAGGCTGGAATTCCGGGGGACCCATATATGTCCAGTAGATGCCGCCGCGCTCGACCAGCGGATACGCCTTGAGCTTGATGCGGTGGCGGAAATCGCTCTCCTCCGGCTCCGAAGGGACATCGAGGCAGCTGCCGTCCGCGGCGTACTTCCAGCCGTGGTAGGGGCAGCGAATGCCCCCGCCCTGCCCTTTCTCGTCGTAGCGCCCGAACCACAGCGAAACGCCGCGGTGGGCACAGAATTCATCGATCAGGCCGACGTTGCCTTCCTCGTCGCGGATGGCGAGCAGTCGCTCCGACAGCAGCTTCACGCGAACCGGCGGACAGCCCGGCTCGGGCAATTCACGGCTCAGCAGCACGGGCAGCCAATAACGGCGGAACAATTCGCCCAAGGGGGTTCCGGGCCCCGTTTGGGTGAGCAAATCGTTCTGTTCTTTTTTCAGCATTTGAGTCCCCTCATTGCGGGTTGTTCCGTATAAAAGAACGTTGTTCCTTGATAGGAAACAAAGGTATCATTCGCTCCACCAACATGTCAATTCGGCCTGCGCTGTCGCCAGGCCAACGCACCCACCCCAAGGAGACACTTCAATGAGGATCCGATCCCTTACGCACGTGCTCTGCGCAACCCTGGCCATGGGCGTCATCGCGCCCGCCTGTGCGCAAAACGATTGGCCCAACCGTCCCGTCAAGATCGTGGTGCCTTACGCCCCCGGCGGCAGCGCCGATACCCTGGGCCGGCTGATCTCGCGCCATCTTGCCGAAACGTTCAAACAGAGCTTCGTGGTCGAAAACCGCGGCGGCGCGGGCGGCGTCATCGGGTCGCAAATGGTGGCGCGGGCCGAGCCGGACGGGTACACCCTCGTGGTGTCCGGCATCGGGTCACACGTCGTCGCGCCCCTGACGAATGTGACGAACTTCGATCCGGTCAAGGATTTCACCCACATTGCGCTGTTGGGCGGCCCTCCCACCGTGCTCACGGTCAACGTCGCCCAGCCCATCCAAGACGTGGACGGATTCATCAAGCATGTCCGCTCGCTTCCCGAGGGCCTGAGCTGGGCGTCTCCGGGCCAAGGCACCCACGGCGCGCTCATCGGCGAGGCCTTCCGCCAGGTCACCAACCTGAACCTGGTGCACATCAGCTACAAGGGCGCGGGCCCGGCAGTCGCGGACGTCGCGGCCAACCAAGTGCCGGCCGCCTTCATCACCCTCACCACCGCGGCCGGCAACATCAAGGCTGGCAAGCTGCGCCCATTGGCCGTGACGTCCGCGCAGCGCCTGCCGGATTTCCCCGATGTACCGACGTTCAAGGAGCTCGGTTATCCGCAGCTCACCGGGACCACGTGGTTCTCGCTGTCGGGCCCGGCAGGGATGGATGCGCAGCTGGTCGAAAAACTCAACCGCGCCGTGCGGCAGGCACTGCAGTCCCCGGAAGGACAAAAAGAACTGCGTAGCCAGACCATGGAAACCTTCGACTGGGATGCCGCGACATTCAACAAATTCGTCGTGGACCAAATCGCGCACTGGAGCCCGTACATCAAGCAAACCTCGGACAAGAAGTAACTCACGCGCACGCTGCCGCCCGAGATCCCGCTCGGGTATAAAGGAGGATTCGTGCAACCTTCTTCGTTACTCATGCAAGACTCTCAAGGCGGCACCGAAGGAAGACTTTCTTCAGTCGCTTCGGCGATACGGGTTCTCAAGGCGTTTTCCGAAACGGAAGTGGAAATCGGCATCAGCACGCTCGCGAAGCGGCTGGGACTGGCCAAGAGCACGGTTCATCGCTTGGTGAGCACGCTGACCGCCGAAGGCCTGCTCGAACAGAATCCGGAAAGCGGCCGCTACCGGCTCGGACTAGGTCTCTTCGCACTCGGCGCACTGGTGCGGCGGCGCATGGACATCTCTACCCAGGCCCTTCCGTACCTTCACGAGCTGCGCGAAACCACGGGCGAAACCGTGCACCTGGCGACCCTGGAACAGAGCAACATCATTTACCTGTTCAACCTGGAAAGCCACCAAGCGATACGCATGCGTTCGTATGTCGGCGCACGCAAGCCGGCTTTCTGCACCAGCGAAGGCCGCGCGCTGCTGGCCTTCCAAGGGCCGGATGTCTTGGCGCGCGTCCTCAAGGACGGCTTGGTGGCGCGCACGCCCCATACCCAGACCGACCCGGCGGAATTGCGCAAGATCCTGGAACAGGTGCGCCGCGACGGGTATGCCGTGGATGACGAGGAAAGCGAAGTGGGCATGCGAGGCATCGCCGCACCCGTCCGCGACCACAGCGGGCAGGTGATCGCGGCCATTGGCATCGCGGGGCCGATCCAGCGGCTGAGCAAGAAGGCTATCCGGGGTTTCATCGCCCCCGTGGTGCAAATTGCGGACGCCGTCTCGGCCCGCCTGGGCCACCAAGCCTGAACCTGGTGCCACGGCCATGCCTCCCCGCACGCGCATTCCCGTCTACTTACTCACCGGCTTCCTCGGCAGCGGCAAGACCACGCTGCTCGGCGCGTGGCTCGGCCAACCCGCACTGCACGGAGCGGCCGTCATCGTCAATGAGCTGGGCGAAGTCGGGCTGGACGGGGCACTGCTGGGCGTCACCGACCAAGCCTCGCTGGTTTCCGGCGCCTGCGTCTGCTGCACCGGCCTGCCCGGCCTGGAGCAGGCACTGGAAGATTTGTTCTGGGCACGGCTACAACGCCGCATTCCGCCGTTCCCGGCGGTCGCGGTGGAGACCACGGGCCTGGCCGACCCTGCGCCGGTGATCCGGGCGTTCGACGACCATCCCCTGCTGCGGGAGCGCTATCGCCTGGCACCCGTCATCGCGGTCGCCGGCGCCCCGGGCGGTGCTGCGGTCATCGATCGCCATCCCGAAGCGCAAGCCCAGGTTCGCGCCGCGGGGGTGCTGATCCTGACCAAGACCC
>NZ_JADGHH010000158.1 GCF_019689535.1 Pigmentiphaga sp.
GATCTTTCTGTTCCTCGCCGTCCGCATTGTCTGGGAGTGAACGCGGCGCCGCGGTCATCGTGCGCCGAACCAGTTGCGGAGCGCATGACGGACGCAAGGGTGGCGCAGGCGGACGCGCAATTCGGAGCGCAACCGGCGAGTGTTCAGCCGGCGCGACTCCTGCATGAATGACCACATGGCAGGATGCACTGCGGCGCGTACCTGCGCAGCCGGCAGGCGAGGCGGACGTGGCAGGCCGGCAGCGTCGGCGACCGCGTCGAAGTAGTCGCCCATCTTCAAGTCCTGTCCATCCGCCGCGTGTATCACCCGTTGTGGCCGGCCCCGGTACAACGCGCATTCCAGGATGCGCGCCAAGTCTCCGATTTCGATGTGGTTGGTGTAGACGTCCTCCTCGGGCACGAGGCACGGCAGCCCTGTGCGCAGTCGCTCCAGGGGCAGCCGGCCTCGGCCATAAATGCCGGGAATGCGCAGCACGACGGTGCGCCACGGAGCAAGGCCCAGGTAGGCTGAGCGCGCGCGGGAGGGGGCGATGGCGCGCCAGACTGCTTCGGCCGCGGCGCGGCGCCGCCCGCGCGGCGAGGCTGGTCGCAACGGCGCCGTTTCCGTCAGCCGGCGCCCCTGTGCATCGCCGTAGACGCCGGTCGTGCTGGCATAGACGAGGGTGAGCGGCCGGCGAACCCGCTCGCGCGGCCCTGTCGCGGGTTTGGCTACAATGTCGGTATGCCGGACAGGACGGGTGCCGCGGCCCGTCGGGGCCGGCAATGCGCACACTTTCCGGGCTGGGCGCCGTAAGACGGCAGCCAGTCGCCGGGAGCGCGGATCGTCTTCGCCTTGGCCGGGCGGGGGCGCCAGCATCAGGACGTCGGTGGCGAGGCCTCGCAGGCGTCCGAGCTGCCGCAGGCAGTCCAGATTGCCCAGCAGCGGAATGGCGCCCACGGCGCGGAGCTCGGACAGCCGTTCGGGGCTGGACGTGAGCGCAAAAACCCGTTTCCGGCCGGACAGCCGTTCCAGGACGTGCAGGCCCGTGTCGCCACAGCCGACGATCAACAGACGCGGGCGGCCCAGGCGCGCGGTTCTCGCGGGCTGTGGGAAGTTCATCGTATTTCCACCGTTTTTATAGGATCCGGGTGATGAGTCATCAGGTCACCGTACTGCCCAGCGGTCATCAGTTCATGGTCCAGGAAGGCCAGACCGTGCTCGATGCAGCGTTGCAGGCAGGCGTAATGTTGCCTTATAGCTGCAAGAACGGCGCGTGCTCGTCGTGCAAGGGCAAGGTGGTCGCCGGCGAGATCGAGCTGGGACCGCATCAAGCGCAGACGCTGACGCCGGAGGAGGCCGCCCAGGGATGGGCGCTGTTCTGCGTCGCCAAGCCGCGTTCCGACTTGACCATCGAAGTGCGCGAAGTCGACGGCATTGGCGACATTCCCATCCGCAAGCTGCCTTGCCGTGTGCAGAGCCTGACGGACGCCGCGCCGGACGTGAAGATCGTCCGGCTGCAGTTGCCCGCCACGGAAAAGCTGCGCTTCAACGCGGGGCAGTACGTGGAGATCATCATGAAGGACGGTCGCCGCCGCTCCTATTCCATGGCCAACGCGCCGCACGAAGAGGGCGGACTGGTGCTGCACATCCGCCATCTTCCGGGTGGAGCCTTTACCGATCACGTCTTCGGCGTCGGCCCGACCCAGATGAAGGAGCGGGACATCCTGCGCTTCGAGGGCCCGTTCGGTTCGTTTTTCCTGCGCGAGGAAAGCGCCAAGCCCATCGTCATGCTTGCCAGCGGCACGGGTTTCGCGCCGATCCGGGCGATGGTAGAGCACATGATCCACAAGGATATCCGGCGTCCGGTCCACTTGTATTGGGGAGGACGTCGCCCGCGCGACCTCTACATGGACGCAGCGGCCCGCGAATGGGCGAGTACCCGCCCGGACTTCCGCTACGTGCCGGTGATTTCCGACGCCTTGCCGGAGGACGGTTGGGCGGGCCGTACGGGTTTCGTGCACAAGGCCGTCATGGAAGACATTCCGGATTTGTCGGGCTACCAGGTCTACGCGTGCGGCGCCCCCGTCATGGTCGAATCGGCCCATAGGGATTTTGTACAACAGTGCGGCCTGCCTGAAGACGAGTTTTACGCGGATGCCTTCACTTCCGAGGCAGACATCGCGCGCAACACGGTGTAATGTTTACCGACCCGCCGCATCGGCGGGTCATCCATTTTCGCCCCCCGGGCACGCAAGGAGTTTGAGTCATGGAATTCGGCCAGTTCAACGTCAACGCCCTCATGGAGATCACGCAGCGTCCGGACCTCGTGTTCATCCGAGGGCAGGGGTCGTGGCTGGAGGATCATGCCGGCAAGCGCTATCTCGACTTCATACAGGGGTGGGCGGTCAATTGCCTCGGGCACTGCCCGCCGGAAGTCGTCAAAGCCCTGGAGGCACAGGCGCGCCTGCTGCTCAATCCGTCGCCGGCGTTCTACAACCAGCCGTCCATCGAACTGGCCACGCGCCTGACCAAGGCTTCCTGCTTCGATCGCGTCTTCTTCGCCAACAGCGGAGCCGAGGCCAACGAGGGCGCCATCAAGCTCGCGCGCAAGTGGGGCCAAGTGCACAAACCGGGCGCCTACAAGATCATCACCTTCAATCACAGCTTCCACGGACGCACGCTGGCCACCATGTCGGCGTCCGGCAAGCCAGGTTGGAGCACGCTCTTTGCGCCCCAAGTCGATGGCTTCCCGAAGGCGGAGCTCAATGACCTCGCATCCGTGGAGGCGCTGATCGACGACCAGACCGTGGCCATCATGTTGGAGCCCGTGCAGGGGGAGGGTGGCGTCATCCCGGCGACCGCGGAGTTCCTGCAGAACCTGCGCAAGCTGGCCGATGCGCGCAAGCTGCTGCTCATCGTCGACGAAGTGCAGACCGGCATGGGCCGCACCGGCACGATGTTCGCCTACGAGCAGGCGGGCATCCGTCCCGACATCATGACGCTGGGCAAGGGCATAGGCGGCGGCGCGCCCCTGGCGGCGCTGCTGGCGCGCGAGGAGGTCTGCGTGTTCAAGCACGGAGACCAAGGCGGCACGTACAACGGCAACCCGCTCATGACCGCCATCGGCGTCGCGGTGTTCGACGCCTTGGCCGCGCCCGGATTCCTGGAGGGGGTGCGCCAGCGGGGGCAATACCTCTCGCAAGGGCTGGCTGCATTGGCCGCCAAGTGGAACATGCCCGGCGAACGGGGCAATGGCTTGCTGCGCGCGTTGATCATGGATCGCGAAGACGGTCCAGCCATCGTCGAGCGCGCCCGCATGCTCGAACCGGAAGGCTTGTTGCTGAATGCGCCGCGGGGCAACCTGCTGCGTTTCATGCCCGCCCTAAATGTGACCGAAGCCGAGATCGACCGGATGCTCGAACTCCTGGACGGCATTCTGGCGACCCTGCGCAAGTAAACTTGCCGCGCGCATCGGGGCCGCGTCGTTCGGCCCCTGCTATCATGGCTGTATGAATATACAGTACCTGCGCCGGGCGCGACGCCGTGCGCCGGCCCGGCCATTCCTGCGGGCATGAATGCGCGTATTCGTCCCGACGGTCAACGTGACGGCCTGGAATCGGCGCCCCTGCCGGACGGCTCGGCGCCGGCTTACGTGGTTGCCGTGCGTGCCCTTTGCGAGTTCACGGCGCGGCAGGGCGACCTCGACTTGCGCTTTTCCCCTTCTCCGTCGGCACAGGAGGGGCAGGCCGGCCATGTCCTGATTGCCAAGCGCCGGGGGCCTGGATATGAAACCGAAATCGTCCTCGCAGGCGCGTATCGCGAGCTGCTGGTACGCGGGCGCGCCGACGGATACGATCCCGTCGCCAACCGCCTGGAAGAGTTCAAGACCTATCGCGGCCGGCTCGAGGCCGTGCCCGCCAACCGGCGTGCGCTGCACTGGGCGCAGGCGAAAATGTACGGCCATCTGCTGTGCGCCGCGCGTGGACTATCCAACCTGGACGTCGCGCTGGTTTACCTCGACATCGCCACCGAGCGCGAGACCGTACTGAGCGAGGCGTACGCGGCGGCGGACCTGGCGTCATTTTTCCGCGAGCAATGCGAGCACTTTCTTGCCTGGGCGCTGGCGGAACGTGCACACCGGCAAGCGCGCGACGCGGCGCTGTCGGGATTGCGTTTTCCTTACGAGCAGTTCCGGCCTGGCCAGCGCGAGCTCGCCGTGGCAGTCTATCGCGCCGCCCGAGACGGCCGCGCGCTGATGGTGCAGGCTCCCACTGGCATCGGCAAGACGCTTGGCACCTTATTTCCTGCGTTGAAGGCCTGCGCCGGAGACAGACTGGACAAGGTGTTCTTCCTCGCGGCCAAGACGTCCGGCCGGGCACTGGCGCTGGGGGCGATCGATGCCTTGCGCAGCGCCGCCGGGTCCCTGCCTGTTCGCGCCCTGGAACTGGTGGCTCGCGACAAGGCTTGCGAGAATCCCGGCCGCGCCTGCCATGGCGACGATTGTCCTTTGGCGCGGGGGTTCTACGATCGCCTTCCGGCCGCGCGTGCGGAGGCAGTTGCCGTTGGCGGCACATGGGATCGCGCCGGCGTCCGCCGGCTGGGGCTGGCACACGGCGTATGCCCGTACTTCCTGGCCCAGGAGCTGGTGCGCTGGAGTGACGTCGTCGTGGGCGACTACAACTATTACTACGATGGCAGCGGCCTCTTGTATGCCTTGACCGCGATGTGTGGCTGGCGGGTCGCCGTCTTGGTGGATGAGGCCCACAACCTGATCGAACGCGCGCGCGGCATGTACAGCGCATCGCTGGACCAGGCTGCGCTGAAAGCGGCACGCGCCGCCGCGCCGGGGGCATTGCGCAGGCCGCTCGGGGCGCTCGAGCGGCGTTGGTCGGCGTGGAACCGCCTGCACTCCGCCTCCTACCAGTCCCTTCCGGCCGTCCCGGCGGGCTGGCTCGCAGCGCTGCAGCAGGCGACGGCGGCAGTCACGGACTATCTCGCGGAGATGCCGGTGGGCATGGACCCGGCCGTGCAACGGTTTTATTTCGACGCGCTGCACTTCACCCGGCTCGCCGAGCAGTTCGGGGATCACTCGCTCTTCGACGTGCGCCTTGTGCACGCACGCGAGGGGCGGCCGGCCTCATCCACCTTTAGCCTGCGCAACGTGGTGCCGGCGCCGTTCCTCGCTGTGCGCCATGCGGCGGCGCGAGCCACCGTACTTTTTTCCGGAACGTTGGGGCCACCCGACTTCTATCGGGACATGCTTGGCCTGCCAGGGCATGCAGGGTGGTTGGAGGTTGGCTCTCCCTTTCGGTCGGAGCAGTTGTCGGTAAGGATCGCGGCGCATGTGTCCACGCGTTTCCACGACCGAGAGCGCTCGATCCCGCTCATCGGTTCGCTCATCACCGAGCAATATGCGGCGCGTCCCGGGAATTACTTGGTTTTCGCCAGCAGTTTCGATTACCTGCGCAGGCTGTCCGACGGTCTGCGGGCGCAGGCGGGCGACTTGCCGGTGTGGGAGCAAACGCCGGAAATGGACGAGGGCGGACGCGAGGAGTTTCTCGCCCGGTTCGTCGAAGGTGGCCGGGGTGTCGGTTTCGCCGTCCTCGGCGGCGCGTTTTCCGAAGGCGTGGATCTTCCCGGTTCGCGCCTGATCGGCGTGTTCATCGCCACGCTGGGCCTGCCGCAGGTCAATGAGGTGAACGAAAAGATGCGCGCGGTCATGGAGGCGCGTTTCGGCCGCGGTTTCGAGTACACCTACCTGTACCCCGGCCTGCGGAAAGTGGTGCAGGCGGCCGGCAGGGTGATCCGCACCGAGCAGGACGAGGGAATGGTGATGCTGATCGACGATCGCTATCGCAGGCAAGACATCCGAAGACTATTGCCGACGTGGTGGCGCGTGGGTGGCGTGGCGGGACCGCGCCGGGAGTGCGCGGGGACGCGTGAACCCAGGCCAGGCGGCTGAGTCCAATTGCCGTTCGAACCGCCAAGCTACAATGCTCGCGAGAGCGCCGAACGACCGTTCGCGTCGATCCAAGACTTCAACGCCATGACCCGACTCGTGATCGTGGGCGGCGGCCATGCCGCTTCCCAGTTGGCCGCATCGCTGGCCGAGAAGCGCTTCCCCGGCCAAGTCGCACTCATCAGCGACGAGGTGCATCTGCCTTACCATCGCCCGCCTTTGTCCAAGACCTTGATCAAGGATCCAGAAGCGGTCCTGCCGGAGCTGCGGGGCGCCGCGTTCTACGAGCAAGCTGGGATTGAGCTGAGGCTGGGCACGCGTGTGCAAGGCATAGACCGCGCGCGCAAGGTGCTGCGCCTGGTCGCGCCCGACGGGCCGCGTGAATTGGCATACGATCACCTGGTGTTGGCCACCGGCGCGAAAGCGCGCGAACTGCCTCAGGCACCGGTCGGCACACCGGGCGTCCACTATCTGCGCACCTACGACCAAGCCCAGGCGTTGCGGGATGCGCTCGCCCAGGCACGGCGCATCGTCGTGCTGGGCGGTGGGTTCATCGGTTTGGAGATCGCCGCCACGGCACGCCAGCTGGGTAAGGAGGTGACGGTGTTCGAGGCGATGCCTCGCCTCCTGGCGCGTTCGGTATCGCCCGCCGTGTCGGACTTTCTACTTGCCACGCATCGCGGCGCCGGGGTCGACATCCGCCTGGGGACGATGGTGGATGGCCTGCAGATGGCCCAGGGACGGGCGACGGGCGTCCTCGTGGGCGGCGTGTCGGTGCCGGCCGATGTGATCATCGCCGGCATCGGCGCCACGCCTAACGTGGACTTGGCGCGGGACGCCGGCCTCGCCTGCGATGACGGCATCGTCGTCGACGCCACCCTGGCTACGACCGACCCGGACATCTCGGCCATCGGAGACTGCGTTGCGTTTCCGCATCCCGACTGGCCCCAGCGACTTCGGCTCGAGTCCGTGCAGAATGCCAATGACCAGGCCAAGGCCTTGGCCGCGCGGCTATGCGGCGAGCCGCAGCCTTACGCCGCAGTGCCATGGTTTTGGTCCGACCAAGGCGAGGCGCGCCTACAGATCACCGGCCTATGGCGGCCCGGCTGCGAGAGTGTCCTGCGGCCTGCATCACGCGGCAACGGCTTTTCGGTCCTGCATTACGAGGGTACGCGCTTGCGGGCCATCGAGTCGGTCAACTCCCCGGTCGACCATATGGCGGCTCGTCGCTTGATGCAGTCTGGGCAGTCGCCCGACAAGGCCGTTGTCGGTGACCCTGCCCGCCCGATCCAAGCCGCCTGATGGAGGATGCGTCCCATGCCGGGGGCGCCACGGTGTATCCGTTCGATTCGGCTCTCCAGGACGTGGAAAGGGGCCGCCTGACCGAGGGAGCGGTACACGGCGCTGTAGGCGGGAATATACACTTACGCTTTGTGCCCCCTGCCGGGGCGGCGCCAAGACGGACCGGGCCGCCGGGCCCGAGGAGCAAGAATGAAAGTCGTCGTATTGGGTAGCGGAATCATCGGCACGTCGAGCGCATGGTGGTTGCGCCAATCGGGTCATGAGGTGACGGTCATCGATCGCCAGCCCGGCGCAGCCCGGGAGACTAGTTTCGCCAATGGCGGGCAGATATCGGTTTCCTATGCCGAACCTTGGGCCAATCCCCAAGCGCCCCTCAAGCTGGCGCGCTGGCTGCTCAGGGGAGATGCACCCCTGCTGTTTCGACTGCATGCGGATTGGCATCAGTGGATTTGGTGCCTGGCGTTCCTGCGTGAATGCCTACCTGGCCGGCTGCCCCGCAACATTCGGGCACTGGTCAACATGGCGTCGTATAGCCGCTCCGTGCTGCAAGCCATGCGCAGCGAACTCGGCATCCGCTACGATCACCTCGAGAAAGGCATCATCAACTTCTATCGCGATGCGGCGGAGTTCGATGCCTCGCAAAAGGCCGCCGACTTGATGCGGGAGTTCGGAGTCGACCGACGCATCCTCAGCACCGAAGAGCTCGTGGCATTGGAGCCGGCGCTAGCTCCGCAAAGCCATCGCATCGTCGGCGGGGATTACACGGCCTCGGACGAAAGCGGCGACGTCTACCAGTTCACGACGGCGTTGGCAGAGAAAGCGGCCGCGGCCGGCGTAGAGTTTCGGTTTTCAACCCAAATCACGCGCTTGCTCGCCGAAGGCGGCTGGGTGAAGGCGGTGGAAGTCATCGACGAACAGGGCCGGTACGGCAAGGTTCACGGCGACGTGTTCGTTGCGGCGTTGGGCAGCTTCACGCCGGAGCTGGTCAGGCCGTTGGGCGTGCCCTGCATGGTATATCCAGCCAAAGGATATTCGGCGACATACCCGGTTACTGATTCCTCGCGCGCGCCTACCGTCAGCCTGACGGACAGCGCGAATAAAGTGGTATTTTCGCGGCTGGGCGACAAACTGAGGGTCGCGGGCACCGCGGAACTCAGCGGGTACTCGCGG
>NZ_JADGHH010000159.1 GCF_019689535.1 Pigmentiphaga sp.
CGACCCTAACCCCCACGAAGCCCCCTACCGTCCGATCTATACCGCGAGCTCGTACGCGCTCGCCGCTGCGCGCCACATGTACGAGTACGGCACGACGCGCGAGCAACTAGCCGAAGTGGCCGTCGCCGCCAGGCAGTGGGCGCTGCACAATCCGGTCGCATGGGAAAAAACGCCGCTTACCGTGGAGGACGTGCTTGCGTCCCGCATGGTCAGTCATCCGCTCACGGTGCGTGATTGCTGCCTCGTCACCGACGGCGGCGGTGCACTCATCATGACCTCGGCCGCGCGCGCGAACGACCTACGCAAGGCACCAGCTTATGTGCTGGGCGTGGGCGAGCACCTGAGCCACTATCACATCAGTTGCATGCCGGACCTGACCGTGACCGGCGCGGTGCACTCCGGCGCCGCCGCCTATGCCATGGCAGGCCTCGGCCCCCGCGACATCGACGTGGTGGAGGTATACGACGCCTTTACCATCACCACGCTGCTCTTCCTCGAAGACCTGGGCTTTTGCCCCAAGGGCGAAGGCGGCCGCTTCGTATCGGGCGGCACCATCGCGCCGGGCGGCAGCCTGCCGGTCAACACCAACGGCGGCGGCCTATCGTATTGTCATCCGGGCATGTACGGCGTATTCGCGCTCATCGAGGCGGTGCGGCAGATCCGCGGCGAAGCCGGACAGCGACAAGTGGCGAAATGCGAAACGGCGCTGGCGCATGGCAACGGCGGCACGCTGTCGAGCCAGAGCACCGTTATTTTGGGGGGTGGTGCGGCGGTTTAGCCAGGACCTCTTCATTGCCCGATCGCCCGCCGCCAGCTTGCGGGCGTCAATCCATACGCACGCTTGAAAAGGCGGGTGAAGTGGCTCTGGTCGGCAAACCCCGCCTCCGCCGCGGCGTCTGCCAGCGTCGCCCCGGCGCGCACGAGCGTGCGCGCCCTGTCCAGCTGCCGCATGGTGCGGAAATGTGAGGGGCTCGTGCCGAAGGCGGCCCGGAACTGGCGCGCCAGTGTCCAGCGGTCCAAGCCGGCCACGCGTTCCAGCTCCCCAAGCGGACGTGGTACCGATGGGTCGGCCGCAATGAGCTCCCGCACCCGCACCAGTCGGTCGAGCGCAAGCGGAGTGCGCAGCCGGGTCGAGGTGCCGGCGTGACGCTGCAGCAAGTGCGCCACGGAGAGCGTCAGGTCGACCTGCTGGCACGGATCCAAGGGCTGGTCGATGTCCAGCAATCCTTGTTCGAAGAGGGGGCGCATCCATTTCCGGTCGATGACCGGGTTGGCGACGAAGGGCAGGGCCCGCCCTCCCAGGGCTTCCTGGACCAGCGCCGGAGCGATGTAAAGAATGCGGTATCCGAAACCCTCTTCGGTACCTCCCGCGCCGTCATGCAGTTCATCGGGATGCAGGACGTGCCCTTCCCCGACCAGGCAGTACCGCTGTTCGCCGCGATAGCGGAAGGTCTGGACGCCCCGCAGCGTGACGCCGATGGCGTAGGTGTCGTGGCGATGAGGGGCAAAGGCTGGGCCGGTGAAATCCGCCGCCAGGCGTTCGATGCCCGGGCCGCCCTGCCCATAGTGCAGGCGCGCCGGGGCGGGGCCGGCGGTTGTCGCTGACCCGCACAAACCTTCAAGACGCGGCGGTGCGTTGCGGTCCAGTATGTCCATGCCCTTAACGATAACGGACTGCCGGTCAACCGGGGGAGTGCCGGACGCGATGCGGAGGCTCTCCTGCCTCGACCGTTGGCGGGAAAAGGATAATGGAACCCCAAACTTGGTTGCCGCTGACCCATGCGCGTTCGGTGCTGGAGGCCAGGGGAGAGCGCTTCGCGGAGTTGTGGCGACACGGTTGCGTGTCGCTGGAACTATACGTTCCCCGCGGGGAAGACTTGCAAACGCCGCACGAGCGCGACGAACTCTACGTCGTCATCGCGGGGCGAGGCCGGTTCTTCAATGCCGGCCTTCTTCATCCGTTCCAGGCGGGGGACGTGCTTTTCGTGCCGGCCCGCACGCCGCACCGCTTCGAGTATTTCACGGAAGATTTCGCCGCCTGGGTCATATTTTTCGGCACCGAGTCGACATGACGGCCGCATGGTTCGTGTCTCTAGTGTTGTTTTCGTTCGCGATGGCTGCGACGCCGGGGCCGAACAACGTGTTGATGACCGCGTCGGGCCTGGCGCATGGATTCGTCCGCACCATCCCCCTGATGGCCGGTACGCTGGCCGGCATTGCCGCCTTGTTCATGTTGTGCGGCGCAGGCGTGGGCGCGGTGATCGCCAGCCTTCCGCATGGAGTCGCCTGGCTGAGGGCCCTAGGTGTGGCCTATGTGTTCTATTTGGCGTGGCGCTTGTGGCGCAGCGCTGGACTGAGCGACGGCCGCAGCCGGGCGCCGTTGGGATTCTGGTATGGCATGGGGTTTCAGTTTGCCAATCCCAAGGCGTGGATGATGACCATGTCCGGGGTGTCCATGTATGCCGTCGCGGAAGACGATTATTTCTTGCGATTGCTGGTCGTGACGGTCGTCTTCCTCGCCTGCGCGCTGCCTTCCATTGCCCTGTGGGCCGCCTGCGGCGGCTTCTTGAAGACCCTGCTGGAAGGCGGGCGGCGCTTGACATGTCTCCACCGCGCCATGGCGATCGCCACGGCCTCGTCCGCGCTCTTGTTCATTGGCGGTTGATTCGCCCGGGGCAAGGTGTCTGGGCGCTGCACCCTCACGCCGGCGCTCAGGCCGCGTCGGGGTTGGTTACGTTCTGCGGCGCCGCACCCGCTGCGGGGCCAGGCCGGCCAGCGCGCGCATCGAAGATATTGCGGAGCAAATCGATGGGGACGGGGAAAACAATGGTGGACGACCTGTCGTTGCTGATGTCGTAGAGCGTCGAAAGAAACCGCAACTGCATGGCCTCGGGGGCCGCGGCCAGCGTCTGGGCGGCCTCGACGAGGCGCTGCGCTGCCTGCTGCTCGCCTTCGGCATTGATGATCCGCGCCCGGCGGTTGCGCTCGGCTTCGGCCTGGCGCGCAATGGCCCGCACCATGCTTTCGTCGATATCGACGTGTTTGATTTCAACGTTGTTGACCTTGATGCCCCAATCTTCGGTCTGGCGGTCCAATATTTCCTGCAGGTCCGCATTGAGCTTGTCTCGTTCGGCGAGCATTTCGTCGAGCTCGTGTTTGCCGAGGACGGACCGTAGCGTGGTTTGGGCCAGCTGGCTGGTGGCTTCCATGTATCGCTCGACCTGGATCACAGCCTTGTCGGGGTCGACGACGCGAAAGTACACCACTGCGTTCACTTTTACCGACACGTTGTCGCGCGAAATGATGTCCTGGCTCGGAACGTCGAGCACGACCGTACGCAAGTCCACCCTCACCATTTGTTGGACGAACGGGATCAGGATGATCAAGCCGGGGCCTTTGACGCCGCTGAATCGTCCAAGGGTGAAGACGACGCCGCGTTCGTACTCGCGCAAGATCCTGATCATCGACAACAGGACCATGACGACGAGGAGGACGAGGATCAGGTAGGGAACGAGGGCAATGACCATGGTACGTGCTCCTTAGTGTGCGTCGGGCGGCGCCGCCCTGACGATCAGCGTCAGGCCGTCTCTGCCGGTAACCTGTATGGGCGATCCGGGCGCCAGAGGCTCATCGCTGCGGGCGCGCCAGCGCTCGCCATGGATGCGGACCTGTCCGCCGGACTGCGACCACGCCAACACGATGCCCCGCGCTCCGATCAAGCGATCGGCGCCGGTCACGACCTGTCTTCGGTGTGCGCGCACGACCGACGCCAGGACCACGGCCAACAATATGCCGCTTGCTGCTGCCGCGGCGGCGACTACGGGCAGCGATAGTTGGAAGCCCGGAATGTCGCCGTCGAACATGAACAGTGAACCCAACGCGAAGACGGCGACGCCGCCTATGCCGAGCAGGCCGACAGAGGGCGTGAGTGCCTCGGCCGCCATGAGTCCGATGCCGAGCAGCACGAGGCCGATGCCCGCATAATTGATGGGAAGCAGGTTGAGGGCGAATAGCCCGACCACCAACGCCACGGCCCCCAGCACGCCGGGGAAAATGGCGCCGGGGCTCATCAGTTCAAAGATGATGCCGTAGATGCCAAGCAGCATCAGGATATAGGCGATGTTGGGATTGGTGATGATGGCGAGGAAGCGCGTGCGCCAATCTGCTTCGACCGATACGATCGTCGCACCGCGGGTTTCCAATCGCACGTCTTTGCCTTGGAGCTTGACGCTGCGCCCGTCCGCCTGCGCCAGCAGATCGTCCAGATCGCTCGCCACGACTTCGATGACCTTGCGTTCGAGTGCCTCGCGGTCCGGGATGCTTGCTGCGTTGCGCACCGCGTCTTCGGCCCAATCGGCATTCCGGCCATGCATGTCGGCGAGGCTGCGTATGAACGCCACCGCGTCATTGACGGCCTTGCGGGTCATGGCATTGGCCTCGGGCGCCTGCTCGGGCGGCTCTTTGGCGTCGCCCTGGGGTTTGTTCCGCTCCCTGCGCGCTTTCGGGTCGCCCGCCGGGACGCCCTCTCCGGAGCCACCCATGTTTACTGGCGTGGCGGCACCCGTGTTGGTCCCGGGGGCCATGGCCGCCAGGTGGCTGGCATACAGCAGGTACGTCCCTGCGCTGGCGGCCTGGGCCCCGCTGGGAGCCACATAGGCAATGATCGGAATGGGCGAGGCCAGCATCAAACGGATGATGTCTCGCATCGAAGTGGCCAGTCCGCCCGGGGTATCGATGCGCAGCACGATGGCGCGTGCGTTTTCCTGCCGGGCCCTCTCGAAGCCGTGCTGCAGGTAGCCGGTGGTGGCGGGCCCGATGGCGCCTTGGACGTCCAGCAGGACGACGGTTCCCGGCGCGGTGGTGTCTGGGGCTGCGGCGACGGCAATGGCTCCCGGCCAGAGCAGTACGAACACCAGCAGCAACCGTTTCGCCCACCATTGGAGAAGGGGCGCTCGGGGCGACGCACGGTGGGGAGAATCCTGCGCTCGCATGACGTCTCCTTGGCCTTGCGATGTGCCGGCGCGGCGGCAAGCACATAGATGCGGGGGGAGTTCGAGCATAGGCCGGTACTGCACGGATGGCAATCCTGCCTGCTCCAGCAAGCTGCATTCCTGGCCGCCGACTGCGCAGTCGGGCGAGGGGTTGAACCGGCACCCAGCCCCCGCTGCTTACAGGGTTTCGATGTGCTTGGCCATGCGTTCGCGCATCGCGCGGTCCGGAAGCGGCTCCCGGGCGGCGCTCATGTTATCGACGACGTTGGCGGGGCGGCTGGTGGCTGGCGTGGCACAGGTGATGGCAGGATGGGAAATGACGAACTTCAGGAAATACTGCGCCCAAGTGCGAATGCCAAGTTCGGCGGCCCAGGACGGGACCTCCCGGCCGCGCACCTTCTCCCACAATCGGGTCCGGCCAAACGGCGCGTAGGCCAGTACGGCGATGCCCCGGTCGGCCGCCAGTGGCAGGATGCGCTCCTCCATCACGCGGTTGTCGATGGCGTAGTCCACGCCGATGAAGTCGAGCGGCTCGGCGCGCATGGTCTGCTCCAGCAATTCGTACTGGCGCGGAAAAGTCGTGGTCACGCCGGCATAGCGGATTCGCCGCTGTTCGCGCAGTTCCTTGAGTATGCTGAACTGCATCTCGACGTCGCCCATGTTGTGAACCTGGATCAAGTCGATCACCTGCTTGCCCACGCGCTGGAAAGAGGTTTCCACCTGGGCGCGGGCGCGCCCAGGGTCGGCACTGCCGCCTTGGGCGACGTTCAGTTTGGTCGCCCAGAAAAGTTCGTCGGCCAGCCCCGATTCGCGCACGATTTGTCCGGCTACCTCTTCCGATGCGCCATAGGCCGGGGCCGTATCGAACACGGTGCCGCCATGCTCCAACATCGACATGAAAACGTTTCGCAGCCGTTGCCAATCCTCGCTCCCGGCAACCGCGGAGAACGTGGCTGAACTGCCCAGCCCCACCACGGGCAAGCGTTCTCCCGACTTGGGGATGGGGCGCGTGATGATCGGCTCGGGTGCCGGTGCAGCGCGGGACAGTGCGGTGGGCGCGAGCGCCGCGGCCGCGCCCGCGGCCATGCCCAGTTTCAAGGTATCGCGGCGGGAAATCATGATTCGCTCCCCTCTTGCAAAATGTTGAAGGCGTGCGGCGACGTCGATGTCGACGCCGAAGGTTCTCCGGCCAGACGTTGCTGCGTGCGACCCAGCCAAAGCGCCAGCCCCATCCAAACGATGGCCAGCGGAAGGGCTGCCCCCGCCACGGCGTAGAGCCCCATGCCCAGCCTGCCGAGCATGCCCTCCACCTGGGCGCCGGCCACGTCGCCGAACCGGTAGATGAAAGTATCGATGAAAGCCTTGGCTTTGTACTTGTCTTCCCGGTTGAGCACCGTGAACAGCGTTTCGCGCGCGGGGCGCATGATGGCGCGTTGTACGGCGCGAAAGCTCGCCTCGAATGCAACCAGCGCCGCCAATGAGCCGACGATCGCCAACCCCACGAAACCCAGCGCCGCGGTCAACGGAAGAAGCGCCAGCGTGAGTGCCACGCCCAGGCGTTTCATCAACTGGCCGGCGACGGCGAGCTGGATTACCAGCGTGGCGACCTGCGTCAGCATGTCGATGCGTGCAAACAGCGCTGTGCGCACGTCCAGCTCGCTACCCGCCGCTGCCACCATCTGCAACCGGGTGAAATACAGGAACGTCGCCATGACCGCCAGGATGATCACGTATAGGGCAATGCCGGCTAGGTAGCGCGACCGGAACAAGGCCTTGATGCCTTCCCAAGCGCTGCCGCCGATGCGTTCGGGGGCAGCGCCTGGGGTTTCCCGCTTTGCGTTTTCCGGGCGGCGGCGCGCAATGCCGAGTCCGAGGGCCAGTGCCAGCAGCAAAAACCCCGCCGATATCAGCAGCAAAGACGGCGTTCCCAAGGGCTTGGCCAGCAGGGACGCTAGCCACGGACCAAAGATGGCGCCCAACGTGCCGCCCACGGAAATGAGGCCGAAGCATCGCTTGCCCTGTTCAAGCGTGAAACGGTCCGCCATCAGCGCCCAAAAGACCATGGTCGAAAATAAGTTGAAGACGCTGAACCACACGTAGAACACCTGCCCGCTCGCCGTTCCGACTGCTTCGGGCGCTGCGACGAGCAGGAGGTAAAAAGCCCCGAGGCTGGTGGCGAAGAAGCAATACGTCGCTGCGATGAACTGTGTGCGCCGGAATCGGCTGACCAACCATCCGAAAAGAGGATTGACGGCCAGCGTCGCGAGCGCGGTGCCAACGAACAACCACCGGACGGCGTCCAGGCCACCTCGCATGCCGAGCGCCTCGCGTGCCGGCCGCAGCATCATCAGGGCCGTCAGCACGCAGAAGAAAAAGCCCACCGCGAGCGAGACGGGAAGAATCTCCTCGCGGCGAACGTTGAACAGGCGCGAGAACTCGAGCTTCATGCGGTGCTCCGTGGGCACAGCGGCGCTGCCACGCACTGGGCGCGCCCGGGCGATAAGCATAGCGGGTCCCGGCCTGAGGCGGCAGGGGTTGGCCCGGCGTAGCAGGACAGCGCAGAATGGCAAGCGCGAGAGGCAGACTCTCAGCCGCCTTTCTCGCCGCGGTCCTTGCCGGAGGCGGGTTTTCTCCCCCGCTCGACCATCGCGACGATGAGTGTGCGTAATTCATCTTCTGCCTGGGCGGTCGATATCTCTCCTTGGGCCGCGGCATAGGACAGGCCGTTGGCTGCTCCGAGCATCCCCCACAAACTCGCGGTCGAGATCTTGTGACCCGGCGCATAGGGTGAAAGTACGCAGCGGCATTTCTCGATGAACGCGGATTCGTATTCCCGCTTGATCTCCTCAAGCTGGGGGGAGCCCGCCAACGCCGCGATGATGCCGGGAATTTCGCGGCCCTGGCGCATCACGCACCTTACATAGGACGACGCTATCACGCGGCTCACCTCAGCCAAAGTGGGTGCGCACGTGCGGAGCGCCTGGTCCATGAGCGCATTCTGCCTCGCGTCGTAATCCTTATATAGCGCCGCAAGCAAGCCCAGCCGTGTCTCGAAATGATCGTAGACGACGGGCTTGGTCACGCCCGACCGTTCCGCCAATCGACCCAAGGTCAGTGCCTCCGTGCCTTCTTCGCCGATCAGCTGCCAAGCGGTCTCCACGAGCTGACGATAGCGCTCTTCGCGGGAGAGACGGCGGCGGGTTTGTGTCATCGCCACGAACTCCAATTGGGTTGACACCGCTAATATACCAACGGTAACCTACTATTAGTAAGTTACCAAAGGTAGGTCGCTGTGATGCAGCGTGCGGCAGGAGCATCCCATGCATGTATTAATCGTCGTTTCCCATCCTGATCCCAAGTCCCTCACCCATGCCATCGCGGCGGAGATCGCCGCGGGCATTGTCCAGGCAAG
>NZ_JADGHH010000160.1 GCF_019689535.1 Pigmentiphaga sp.
TGTTTCGTCGTCGTGGTCATCGGCGGCATCGGCTCGATCAAGGGAGCGCTGGTCGCGTCGCTGCTGATCGGCTTCGTCGACACCTTCGGCAAGGTGTTCTGGCAGCAGGCCGCCGGCGCGCTGATCTATGTCCTCATGGCCGCCATCCTGTTATGGCGCCCAGAGGGTTTGTTCAAACAAGGTACTTGATCCCTGGCGCGGCCCGCCGTGCCGGAGCTGCCTGCGACACATTGGAATACGGAATGAAAGTCCCTCCCCTGCTTGCCTGGATCGTCGTGCTGGGACTGCTGGCGCTGCTGCCGGTGCTGCCCGAGCCAATCGGCACGCCGTTCCACATCGAACTCGGCACCAAAGTGCTGATCATGGCGATCTTCGCCGCCAGCCTTCAGCTGCTGGCGGGCTACACCGGCCTGATCAGCCTGGGCCACGCCGCCTATTTCGGCGCCGCCGCCTACGCCGTCGCGATGCTCACGCCGCGCTACGAGGCCGGCAACGGCTGGCTGCTGCTCCTGGCAGCGATCGCCTGTGCGGCGCTGCTCGCGTTCATCATCGGTTTCCTGGTGATGCGCACGCGCGGCATCTATTTCATCATGGTCACCCTGGCCTTCGGCCAGCTGGTGTACTTCGTGTTCCACGACGTCGAGATATTCGGCGGCAGCGACGGCACGTATATCTACAACAAGCCGGCGTTCGAGCTGGGGAGCCTGCGCCTCGTCGACCTTGACCAAGCCTCCCACGTCTACTGGCTCACGCTGCTCGGCCTGGCGCTCACGCTGGGTGTAATCGGGCTGGTATTGCGCTCGCGGCTCGGCCACGCGCTGGTCGGCATCCGGCACAACGAGCCTCGCATGCGGGCAGCCGGCTTCGATACGTTTGCCTACAAGCTCGCCAGCTTCACCCTGGGCGGCGCCCTCGCTGGGCTGGCGGGCTTTCTCTACGCCACCCAGCATGGCTACGTCAATCCGGAGCTCGTGTCCTGGCACCAGTCCGGCAACGCGCTCCTGATGATCATCCTCGGCGGGTTGGGCAGCATGGCGGGCGCCGTGGCCGGCGCCGCCACCTTCGTGCTGCTGGCCGAATGGTTCCAGGACCTCACCAAGCACTGGCAGCTGCTGATGGGCGGGTTCATCATCCTGGCCGTGGCGTGGATGCCGCAAGGCCTGGCCGGAGGCTTCTCGGGCCTGCGCCTGCCCCGCCGCGGCCGCGCGCGCCCCGCCTCGCCTCGCATCCCAACCCACCCGGTGGGCGACGACCTCGCGTCGCCGCGCGCCACGGCTACGGAACAGACGACATGACGGCAGTGCTCCAAGCCCACGGGCTGAGCCGCCATTTCGGCGCGCTCAAAGCCATCGACAATGTTTCCCTCGCCCTCGCGCCCGATCGCATCCATGCCGTGATCGGCACCAACGGCGCGGGCAAATCGACGCTCATCCACCTGCTCTCGGGAGAGCTTGCGCCCACCTCTGGCTGGATCAGCCTGCACGGCCGCGACATCACGAATTGGTCGCAGCCGCGCCGCGCCCAGGCGGGCATAGGCCGCAGCTACCAGCGCAATACCATCTTCCTGCCACTGACGGTACGTGAAAACTGCCGCCTCGCCGCGCAGGCGCGCGCCCAGCGGCCCTGGCGGATCTGGGAATCGGCGCAGGCGTGCAAGGCCAGCCAGGAGCGCGCCGACGACGCGATGGAGCGCACGGGGCTCTCGGCCCTGGCAGACAAGCCCGCCGCCAGCCTCTCGCACGGCCAAAAGCGCCAGCTGGAAGTCGCCATGTGCCTGGCGACCTCGCCGACGGTGCTGCTGCTCGACGAACCGCTCGCCGGCATGGGCGCGGAGGAATCCGAGCGCATGCTGGAGCTACTGCGCCGGCTGAGGAAAGGCCACGCCATCCTGCTGGTGGAGCACGACATGGACGCGGTCTTCGCCGTGGCCGACGACATCACCGTCATGGTCAACGGCAGCCCCATCGCCACCGGCCTGCCGGCCGAGGTCCGCAACAATCCGGACGTCCAGGAAGCCTACCTGGGCGCAGCCCATTGAGCGACGCGAGGAAGCAAGGGATGGAAACGCTCATCGACGCCCGCGGGATCCACGCGTGGTATGGTAGCAGCCACATTCTGCACGGCATCGACTTTCGGCTGGGACGCGGCGAAACCCTCGGCCTGCTGGGCCGCAACGGCATGGGTAAGTCCACGTTGATCCGTACCCTGCTCGGCCACGTCAGGGAGCGCGAAGGCCAGATCGTGATCGGAGGCCGCGACTTGTCGCGCGGCAAACCTTACGAAGCCGCCCAGGTCGGCATCGCCTACGTACCCGAAGGACGCGGCATCTTCCCCAACCTGACGGTGAAGGAAAACCTGGTCATGGCCGCGCGCCGGGGCACGGACGGGCGCGCCGAGTGGACGCTGGACCGCGTGCTCGCGACCTTTCCCCGGCTCACCGAAAGGCTGGGCAACCTGGGCTGGCAGCTTTCAGGGGGGGAGCAGCAGATGCTCTCCATCGGCCGCGCGCTGATGACCAACCCCGCAGCGATCATCCTGGACGAAGCGACCGAAGGCCTCGCGCCCCTGATCGTGGCCGAGATCTGGCGCGTCATCGGCGAGATCCGGCGCACCGGCCTGGCGGCCCTCGTCGTGGACCGCAACTACCGGATGGTCATGGCCAATGCGGACCGCCTGATGGTGCTGGAAAAAGGGCGCGTGGTGCAGGAAGGGCTGGCCGAGGACCTGCGGCGCCGGCCGGAAACGCTCAGCCGCTACCTGGGCGTCTAGGCGGGATCAGTCGTCCCCGCCCTCCGTCTGCTCCGGCGGGATCTCGAACACCTGCCGCAGGTAGGCCAGATAGGCCTTGTCCTCGCACATGGTCTTCTCCGGCGTGTCGGACACCTTGGCCACCGGTTGCCCGTTGCACTTGACCATTTTCATGACGACCTGCAGCGGCTGGTAACTGAGGTCGTTGGTCAAGTTGGTGCCGATGCCGAAGGCAGTGTTGCAGCGCCCCTTGAAGTGCTTGGCCAGTTTGATGGCCAACGGAAAGGTCAGGCCGTCGGAGAACACCAGCGTCTTGGTGCGGGGATCGACCCGGTTCTGCTTATAGTGTTCGATCAGGCGTTCCCCCCAAATGAAGGGATCGCCGGAGTCGTGGCGCGCGCCGTCGAACAGCTTGCAGAAGTACATGTCGAAATCGCGCAGGAACGCGTTCATTCCGTAAACGTCGGACAGCGCGATGCCCAGGTCGCCGCGATACTCGCGTGCCCAGACCTCGAAACCGTAGATCTGCGAATCGCGCAGGCGCGGCCCCAGCGCCTGGCAGGCTTGCAGATACTCGTGCGCCATGGTGCCCAGCGGCGTCAGCCCGTGCTTCATGGCGAGGTAGACGTTGCTGGTTCCCGCAAAATTCTCCGGCATCTGCTCTTTGAGCGTGATGACGACTTCTTCGTGCCAGGCCTTGGAAAAGCGCCGGCGGGTTCCGTAGTCGGCAACGTGGAAATCGTGCAGCTCCGGATCGCTGCGCACCATCTCCACTTTGCTCATGAGGCGCTGCCGCCCCTCAGCATAGGCCGGGACGAGGTGGTTGTTGCGGAAATAGACCTCGTTGATGATGGCCAGCACCGGGATTTCGAACAGGATCGTGTGCAGCCACGGCCCCCGGACCACGATGTCGAGCTCGCCCGGCGCCTGCGCCTTGGAGACCGATATGCAGCGCCTGGGCAGGCGGAACAGCCCGAGGAAGTCGACGAAATCGCTCTTGATGAACCTCAGGCTGCCCAGGTAGGCGAGCTCCTCCTCGGTGAAGCGCAGCTCGCACAGCGCATCGATTTCTTCGCGGATCTCGTCCACATACGGATGCAGGTCTATCCCCGGCGTGCGGCACTTGTACTTGTACTCGACCTGCGCCGCGGGGAAATGATGCAGGACCACCTGCATCATGGTGAACTTATAGAGGTCGGTATCCAGCAAAGACGTGATGATCATGACTGCGGACCACTCTGGTTGCCATAGGGCGTGCCGAGATTGCCTCCGGACATGCCGTAAACGTGCTCGGGCCCGGGAAATGCGCCGCTCTCGACTTCCGTGACATAGCGGCGGAACGCCTGCAGCACCGCATCCCCGCCGGCCGGGGCGTTCACCATGTAGTTCTTGACGAACTTGGCGGGCGTCGAGGTCAGCCCCAGCATGTCGTGCATGACGAGCACCTGTCCGGAACACGCGGCCGAGGCACCGATGCCGATGGTGATCAGGTCCACCGCCTCGCACACTTGGCGCGCCACCGGATCGGGCACTGCCTCAATCACCATCATTGCCGCGCCCGCGGCCTCGACCGCCTTGGCGTCGGCCACGATGCGCCTGGCCTCGGCGTCTTCCTTGCCCTGCACGCGATAGCCGCCCAGCGCATGCACGTGCGAGGGCAGCAGGCCGATGTGGCCGCAGACGGGGACGCCGCTGCGCACGAGCAGCTCGATCGTGGGCGCGAGTTCCGCCCCGCCTTCGATCTTGACCATTTGCGCCCCGGCCTGCAGCAGCGTCACGGCATTGCGCAGCGCCTGCTGCGGACTTTCCTGGTACGTGCCGAACGGCATGTCGGCCAACAGGAACGGCCGCCGCGTACCCCGGGCCACGCATGAAACGTGGTAGGCCACATCCTGCAGCTGGACCGGCAACGTGGAGTCCCGCCCCTGCACGACCATGCCCAAGGTGTCGCCGACCAGGATGCAATCGACCTCGGCATCCTCCATTACCTTGGCGAAACCGGCGTCGTAACACGTCAGCATGGAAATCTTGCGGCCTGCGGCGAGTTTCTTGCGCAGCGCGGTCAGGGTGGATCGCATCGTACGGTCTCCAGTGATGCCTTTTTGCGTAACTGAAGAAAATAGCACAAGCATGGGTTTACCCGCATGCCGGCCCGGCCGCGGCCGGGCGCCCGAAGCGCGCTCCATCCATGGCACCGCAAGGGGTATGCCGGCCGGATTCTCCCAGTCCGGTAAAATGATGGGCTTGACCTAAACTTTATTCCAGCCCGCCCTGGAGCAGCCTATGACTCACGTCGTCACCGAGAACTGCATCAAATGCAAATACACCGATTGCGTGGACGTCTGCCCGGTCGACTGCTTTCGCGAAGGCCCTAACTTTCTGGTGATCGACCCCGACGAGTGCATCGATTGCGCCGTCTGCATCCCCGAATGCCCGGCCAACGCCATCATGGCCGAAGAAGACGTACCTGCCGACCAAGTCCACTTCATCCAGCTCAACGCCGAGCTGGCGCAAACCTGGCCCAGCATCACCCGTACCAAAGAGCCGCTGCCCGACGCCGACGAGTGGAAGGACAAGACGGGCAAGCTGGCGCTGCTGGAGCGATAACGACCCGTTTTCGCGCCGACGCATCGTCATTCCAGTTTTCAGGGCCGCCTCCGGGGCGGCTGGCCGGCGCTGGCGGCCCCGGCCGGGGACGCCCAGGAAATAATGACCGCTGAAAAATACACCGTCGAAACCGTCACCTGGGTCAAGACCTGGGTCCCGCACAAGCTCTTCTCTTTCCGTACGACACGATCGCCAGGCTTTCGTTTCGCGCCGGGGCAGTTCGCCCGCCTGGGCATAGAACGGCAGGACCCTGACGCCGAGGACGGATCCGGGCAGCGCATCGTCTGGCGGGCCTATTCCATCGTATCGGCGCCTTACGACGACTTCCTCGAGTTTTTTTCCATCGTCGTGCCGGGCGGCGAGTTCACCAGCGCGCTCGAGCACCTGCGCGAAGGCGACCGCATCTACGTCGACAAAACGAGCTTCGGCTTCCTGACCACGGCGGCCTTCCCTGCCGGCAAGGACTTGTGGATGCTGGCATCGGGAACGGGACTGGCGCCTTTCGTCTCTGTCCTGCAGGACCTGGAGGTCTGGGAAACATACGATCATCTGATCGTAGTGCACAGCGTGCGCACGCCGCAGGAATTGGTGTATCGCGACGTCATCGAAGGCCTGCGCAACCACGAGGTTTTTGGCGACTTTTGCCGCGGGCGGCCGGACAAGCTCATCTACCTGCCATCGGTCACGCGCGAAAAGGTGGAAGGCGCGATGAGCGACCGCATCACGACGCTGATAGCCAACGGCGAGCTGGAAAGGCGCGCCGGCGTGACGCTGGATCCGGCACGCTCGCGCGTCATGCTCTGCGGCAACCCCGACATGGTCTCGGACCTGCGCAAGCTGCTGGCCGAACGCGGTTTCGGCACCTCCCGGCGGGGCAAGCCGGGGAACCTGGCGGTCGAGAATTACTGGTAGGGGTAGCTTCGCCTCCCTCCCCAGGCCGCGAACCGCGCGGATTGTGCAATGCAATATAATCGTTTGACGGCAACGATCGTTTGCACCCAGGTCTGGAGCCAAGATGCTGTATCAATTGCATGAATGGCAGCGGGCGCTGCTCACCCCTTTCGCGCACTTTGCGGACGCGACGGCACAGCTTTTCTCTAATCCGTACAGCCCCCTCGCCTATACGCCGATGTCCCGGCGCCTTGCGGCGGGCTACGAACTGCTGTACCGGCTGGGCAAGGACTACGAAAAGCCGGCCTGGGGGCTCACGTCCACGACCATGGACGGCGCCGACGCCGTCGTCACCGAAGAGATCGCCGCTGCGCGTCCATTCTGCAACCTCGTGCATTTCGTGCGCACCCCGGCCGGCCGCAAGCCCGCCAGGCGCAAGCCCGATCCGACCGTACTGCTGGTGGCGCCGCTCTCCGGCCACCACGCGACGCTGCTGCGCGACACCGTGCGCGCCCTGCTTCCCGCGCACGACGTCTACGTCACGGACTGGATAGATGCCCGCATGGTGCCGGTCTCTGCCGGCCCGTTCCACTTGGCCGACTACGTGGACTACATCCGGGATTTCATCCGCCAGCTGGGGCCGGACGTCCACGTGATTTCCGTCTGTCAGCCTACCGTCCCCGTGCTCGCCGCGGTGTCGCTCATGGCCTCGGAAGGCGATCCCAAGCTGCCGCGCAGCATGGTCATGATGGGCGGCCCCATCGACCCGCGCAAGTCGCCCACGCAAGTGAACAACCTGGCGACGACCAAACCCTACTCCTGGTTCGAGACGAACCTCATCCACCGCGTGCCGCCGCGCTTTCCCGGGGCCGGTCGCCAGGTATATCCGGGCTTCCTCCAGCATGCCGGCTTCGTGAGCATGAATCCCGACCGGCACCTGAAATCCCACTACGATTTCTACCTCGACCTGGTGCGCGGGGATGAAGAGGACGCCGAGGCGCATCGCCGCTTCTACGACGAATACAACGCCGTGCTGGACATGCCGGCCGAGTACTATCTGGACACCATACGCATCGTGTTCCAAGAGTTCCAGCTTCCGCGCGGGGTCTGGAAAGTGCAGGGCAAGCTTGTCAAGCCGGCAGACATCGAATCGGTCGCGCTCTTCACCATCGAAGGCGAGCTGGACGACATTTCCGGCTCCGGCCAGACCCGGGCCGCGCACGACCTGTGCAGCGGCATTCCGGCCGAACGCAAGCGTCACTTCACGGCGCCACGTTGCGGCCACTACGGCATTTTCTCGGGAAGGCGCTGGCGCGAGATGATTTGCCCCCAGATTGCCGCCTTCATTCGCCAGCACAGCCATCCCGCCTGACGAGGACGCCCGTGAGCCTGGTTGACCTGGTCGACGCGGAACTGCCCCAGACGCAATGCACCAAGTGCGGCTACGAGGGATGCCGCCCATACGCCGAAGCCATCGTGCGCGGCGAAGCATCCATCAATCGTTGTCCGCCCGGCGGCGACGAAGGCATCGTCAAGCTCGCCGCCCTTTTGCAACGGCCGGTGTTGCCGCTGGACGAAACGCGCGGGAGGCACGAACCGCTGAGGGTGGCGCGCATCGACGAACAGCACTGCATAGGCTGCACGCTCTGCATCCGGGCCTGTCCGGTGGACGCCATCGTGGGCGCCAACAAGGCCATGCATACGGTGCTGCCCGAGCTGTGCACGGGCTGCGACCTGTGCGTGGCTCCGTGTCCTGTGGACTGCATCGTGATGGAGCCCGCTCCCGGCGGGCGCACCTGGACGCGGCAAGACGCCGACGCCGCGAGGCTGCGCCATCGGCGCCGGCAGGAGAGGCTCGCCCGCGAAAGCCTCGAGGACCAAGAACGGCTGCGCGCCAAGTCCCAACTCCAAGGCGCTTCCCCGCTCGCCCCCGCAGCCTCCGCTGCGGCAGCCACCGGCGCCGACGAAGCGGCCGAACGCAAACGTGCCATACTGCAGGCCGCGCTGGCCCGGGCGCGCGCCCGGCGGGCGCATTGATCCATCCCGAACAAGACGGCCATCGCCGCGTCTGCATGAATTCTGC
>NZ_JADGHH010000161.1 GCF_019689535.1 Pigmentiphaga sp.
CCCCAATGCCCCCCCGCCGGATCGCGTCTTCAAACTGCCCGCGCGTGAAAGGCAGGACCCCCGTCGCCGCCAAGGCGCCGAACAAGGCTGGGCTGATGGGGCTGCCCGCCTCCTCGGCCACGCGGCCAAAATCGGCGGCCACGAAGCGGCGAGCCGCGGCGCGGCAGCCTTCGAGCAAGGTCGCGGAATCGACCCGCGCGTCGCCCATGGCCGTGCGCTCCGCCATGGAATACACCCTATGGGTGGAAGCGACCAGCAGCGTGCGGTCTTCCGTCACCAGCCCGCGCTGCAGGGCACGCGCAGCCTCCATCAACTCCGAGGCAATGACCACGTCCACCTCGCCCGGCACGGGGCCGAGCGCAAGCACCGGCACCTCGCCCGGCGGCACGTCGGCCTGCCGGAACAGCTCCACGTAGTACACGGTGGCTCCCGTGCGCTGCGCCACGCCCGGGACGGATGTAGCCTGTGCCAGGTAGCCATTGTGCTCGGCCAGGTCGACGAGCCAGTCCGCCAGCACGCCGCCGCCCTCGCCGCCCATCGCGAGGATGGCGATGGTGATGGCGCGCGGCGTCGTGCCTCGTTGCGCGGCGGCCATGGCCGCCTGGGCCTGTGCGTCGTGGGCGCTCATGCCGCCAACCCCGCCAGGCGACGCTCGATGCGGCGCTGCAGGGCGCCAATGACGAGCTTCCCGAGCCGGGCCCGGAGACGGTCCCAGGCGTTCGGATTGTGGATGATGCGCGCGCGGTAGAAAGAGGGGCACAGCACCGCGGCATGCGCAACCTCCCCGCACAAGCCGCAGCCGACGCAGCTGTCCACCACGGCGGCAACCGGATCCGTGCGCAGCGGGTCGGGGTGGTCGCGGATCGTCAGCGACGGACAGCCCGAGAGCCGGATACAAGAGTGATCGCCGGTACAGGTGTCGGGATCGACGCCGAAGCGCTCGCGTACCACGCGTTTGCCGGCCTCTGCCATCTTGCGCATCAACGGCCGGACGCGGCGCTGCTTGTTGAGCATGCATTCGCTCTGCGCCACGATGACCTTCGGCCCCTTCTCGGGCGTGGTCAGCGCCTTGCGCAATACGTCACGCATGCGGGCCACGTCATAGGTGCGCGTTACCGTCTGCACCCACTTCACCCCGACGCCGCGCACGGCACGCTCGATCGGATGACGGGTGCTGCGCAGCGGGTTCTGCGCCTGGGACGAAGGAAGGTCTTGGCCGCCTGTCGCCGCCGAATACCCGTTGTCCACGACGAGCAGCACGCTATCGGCCTGGTTGAAGACAGCGTTGCCCACGCCGCTGGTCAAGCCGTTGTGCCAGAAGCCACCGTCGCCCATGATGGAAATCGTGCGCCGGTTCGTCTCGCGCGTGTTCAGCGCCGCGGCACCCGCCCACCCGAGGCCGTAGCCCATGGTGGTCGCACCCAAGTTGAAGGGAGGCAGGACCGAGAACAGATGGCAGCCGATGTCGCAGCTAATGTGGTGGGCCCCGAGCTCGCGCTCGACCAGCTTGATGGCCGTAAAAATCGGCCGTTCCGGGCAACCCGTACAGAATGAGGGCGGGCGTCCGTGCACTTGTCCGGCCGCGCGCTCTATCGCGAAAGCCTTGGGGTTGTCGGCCATGCGCTTCGGCGAGGCAGGCCGGGCGGCGCGCGGCAACGGCCGCCCCTCGAGCAGCACCGGTTCATAGCGACGCACGTACTCTGCCAGGCCCTTGAGCAGCACGCCGCCGGTGTACTCGCCCGCCATGGGCAGCACGTCCTTCCCATGCACGCGCGTGTCCAGGTCGGCGCGGCGCAAGATGGCGTGGACGGCCTGCTCGATGTAGTCGGGCTGCCCTTCCTCCACTACCAGGATGCTGCGCTTGCCCGCGCAGAACCGCACGAACTCTTCGTCCACCAAGGGATAGGTCACGTTCAGCACGTAGAGCGGGATTTGCGAGCGGCCGAAGGGATCGGCCAGCCCCAGTAGTTCCAGCGCGCGCAGCACGCCGTTGTACATGCCACCCTGCATGACGATGCCGATGTCGCGCCGGTCGGCCGAGAAGAACTCGTTGAGGCCGTGCTCGGTGATGTAGTGCACTGCAGCCGGCCAGCGCTTGGCGATTTTTTCTTGCTCGTGCAGGTACGATGCGGGCGGCAGGACAATGCGCTCGACGTCCCGGACCGGATGCTCGATCGCGTCCTTGAGCGTGAAGGCCGGCCGCTTGTTGGCCCGCGTCTTGAAGCGGCCGTGCACGTGGCAGGCCCGTATGCGCAACTCCAGCATCACCGGCGTGTTGCTGGCCTCGGACAGCGCGAAGCCGTGTTCGACCGCGCGCACCATGCTTTCCAGGTTGGGCCTGGGATCGAGCAGCCAGACTTGCGATTTCATCGCGAAGGCGTGCGAGCGCTCCTGCATGATGCTCGAGCCCTCGCCATAGTCTTCTCCCACGATCAGGAGCGCACCGCCCGTCACGCCGCCGGAGGCGAGGTTAGCCAGGGCGTCGGATGCGACGTTGGTCCCGACGGTGGACTTGAAGGTGACGGCGCCGCGCAGCGGATAGTTCACCGATGCCGCAAGCGTCGCAGCCGCGGTTGCCTCGGAAGCGCTATGCTCGAAATGCACGCCCAGTTCTTCGAGGATGTCGTGCGCGTCGGCGAGCACGTCCATGAGGTGCGAGATCGGGGCACCCTGGTAGCCTGCGACGTAGGCAACGCCGGATTGAAGCAGCGCCTTGGTGACGGCGAGTATGCCTTCCCCCCGGAATTCGTCGCCCTCGCCCAGCCTGAGCTTGCCGACTTCGTTTGCGAACGAGCGCTCCGCCATCGCTCCCATCTCCTCTGTGGCGTGCTTCGGCTCTATTCTTTTCCACGAAGGGCGCCCCGGGCCAATGGTTTTTTCGTATATTCGACATTGGTTTGGTGAATGTCTAAGAGAGCCCCCATACAGGGAATCCATGACCCACCGGCCTTTGCCTTCGCGCCGTTGTGGCAAGCCGTCGGCGGCAAGCAGACACCCACCGGGAACTCCCATGAACTTCCGCCAGCTGGACCTCAACCTGCTCCGCGTCCTCGTCGCCATCTACCAGACCCGGTCCGTCACCGCCGCGGGCAAGATGCTGGCGCTCTCGCAGCCGGCCACGAGCAACGCCCTCGCGCGCCTGCGCTATTTTTTCGAAGACGAACTCTTCCTGCGCACGCCGCACGGCCTCATTCCCACCAGCGTCTGTGAACACGTCGCGCCCGCGGTCGCCAACGAACTGCGGTCCTTGGAAGCGCTCGTGAGCGGCCGGGAAGCATTCGACCCCATGCACAGCCATGTCGAATGGCGCGTGTCGCTGTCGGACTTGGGAGAGATGACCTTCCTGCCCACGCTCGCCGCCGCCTTGCACGTCGAAGCGCCGCACGCCCGGCTGACCAACGTCTCGGTCCTGGCCTCCGACGTGGCCGCTGCACTGGAGGCCCGCGAAATCGATTTCTCCATTGGCATTCTTCATCCCAAGCGGCGCGGCATCCAGGCCGACGTGCTGTTCCACGAACCCTACGTGGCCATCAGCGCCCCCGACTGGCTGCCTTCCGCGGGCCACCAGGGCAAGACCCTCACGCCCAGCGAGCTGGCCTCCGCCTCGCTTGCCGTGGCGGCACCCACCGCGACCTTCCACGACAGCGTGCGCGACATGTTGGCGCGCCTGAAGCTCGATCACCGCATCGTCGTGCGCGCACTGCATTACGGCGCCTTGCCCGAGATCGTCATGAACTCGCGCATGCTGGCCATCGTCCCCACCACGTATGCCCGCAACGCGAAGGACCGCTACGGCTTCAAGGTCTGGACCCTGCCCGATCCGCCCTACTACGACGTGCGGTTGATCTGGCACGCCAACACGGCGCGCGACCCATCCCTGCAATGGGTGCGGGCGCTGGTGCGCCGCCTGTTCGCCCAACCGGCTCCGTCCAAGCGCGGCGCCGGACGGACGCGACGCGAACGCGCGGGCGCCTCTCCTGCGATTCCCGGGAAGTGAGGCCAACCGGCCCCTTGCGCGGACGGCCCTAGGTGGAAGGCATCGGCGCAGGGCGCTCAGCCCCCGCCGCACACCTCGCGCCGGATCGCTTCGCGCACGCGCGCGGCCATGGCGTGCCGGTGATCCTCATCGCCGGCTTCGGGAACCACGACCGGCAGGTAGATCACCTGCACCGAAATACCCGTCGTGCCCAGCACGCGCCAGGCATTGCCAAGCAGGGTTTCATCGCCGATATAGGCGGGCAGCGTGCTGGGCCGCCCATGCTGTAGATAGCGCAGGGCCACGGGTTGGATGGGCACGCCGGCCCGGCGTGCGGGTTCGAATAGGCCGGCATGGAAAGGCAGCACGTCGCGTCCGTCGGACGTGGTGCCTTCGGGGAAGAGGCCGATGAGCTGGCCGCGCTGGAAGCGCTCGCGCATGGCCTCGGCCACGCGATGGACGGCACGCCGGCTGCCGCGCTCGATGAATACGGTGCCCACGCCGGCGATCAACCACCCCAGCACGGGCCAATCACGCAGCTCGCGCTTGCCCACGAAGATGGTGCATCGCACGCTGCTGAGCGCATAGATGTCCAGCCACGAGATATGGTTGGCGATCAAGAGTGCCGGGCCCTCCAGCGGAGGCCGGCCGCTCACATGCACCCGCACGCCGCACCAACGCAGCAGCCAACGCGACCACCAGTTGTTGATCCGATCGCGCGTGGGCACGTCTACCAGCCGGAACACCGTGGCCAGCACGAGGAGCCCGAAGCCCACCCAAGCGGTCACGAGCGCAAAGCGCACGGCAAACCGCAGCAGGTGGGCGCACCACCGCACCACGCTGCGCACGGTCAGGCGGCCGCCTCGTACGCGACGTGGCCGGCCACCATGGTCGCGCGCACTTTGCCGGGCAGCTCCATGCCCAGGAAGGGCGTGTGCTTGCCTTGACTGACCAGGCTCTGTTCGCTCACCGTCCAGTGTGCGTCGAGATCGACGATGCAGAGGTCCGCGAGCGCGCCCACGCCGAGCTGTCCGCACGAAGCGAGCACCTTGTTGCCCAACACGCGGGCGGGTTCGCTCGTGACGCGGGCGACGGCCTTGCTAACCGGTTGTTGGGTGTCGCGGGCCCACTTCAGCGCCAGGGACAAAAGCAATTCCAGGCCCGTGGCCCCGGGCTCGGCCTCACCGAAAGGCAGCAGCTTGTCGTCTTCGTCCACGGGCGTGTGGTCCGAGCAAATGGCATCGATCGTGCCGTCGGCGAGCGCGGCGCGGATGGCGTCCCGGTCCCGTTGGCCGCGCAGCGGCGGCGAGAAGCGGCAGTGGGCGTCGAAGTAGCCGATGTCCACGTCCGTCAGATGCACGTGGTGGGCGCCGACGTCGCAGGTGACAGGCAGCCCTTCGGCGCGGGCGCGCCGGACCAGCTCGAGGCCGGCCGCGCTGGAGATGCGGCACAAGTGCAGGCGCACGCCGGTGACGCGTTGCAGTTCGAACAAAGTGTGCAGGGCGATGGTCTCGGCCTGCTCCGGTATGCCGGCCAGCCCCAGCCGAGACGCCATGGCACCGCTCGCCGCCACGCCTTCCCGCGACAACCACGGGTCTTCCGGACGCAGCCACAGCGCATAGTCGAAGGTGCGCGCGTATTGCATGGCGCGCAGCAGTACGCTGGTGTCGGTCACGGGCACGTCGGCCTGGGAAAAGGCCACGCAGCCCGCTTCGGTCAATTCGGCCATTTCGGTGATGACTTCACCCTTCAGGCCCACGGTCATCGCCCCCAGGGGATAGACATGGGACTGATTGAGCTGGCGGGCGCGATGCTTGAGCATCTCGACGAGCCCCGGTTCGTCCAGCACGGGATCGGTGTCGGGCGGCAGCACCAGGCTGGTGACACCGCCGGCGAGCGCGGCCTGCATTTCCGATTCGAGCGTGGCGCGATGCTCGAAGCCCGGTTCGCGCAACCTCGCCGAGAGGTCTACCAGCCCCGGCAATACGGCCAGGCCCCGCGCGTCGATGACCCGGTTGGGGGAGAACCCCTCCGGCGCCTGCCCGATGCCGACCACGCGCCCGGCAGCGATGTAGATGTCGTTGACGGCGTCAATGCCGTTAGCCGGATCGATCAGGCGGCCGCCCTGTATGCAAATCTTCATGGGGATCAGGCTCCAGCGACGATGCTCATGACGGCCATCCGGACCGCGATACCGAAAGTCACCTGGTTCAGGATGACGGCCTGCTTGCCGTCAGCCACCGACGAGTCGATTTCTACGCCCCGGTTCATGGGGCCCGGATGCATGACGATCGCGTCGGGCTTGGCCAGCGCGAGCTTCTCCTGCGTCAAGCCGTAGTGCTTGAAATACTCCTGCGCCGAGGGCAGCAGCGCGCCGCGCATGCGTTCATTCTGGAGGCGGAGCATGATGATCACGTCCACGCCCTTGAGCCCCTCGGCCATGTTGGTGAACACGCGCACGCCCATCTGCTCCAGCCCCGAGGGGAGCAGCGTCAGCGGGCCGATGGCGCGCACTTCCGGCACGCCCAGCGTGGTCAGCGCATGGATGTCCGACCGCGCCACGCGCGAGTGGAGGATGTCGCCGACGATCGCCACCGTGAGCTGGGAGAAGTCCTTCTTGTAGTGACGGATGGTATACATGTCGAGCAGCCCCTGCGTGGGGTGCGCGTGACGGCCGTCGCCAGCGTTGATGACGTGCACGTGGGGCGCGACGTGGCGGGCGATCAGGTGCGGTGCGCCGCTGGAGGCGTGGCGCACCACGAAAAGATCGGCCTGCATGGCCGATAGGTTGTTGATGGTGTCGAGCAGCGATTCGCCCTTGCTGGCCGACGAGGCGCTGATGTTCAGGTTGTAGACGTCGGCCGACAGGCGCTTGGCGGCGATTTCGAAGGTGGTCCGGGTGCGCGTGGAGTTCTCGAAGAACAGGTTGAACACGCTCTTGCCGCGCAGCAGCGGTACTTTCTTGATCTCGCGGTCGGCCAGCGGCACGAAGGATTCCGCGGTGTCGAGGATGTGGGTCAGGATGTCCCGGGGCAATCCCTCCACGGTCAACAGGTGGGTAAGCTCGCCGTTGCTGTTGAGCTGCGGGTTACGCATGTTGCGGCTCCTGGGGCGGCAGGGTTTCGAAATCGATCTTGAAAGACTCGCCGTTGCGCGATAGTACGAGATTGCGGCCGGGCGGCAGCTCAATGGTGGCGGCGGCAAAATCGGCGGCGACCGGCAGCTCGCGGCCGCCGCGGTCCACCAGCACGGCGAGCTTGATCGAGGCCGGGCGGCCGTAGTCGAACAGCTCGTTCATCGCGGCGCGTATGGTGCGCCCGGTGTAGAGCACGTCGTCGATCAGGACCAGGTGCTTGTCGTCCACGTCGAATGTGATGGCCGACGGCTTGACCTGGGGATGCAGCCCGATGCGCGCGAAATCGTCGCGGTAAAAGCTGATGTCGAGCTTGCCCGGCGCCTCGGGCAACCCGAGGTCCCGGTGCAGGCGCTCGGCGATCCACGAGCCGCCCGAATGGATGCCCACCAGGTGCGTGCGCCCGGCGGGCAGCGTGGCCATCAGGTCCCGCACGGCCTCGCGCAGCCGCACATATAGCGCCTCGGCGTCGAGGGAAGGAGGAGTTGGAGTCATGGCAGTTCCGGAAAAAGAAAGCAGTCGTCAGCCAGGGCACCCCGGCGGCGGGCGCGACATGACGGGCGGACTGGCATCGAAATAGCTTTGCAGGATGATGGCGGCGGCCACGGCGTCGACCCGCAGGCCGCGCCCGGCGGCGCCCATTTCGGCCTGGGCGGCGAGGCTGGTGCCGCGCTCGTCCACCAGCTCGACCGGCAAGCCGTAGCGTCCGTGCAGCTGGTTCGCGAACCGGCGGCACAACGCCGTCATGGGCTGTTCGCCGCCATCGGCGTCCAGGGCCAGCCCGACGACCAGCCGCGCGGGCTGCCACTCCTGCAACAATTGCTCGACGCGGGCGAAGCGGGCCTCGCGCGTGGTATTGGCGAAGACTTCGAGCGGACGGGCGTGCCGCGTCAGGGTATTGCCGACGGCAACGCCGATGAACTGGGTCCCGTAATCGAATGCGAGCAGCGTCTCGTCAGGCATGGCCGGCTTCGCCTGCCAGCATGATCGGGTCGATGCCCAGCAGCGCCAGGGCGGCGTCGAAACGCTCGCGGGGCGGAACGTTGAAAATGATCTCGGGCGTGGCGGACACGCTGAGCCAGGCGTTCTCGGCCAGCTCGTCCTCCAGCTGCCCCGCCCCCCAGCCCGCGTATCCGAGCGTGACCAGCATCTGCCCCGGCCCCTGCCCTTCTGCCACGGCCTGGAGCACGTCGCGGGACGTCGTCAAGGCGA
>NZ_JADGHH010000162.1 GCF_019689535.1 Pigmentiphaga sp.
CCTTCATGAACCCTCCCTCCCCGGCGCAACCCGCCCAACAACCACGCGCTTCGCTTCCTGCCGCGCCCTCGTTCGGCCGCGCGCTACTGGCGCTGGGTCTCGGTGGCTTCGGCATCGGCACCGGTGAGTTCGTCATCATGGGGCTGCTTCCCGATGCGGCCCGAGACCTGGGCATTTCCATTCCAACGGCGGGACATCTCATCAGCGCCTATGCGCTGGGGGTGGTCGTCGGGGCCCCCGTCCTGGCGGTGCTGGGCGCCCGCATGCCGCGCCGCGCCCTATTGGTCGCCCTGATGGCTTTTTTTGCGCTCGGCAACTTTGCCAGCGCGGCGGCTCCCGGTTACCTCTCCATGATGCTGATGCGGCTACTGACGGGACTGCCGCACGGCACCTATTTCGGCGTCGCCGCCTTGGTCGCGGCGCAACTGGCGCCTGCGGGCCAGCGCGCCCGGGCGGTCGGCTACGTCATGTTGGGGCTCACCATTGCGACCCTGGCCGGCGTACCCATTGCGGCCGGGCTTGGACAGTGGCTGGGCTGGCGTGCCGCTTTCGCACTCGTTGGTGCCATTGGCGTAGCGGCGGCGCTGCTCGTCCAGCGCTGGATTCCGGACATCCCGGCAGGGGCAGGAGCCAGCCCCTGGCGCGAACTGGGTGCGCTGCGGCGTAAACAAGTCTGGCTGACGCTCGGCATAGGAGCCATCGGCTTCGGTGGCATGTTTGCCGTTTTCAGCTATGTCAAGCCTACGCTGATGGAGCTCGCAGGGCTGCCCGAACACGCCGTGCCCTTCGTGCTTGCATTGTTCGGCGTCGGCATGGTGTTGGGCAACCTGGTCGGGTCGAGGTTGGCGGACAAAGCCTTGATGCCGACCATATGCGGACTGCTGGTTTGGTCCGGCGTGGTGCTCGGTCTCTTTTCCCTCACCGCGTATAACGTCTGGCTGGCCGCCATCAACGTCATGCTGATCGGCACGAACGTTGCCATCGGTCCGGCCCTGCAAATCCGCCTCATGGACGTGGCCGGGGACGCTCAGACCCTGGCCGCCGCGCTCAACCACTCCGCCTTCAACCTCGCCAATGCGCTTGGCGCCTGGCTCGGCGGGGTGACCATCGCGGCGGGCCTGGGCTGGGCCTCGACGGGTTGGGTTGGCCTGCTGCTCGCCCTCGCCGGCCTGGTGATCTTCGGCATCTCATGGGCACAGATGCAACGAGGCGGGACTGCGGCCGCGCATGCGCGGCGCGGGGCGCGGCCATGAGCGCGACGAGCGCCGGCGTGCTCATGTACCGGCGTACGGGTAACACGCTGCAGGTACTGCTCGTGCATCCGGGAGGTCCGTTCTGGCGGCGGCGCGACGCCGGCGCATGGTCCATTCCCAAAGGCCTGGTGGAAGTGGACGAGGATCCCGCCACCGCAGCCGTGCGCGAACTGCGCGAGGAGTTGGGGGCGGCCCCGCCAGGCCCGCTCGTGCCGCTGGGCCGGATAAGGCAGCGCGGCGGCAAAGAAGTGATTGCCTTTGCGCTAGAGGCCGATGTCGACCCCACTGCACTGCGCAGCAACACCTTTACCATGGAGTGGCCGCCCCGTAGCGGACGCATGCAAAGCTTTCCCGAGGTCGATCGCGCGGACTGGTTCGACCTCGAAACTGCGCGCGAAAAAATACTCGAAGCCCAGCGTCCCCTGCTCGAACGGCTCCAGGAATTGCCCGACTGCGCCAGTTAGCGCCCTCCTGGCCAACCGCAGCCGTCGCAACCGGTAGCGGCCGAGGCGACTCGTCCGTAGGTCATAATGGAGTCCGCCGGCACACCGTCCGGTTCATCCCCAGCCCGTATGAGCCGTACCGAGACCTCCTTCCTACGCACCTTGTCCAGCCTGCGCTGGCTTGCCATCGGCGGCCAGGCTGCCACCATCTTCATCGCCAGCGGCCCGCTGGGCGTGGATTTGCCGCTCGCCATGCTGTGGAGCGGCGTGGCCACCCTGGTGGCCTTCAACCTGTATGCCGGTTGGCGGCTGCGCACCGGCGGAGAACCCTCGCACGCCACCGCGTTCCTGCACATGTTGGTGGACATCTGCGTGCTGGCCTGGATGGTGGCGTGGAGCGGCGGCATCAGCAACCCGTTCGGGCTGCTCTTCCTGGTCCTGATCGCGCTGGCCGCCATGGCGCTGCCCAGCCATTGGGCATATGCGACGGCCGGTGCCGGCGTAGCCGGGTACGCGATCGCGGCCATCTTCGGCCGTCCCCTAGAGGCGCCGGGCGACGCCTACGAGTTGCTGCTATGGGGCATCGTGGCTAGCTTTCTCATCGCCGTCGTCGTCATCTTGATCTTCTCCACCCGGCTCGCCGCCGACCTGCGCAACCGGGAACGGGAACTGGCCGACCTGCGCGAGCGCTTCGCCCGCAATGAAGGCATCGTCGCATTGGCGACCCATGCCGCGTCGATGGCGCACGAGCTGAACACGCCGCTGGCCACCATGACGCTGCTGGCCGACGAAATCGCGGCCCAGGCCGACACTGACGAGCTGCGCGCCGACTCGGAAATGCTGATCGAGCTGTTGGCGCTGTGCCGGGAACGAGTACGCAATCTGGCTGTCCCAACAGAAGTGGAACTGGAGCGGGTGGTGGAGCAATGGAAATTGGTCCGCCCCACGATCGAACTGCATCGCACCGGCATCTTACCCCGCGGCCTTCGCGTCGAGCCCTCCGTCGCCCACCTGCTGCAAGCGCTGCTGAACAATGCCGCTGACGCCGGCGTCCAGGCCGGGGCGCCCTATGTGGATCTGCACCTGGAATGCAAAGGCGGGATGGTGCGCGGCGTCGTGCGCGACTATGGACGCGGGCTCAACCCCGACCAGCCGCTACTTCCGGCCACGCTATTTCGCAGCGGCAAGCCCGGAGGGCTAGGCGTTGGCCTGGCGCTTTCCCATGCCACGGTCGAGCGGCTGGGCGGCGAGATGACGATGACGGCCGCCGAAGGCGGAGGCGTACGCATCCAATTCCAATTGCCCGTGGAAACCACCGTGACTTCATGATGACTACCACCACCCTCGATATCGGACTGCTCGTCGACGACGATGAGCTTTACCTACGCACCTTGCAGCGCAGCCTGGCCCGCCGCGGCCTCGAAACCCGCACTGCAACCACGATCGCCGAAGCCTTGCGCATCGCCGACGAGATCCGCCCGGGGTTTGCCCTCATCGACCTCAAGCTCAGCAGCGACGACTCCGGCCTGACCCTGATCAAGCCGTTGCGTGCGCTGCGCGCAGACATGCGCATCCTGCTCGTCACGGGCTACGCCAGCGTCGCCACGGCGGTGGACGCGATCAAGCGCGGGGCAGACGATTATCTGCCCAAGCCTGCGACCGCCGACATGATTCTCCGGGCGCTCGGGCTGGAAAAAGCCGAGGCCGTGACCGTGGAATCAACCATGATTCCTCTGCATCGCCTGGAATGGGAACACATCCAGCAAGCCCTGCACGAAACCGGCGGCAATGTCTCCGCGGCGGCTCGCCTGCTGAACATGCATCGCCGATCGTTGCAGCGCAAGCTGGCCAAGCGGCCCGGTCCTGAACGCGGCCCCGAGCCTGAATAAAGCGCTGCGGGACATTCCGCGCGCCACCGGCACGCACCCGCGGAAGGTGGGCGCCCCGAGACGGGGTGCGACATATTGTCGCAGGGCAAATCCCTAGCCTTGTCGCGTCACAATTAGGTACACCCAAGGGGAACACGCCCTGACCCGGGCAACCGGCCGTAAAACGGGGCGGCCTGCATTCGGCGCGCGACCTTTTGTCGCATCCCCGGCCAAGACACGTTCAGTAGGATGCGGAACTGGCGGATTTCGCCAACGTTTCAACAAACCAAGGCTGGACGTGAGTAAATCCTTCTTCGTGAACGCGGGACGCGCGTTATGCGTCGGCGCCACCATGTTGCTGCTGGCTGGCTGCAACATGGCCATTCTAAATCCCAAGGGCGACATTGGCGCCCAAGAGAAAACCCTGCTCCTGACTGCAACCGGACTCATGTTGCTGGTGATCGTGCCGGTCATAGTCCTTACGCTGTGGTTCGCCTGGAGATACCGCGCCTCCAATACCAAGGCGAAATACGACCCCAGCTGGTCGCATTCCACCGCGGTCGAAGTCGTAGTCTGGACCATCCCCCTCATCATCGTCACCATACTCGGCGTATTGACCTGGAAGAGCTCGCATGAACTCGACCCATACCGGCCGCTCGAGTCCGACGCCAAGCCGGTACAGATCGACGTCGTGTCGCTGGACTGGAAGTGGCTCTTCATCTATCCCGAATATCGAATCGCCACGGTCAACGAAATCCGATTCCCGGTGGACGTTCCGGTCAATTTCCGCATCACGTCCGCCTCGGTCATGAATGCATTCTTCATCCCGCAGCTGGGTAGCCAGATCTACTCCATGGCGGGCATGACGACCAAGCTTCACCTGATCGCCCGCGAACCCGGCACCTACGCCGGCATATCGGCCAATTACAGCGGCGCCGGCTTCTCCGGCATGCGCTTTCAGGCCGTGGCGACGAACCAGGAAGACTTCGAAGCCTGGGTCCGGAATGTGCAGGCGTCGCCCCAAAAGCTGACGCCCGAGGCCTACCAAGCACTGGTCTCGCCGAGCGAGCACGAACCTGTCGCCTACTACTCGGAAGCCGAGCCCACGCTGTTCGACGGCATCATTTACCAGTACATGGCCTCCGCAGGCATGGATACCGGAATGTGCACGCCTGCCAACGTTTCCAAGATAGCCTTGTCGGAGTAAATCGATGTTCGGGAAACTGACCCTAGACGCCATCCCGTACCATGAGCCCATCATCATGGTCACGCTGGCCGCGGTCGTCGTATTAGGCGCCGCACTGCTCGGCGCCGTCACCTATTACGGCAAGTGGACGTACCTGTGGAAAGAGTGGCTCACCACGGTCGACCACAAGCGCATCGGCATCATGTACATCATCGTCGCGCTGATCATGTTCCTGCGCGGCTTTGCCGATGCCATCATGATGCGCACGCAACTGGCCATCGCCTCCGGCGACTCGGCCGGCTACTTGCCCCCCCACCACTACGACCAAATCTTCACCGCCCATGGCGTGATCATGATCTTCTTCATGGCCATGCCGTTCATCACGGGCCTGATGAACATCGTCGTGCCGCTGCAGATCGGCGCGCGCGACGTGGCCTATCCGTTCCTGAACTCGCTCAGCTTCTGGCTGTTCGGCGGCGGCGTGGTGCTGATCATGATGTCCATGTTCGTGGGCGAGTTCGCCGCCACCGGCTGGCTGGCGTATCCGCCTCTCTCCGGCCTGGACTACAGCCCGGGCGTCGGGGTGGATTACTACATCTGGGCATTGCAGCTATCCGGGTTGGGAACGACGCTCAGCGGGATCAACTTCATCGTCACCATCCTGCGCATGCGCGCCCCCGGCATGACCCTGATGAAGATGCCGGTCTTCACCTGGACCGCCCTGGTCACCAACATCCTGATCCTGGCCGCCTTCCCGGTGCTGACCGCCACCCTGGCGCTGTTGACCGCCGACCGTTATCTGGGCACGCACTTCTTCACGAATGATCTCGGCGGCAACGTGATGATGTACGTGAACCTGATATGGATCTGGGGCCACCCCGAGGTCTACATCCTGATCCTGCCCTGCTTCGGCGCGTACTCGGAAATCGTTGCCACGTTCGCCCGCAAGACGCTGTTCGGCTACAAGTCCATGGTCTATGCCACGGCCGCGATCGGCATCCTGTCCTTCCTGGTCTGGCTGCACCACTTCTTCACCATGGGTTCGGGCGCCAACGTCAATGCCTTCTTTGGCATTGCAACGATGATCATCTCGATCCCCACGGGCGCGAAGATCTTCAACTGGCTGTTCACGATGTATCGCGGCCGACTGCAGATCTCGACGCCCGTCCTGTGGACGCTCGGCTTCATGGTCACCTTCGTGATCGGCGGCATGACCGGCGTGCTCATGGCGATCCCCGCGGTGTCGTTCGTGCTGCACAACAGCTTGTTCCTGATCGCCCACTTCCACAACACCATCATCGGTGGCGTCGTCTTCGGGTGTATCGCGGCCATGGTGTACTGGTTCCCCAAGGCCTTCGGCTTCAAGCTCAACGAGCGCCTGGGCAAGTACTCGTTCTGGTGCTGGTTCATCGGCTTTTTCCTGGCCTTCATGCCGCTCTATGCGCTCGGCCTGATGGGCATGACACGCCGCCTGAACCATCACAACAACCCCGCGTGGGAACCGTTCCTGATCGTCGCCTGGGTCGGCGCGGTCGTCATCGCGCTGGGTATCTTCTTCCTGCTGCTGCAGATCGCCGTCAGCATCCGCGACCGCAAGAAGAACGTCGACTACGACGGCGACCCCTGGGGTGGCCGTACGCTGGAATGGTCTACCTCCTCTCCTCCGCCGTTCTACAACTTCGCAAAGGTGCCCAAAGTGACTCACCTCGATCAGTTCTGGCATGACAAGGAAACCGGCGTGGCCTACAAGCGTCCCGACCACTACGAAGACATCCACATGCCGCGCAATACCGGCGCCGGCGTGTACATCGGGATTGCCGGCACCATCCTCGGCTTCGCCCTGGTCTGGCACATTTGGTGGCTGGCGGCCCTCGGCCTGCTGGGCATGATCGGCGGCTTCCTGGCCCGTGCCTATGACCGCGACGTGGACTACTACGTCAAGGCCGAAGAGGTGGCGCGCATCGAGAACGCCCGTTACGAGTCGCTCAAGCAGGCGGCGTAGAGGGCCCCCCCTACGCGCTTGCGCGCGCCCCCCAGGGGGCGGCACCGGCGGACCGGCAGAGCCGGATCCGCGGTGCCCTGGATCTGTTAGACGGCTTCCGGCACCAGTACCGCCGGTTTTTTGAAGAGCAATATGAGTAGCGCTGCAATTCTTCGTACGCATCGCCACGATGGTGGCGATCATCATGCCCATGACGGGCATGAACACCACGATGACGGTTCGAAGACCGTCTTCGGGTTCTGGCTTTACCTGATGAGCGACTTGCTCATCTTCTCGGTGCTGTTCGCCACTTTCGCCGTGCTCTCCAAGGCAACGGCCGGGGGGCCCCATGGCGCCGAACTGTTCGACCTTTCATTCGTGTTGACCGAAACCATGCTGCTGCTGGTCAGCAGCGTGACCTTCGGCATGGCCATGCTGGCTCTGCACGCCGGCGATCGCGGCAAGGTGTTGGGCTGGATGGCGGTGACCTTCCTGTTCGGCGCCGGCTTCGTGGGCATGGAAATCTACGAATTCCACCACCTGATCGCCGAAGGCGCCGGTCCGCAGCGCAGCGCCTATTTGTCGGCCTTCTTCACCTTGGTGGGCACCCACGGCCTGCACGTGACCTCAGGCCTGATCTGGATGCTGGTCATGATGGACATGATCCGGCGCTTCGGCCTCGATTCCGTGGTCCGCCGCCGCATGGCCTGCCTGAGCCTGTTCTGGCACTTCCTGGACCTCGTCTGGATCTGCGTGTTCACCTTCGTCTACCTGATGGGAGCCCTGTAATGGCGCAACACTCCTCCCCAGCCGTCAGCGATCACGGCGCCCACGCCAGCCACGGTTCGGTCAAGTCGTACGTCGTCGGGTTCATTCTTTGCATCGTCCTGACCGCGCTGTCGTTCGGCGTGGTCATGACCGGCGCCTTGACGGGGTTTGCCGCCGCGGCCGCCATCGTCATCCTGTGCGTGCTGCAGCTGATCGTCCAGCTCGTGTTCTTCCTGCACCTGGGTACCTCGCCCGAGCAGCGCGACAACCTCACCACCTTCCTCTTCACGATGCTCATCATCGCCATCATCGTGGGCGGCTCCGCCTGGGTGCTGCACAACATGAATGCGAACATGATGCCGATGTAAGATGCCCCCTCGGCAAAACGGCCGCTTCGTGCGGCCGTTTTTTTGACCGGCTGCATCCGGTCAACACCCCGGTCTTGATTTCCCCTATTCGGCCTTGATGCCGAACTCACTGACGACGCCCCCATAGAATGCGTACTCGCCGCGCACAGCCTTGACGGCCTCTTCCACGCTGCTGCCGGAGGTCTCCACGCCGGCGCTGCGCATCTTCTCCTTGATGTCGGGCGACTGCATGATCCGCGTGATCTCCCGGTTCAAGCGGTCTATCGCCGGCTGCGGCGTCCCGGCCGGTGCAAAGACCGGGAAAAAGACGTTCAGCTCCACGCCCTGGATGCCGCTCTCCGTGACGGTCGGCACGTTGGGCAGGAGGCTGGAGCGTTGCTTCTCGGCGACGGCGACCGCGATCAGCTGTCCGCTATCTATGTACTGGC
>NZ_JADGHH010000163.1 GCF_019689535.1 Pigmentiphaga sp.
TTTCCGCCTTGATCCGCCCCGCGTACTGGTGAAGGACGCTGCCTTTCTCGTCGATGACCACGGTGTAGGGCAACCCGCCGCTGGCGTTCCCCAGCTCTCGCGCCAGCTCGGTGCCCACGTTGCCGGCGATCAGCAAAGGATAACTCACCGGCACCTTTTGCACGAATTTTTGCATGTTAGTCGCCGAATCGATGCCGATGCCCACGAATTGCGCCCGTCCGTCGAATTCCTGCCGAAGTGCCTCGAGCTCGGGCATTTCCTCCACGCAGGGCGGGCACCAGGTAGCCCAGAAATTGACCACCAATCGGCGTCCGCGCCATTGTTCGAACGCATAAGAACGCCCGTCCAACCCTTCCAAGGTCTGCGCATACAGGATGTCGACCGCCCGGTCGGAGCTGGGACGCGGCGCGAGCTGCCACCAGGCCGCCACGCCACCGGCCAGCGCCGCTGCCGCGCCTAGGCCGCCATAGACCAACAACTGGCGACGCTTGTCGGAAGACCCGTGGTTCATGCCATCCCCCCTTGCACATCCTCTGCTTCGTCGAGCAGCCGCGACACCGCGCGCGCATCCCCGCGCTCCACGCGGCCGTCCGCTCCCGGCTTGAGGGCGCCGCGCAAGGCCAGGTCGTCATAAATACTCAACATGACGCCCTCGCCCTTCCACATGAAGTACAGCGCTTCGACCTTGCCGCGGCCCCGGAAATCCGGACGCTCGCCCACTTCGTATTGAATGCCTTGGTTGATCAGGAAAATCTCCACCTCCTTGGAAGAGTCGGCGAAGCACTGCAAGGCAATATCGGAATGCTCGCCCGCAGTGCCGTTCCAGACCGGACCGACCAGGTAGGGCTGGAATCGATCGAGCAGCTCCATGACCGACAAGGCCACCCGCCGCAGGCGGTTCAGCCTGGCCGGCTGGGTGTCGCCCATGAACAATGCCTGGTATTCGCGGACTTCGCTTTCGATTTCGTCATTGTCGGGCAGCACGTCGCCCTTGGGCAGGGCCCCCTTGCCCACCAACTGCCGGACCGCCTTGCGCTTGGCGGTGCTGTAATCGAGCCCGTCCTCGGCGATCATCCTGGCCGCAGCGGCGGCAATTTCCTGGCGCAAAGAAGAAAACGACATGATTGCTCCAAGGAGATGACCCCGACATCATACTTCGTGTCCCGGAGCGCCGCCGGTCCGGGCGTCTACAATCCCATACCCGACCGGAAGACTGGCAACCATGCATCTACATATTCTCGGCATCTGCGGCACCTTCATGGGTGGCCTGGCGCTGCTCGCGCGGGCGGCCGGCCATCGCGTCACGGGCTGCGACGCTGGCGTCTACCCGCCCATGAGCACCCAGCTCAGGGAGCAAGGCATCGAACTCATCGAAGGCTACGGGGCGGACCAGACCGGCCTCAAGCCCGATTTGTTCGTCGTGGGAAACGTCGTCAGCCGGGGCAACCCGCTCATGGAGGCCATCATGAACGAGGGGCTGCCCTACGTCTCCGGGCCGCAATGGCTAGGAGAACACATCCTGCCGGGCCACCATGTGCTGGCCGTGGCCGGCACGCACGGCAAGACCACGACCACCTCGATGCTCGCCTGGATCCTCGAGGCTGCCGGCCTGGCGCCTTCATTCCTCGTTGGCGGCGTGCCGCTCGACTTCGGGGTCTCGGCACGTTTGTCCACGGGCTCCAAGCGCCTGTTTGCCATCGAAGCCGATGAATACGACACCGCCTTCTTCGACAAACGCTCCAAGTTCGTCCACTACCGGCCCCGCACGGCGATCCTGAACAACCTTGAGTACGATCATGCGGACATCTTTCCCGATCTTGCCGCGATCGAAACCCAATTCCACCATCTCGTGCGTACCGTCCCAAGCCAAGGACGCATCGTCGCGCCCACGCGCAGCCCGGCGATAGATCGCGTGCTTGCGCGCGGTTGCTGGTCAGAAGTCGTCACGTTCGGCGAAGATGGCGCATGGCAGGCAGGTCCGGAGCAATCCGACGGGAGTTTCGAGGTCCTCCACCAGGGCGCCCCGGTCGGCCGCATCCAATGGACGCTAAGCGGCGAACACAATCGCATGAACGCACTGGCCGCCATGGCTGCCGCCGAGCACGTGGGCGTCTCCCCCGCGGAGGCCGCGGCAGCCCTGAGCCGCTTTGGCGGCGTGAAGCGCCGCATGGAACTGCGCGGGACGGTGCGCGACATACGGGTGTATGACGACTTCGCGCACCACCCCACGGCCATCGCCACCACGCTGGCGGGCTTGCGGGCGAGGATGCCGGGCGGGCGCATCCTGGCCGTGCTCGAACCGCGATCCAACACCATGAAGCTCGGCGCGATGAAAGCCCAGCTTCCGGGCTCCCTGGCGCAAGCCGACCTTGTTTTCTGCTACGGTGAGAAAACAGGCAAGCACGCCCTGGGCTGGGACCCGGCCGAAGCCCTCGCGCCCTTGGGCGACCGGGCAAGTGCCTGGTCGGACCTGGCCGCCATGGTCGAAGCCGTCGCGCGCACCGCGCAGCCGGGCGACCACATCGTCGTCATGAGCAACGGTGGCTTCGGGGGCGTGCACGACAAACTACTGCAAGCGCTGCGCGAGCAGGCCGACGCCGGAGGCCCCTGATGATTCTGTACCTGCACGGATTCCGGTCCTCGCCGGCTTCGTACAAGGCGCGCCTCTTGGCCGAGGCCATGTCGGCACGCGGCCGGAACAAGGAATGGGCGTGCCCCCAATTGGCGGCCAGTCCTCGCCAGGCCATGGAGCTGGCCGAATCTTTGGCGCGGGACATGCAGGCCCATGCGCGGTCTGCCGGACGCGAACTGACCCTCATCGGCTCTTCGCTGGGCGGCTATTACGCCACCTTCCTGGCCGAACGGCTGGGCTGCCGCGCCGCACTGCTCAACCCAGTCGTGCACGCCGCGCGCGACCTGGCCACGCAGGTCGGCGAACACACGACGTATCACGACGGCCAGCCCTTCTCGTTCACGGCCACCCACGTGGAAGAGTTGCGCGCCTACGCCGTCGAGCGCATCTCCCGTCCCAACCGCTACTATTTATTGGCGGCCACTGGCGATGAAGTGCTGGACTGGCGCGAGATGCGCGATCACTACCGAGGCGCCCGGCAACACATCATTGAAGGCGGCGACCACGGCATCAGCGACTTCGCGCGGTACTTGCCGGAAGTGCTGGCCTTCGCCGACGCCCCGAACGACGAATTCTCCCCTGGATAACACGCAATGCATGTCCTTTATGAGGATGACGGCGGATTCAAGGCCGCCACCATCCTGAGCGAAACCGATGCCAGCCTCCAGGTCGAGGCGGCAAGCGGCAAGCGGAGCAAGATCAAGAAGTCCGCCATCATCGTACGATTCGAGCAACCCGACCCGGAGTCCCTGCTCAAGCAAGCGGAGGAGGCATCGAAGGAACTGGACGTGCAGTTCCTCTGGGAATGTGCGCCCCAGGAGGAGTTCGAGATCCCGGCACTGGCCGAGGAGTACTACGGCCACCCGCCGGCGCCGGTCGAACAGGCGGCCATGCTGCTGCGGGTGCATAGTGCCCCGGTCTACTTCCACCGGCGCGGCAAAGGCAAATATCGACCGGCCCCGCCGGACATCCTTGCCGCCGCACTTGCCGCCCTCGAGAAAAAACAGCGCCAGGCCGAACAGCAACAGGCTTGGGTAGAAGAAATCAAAGCCGGCAGGCTGCCGGAACCGCTGGCCCGCCAAGCCGAAACCCTGCTGTTCAAGCCGGACAAGAACACGCTGGAATGGAAGGCGCTCGATGCCGCGTGCACCCAGCTGCAGGTCCGCCCTGAGCGGCTGCTGATGAACCTCGGCGCATTCCCGAGCGCGATCTCCATCCACAAGCGGCGCTTCTACGCGCAGCACTTTCCGCGCGGCACCGGCTTCGCACCGGCCGAGGTCCCGCCCATCGCGCGCGACCTGCCCCTCGCCGACGTGGAGGCGTACTCGGTCGATGACATCACCACCACCGAGATCGACGATGCGCTCTCCGTCCAGCAGCTGGACGACGGCACCCTGCGCGTCGGCATACACATTGCCGCGCCGGGGCTCGCCGTCACGCGCGACAGCAACCTGGACGCGCTGGCGCGCGCGCGCATGTCTACCGTGTACATGCCCGGGGACAAGATCCCCATGCAGCCGGAAGAAGTCATCAAGGCGTTCTCTCTGGATGCCGGCGCCCCCGTGCCCGCCGTCTCGCTCTACGTGGTCGCCGACCCCGAAACGGGCGAAGTCCTGTCGCACGAATCGCGCATCGAACGCATCGTGGTACGCGAGAACCTTCGCCACAACGTGCTGGACGACGTCGTGACCGAAGCGCTGCTGGACGACCCGTCCGCCGAGGTACCCTACGGCCACGTCTTCCGTCCGCTCTGGCGCCTGGCCAAGGCCCTGTCGGCCAAGCGCGATCAAGTACGCGGCAAGCCCGAGTCGAACAACCGGGTCGACTTCAGCTTCTACGTCGACGGCGATCCGGACCGGCCGGAAGAGGCAAGGGTGCGCATCGTGCAACGCAAGCGCAACGCCCCCCTGGACCGCCTGGTGGCCGAATACATGATCCTGGCCAACAGCTTGTGGGGAGGCCTGCTGGCCTCGTGCGGCGTGCCGGGCATCTACCGTTCGCAGCAAATGGGCCGCGTGCGCATGGGGACGGCGGCCGCACCGCACGAATCCATCGGCGTACCCCAATACGCCTGGTTCACGTCGCCGCTGCGCCGCTATGTAGACCTCGTCAACCAGGGCCAGTTGATCGCGGCGATCGACCACGGCGTCTCGGCCCGCCTCGCGGCCCCGTTCAAGCCGCGCGAGGCCGATCTCTACGCGATCATCAGTGCCTTCGAGGCCAAATACGGCGCCTATGCCGACTTCCAGCAGGCCATGGAACGCTTCTGGTGCCTGCGCTGGCTCAAGCAGGAAGGGTTGCGCCGCGTGGAAGCGGTGGTGCTGCGCGACGACCTGGTGCGCCTGAAGGATGCGCCGTTCTACACCCGCGTGGGGACGCTCCCCTCCCTGGAGCGGGGCCAGCACGTCATGCTGGAGATCATGGGTGACGACGAGCTCGAGTTGACCCTGGATTGCCGCTTCCTGGACGTGGTGGAGAGCGCGCAGGCCGACGAGGACATCGAAGAGGAGCCGGCCGCCGAAGAGCACGCGCAAGCCGCCGAGATCGATGCCGCCGACGGCCCCGACCCGACGGATGCCCGGCTGGTCGACGCTTCGGAAAGGCACGCTCCTGATTCCGAAGACGCTGGCGGCACCCCGCCCGCGTCCTGACCCGTCCGCCCAGGGTTTCCCAGGCAACCCGAGCGCCAGGCGGCATACAAGTCGCCCGGCGCCATCCGCAGCCCAGGCGGCGATCCGGCCAGCCTGAAGAATTACAATCGCGGGGTGTCGCACCGCCCTGCTCCCGCATCTCCGCCCGATTCCTCCGCCGCGCCGGCCCCCGGCGTGCGGCCGGCCGCCTCGCACCCCGCGAAAATGCCTAGGCTCCGTCGCCTTCCCGCCCAGCTGGCCCGCCAGCTCACACAAGATTGGAAGGAACGTCCGGATCGGCGCTATCTGATGAGCGCGATCGTGATTTCGCTGGCGGCGCACGGCATCCTGTTCGCCCTGCACTTCACGGCACCGCGGGCGCAGCGGCCGGAGCGAGATGCCGGCCTGGAGGTCGTGCTGCTTAGCGCAGGCACCCGCCAAGCCCCCTCCAAGGCCGAACTACGCGCGCAGGTGGCCAGCAGCGGCGGCGGGGACGCTACGGCAGGACATGCCCAAGCACCCACGCCGCACGCCGCAGCCGACCGCAACGGAAAACTGCTCGCGCAGCTGCAAGCGCGGCAGGCGGCGCTGGAAGCGGAGCAGCGCCGCCTGGCTGCGGCCCTCGCCCAGCACCGCGCGCCCCAGCCCGCTCCCGCCGCCCAGCCAGGCACGCCGTCGAGCGAACGGAACGCCATGCAGGAGCAGGCCGAGCACCTTGCACGCCAGTTCGCCGAGGTCTCCCGACGCATCGAGGACTACAACAAGCGTCCGCGCCGCCACTTCTTTGCGCCGTCGACCTCGGAATACCGGTTTGCGGTATATGTCGAGCAATGGCGCGAGCGCATCGAGACCCTCGGCACCCAGCACTATCCCGCCGCCGCGCGTGGCAAGGTATATGGATCCTTGCGCATGACGGTATACATACGCAGTGACGGCACCGTGGAAGGCATAGACATCGACAAGCCGTCGGAACATAAAATACTCAACGACGCCGCCCGGCGCATCGTCGCGCTTGCCGCGCCGTTCGCGCCTTTTCCGCCCCAGATCGCGCGCGATACCGATGTGTTGGCCATCACGCGCACCTGGTATTTCACCAACGACAAGCTCTTCGCGAAGCCCGGCTAATGCTTCCTTCCCCTCGCACACGCTACGCCGTCATCGGCAATCCCATCGCACACAGCAAATCGCCGTGGATCCACGCCCGGTTCGCCGAGCAGACCGGGGAGCCCATCACCTATGAGGCGATCCTGGCGCCGGTCGATGGATTCGCCGCGCAAGTCGAAGCGTTTTTCGCCTCGGGCGGCGGTGGCTTGAACGTCACCGTGCCGTTCAAGCTACAGGCCTTTGAATTGGCGCGCGCGAACCTGAGCCCCCGCGCGCGGGCGGCTGGTGCAGTCAACACGCTTTGGATGCAAGACGGCGCATTGCACGGCTGCAATACCGACGGGGTCGGCCTGCTCAACGACCTGCGCCGGCTGGGAGCACGCTTGGCCGGAGCCCGGGTGCTCGTTGCCGGAGCGGGAGGCGCGGCGCGGGGCATATTGCTGCCGCTGATCGAGGCGGGCTGCGCCAGCATAGACATCGCCAACCGCACGCCGTCCCGTGCACAGGAGCTGGCGGCGGCTTTCTCCGCGTCCGCGGGAGCCGTCATGCGCGGTGGCAGCTATGCCGACCTACCCGCTGACGGCCGCTGGGACCTCGTCATCAATGCCACGGCCAGCAGCCTGGACGATGAAGCGCCGCCCCTTCCGGCCGGCGCCTACGCGCCAGGCGGGCTGGCGTATGACCTCATGTATGCCGCGCGCCCCACTGCCTTCATGCGGCAGGCAGCCGCCGACGGAGCCGCCGCGGTTGCGGACGGCCTAGGCATGCTGGTGGAACAGGCCGCCGAAAGCTTTTTCATCTGGCGCGGCGTCCGCCCCGACCCAGGTCCCGTGCTGACGGCCCTGCGAACCTCTTTATGAGATGAGCGCCCGCCGCCCCCAGCTCCGCCGCCGTCGCTCCCTGCGCGCCCGCATCCTGTCGGCGGGCATGCGCCTGTGCCTCGCGGCCTTGGCGCTGGTGCTGCTGTACCAAGCCTGGATCTTTGGCTGGGTCGTCTGGTATGCCTACATGCCTCCCGGCACGACTTCGGTCATGCGCGCGGAATTGTCCCGCCTGCAAAAAACCGACCCCAAGCGCAAGCTCGATTACCGGTGGGTCGACTACGATCGCATCAGTAATCACCTGAAACGTGCCGCCGTGGCCGCCGAAGACGCCAATTTCCTCGAGCACGGAGGCATAGACTGGGACGCGGTCGAACGGGCATACGCCCATAACCGGCAATTGGCCGAAGCCACCGAGCGTGCCCTGGCGCTTGGCCGGCGGCCGCCGCAACGGCCCATGCGCGGCGGCTCGACCATCACGCAGCAGGTCGCGAAAAACCTATTTCTTTCCAACTCGCGCACCTACTTGCGCAAGGCCCAGGAAGTCGTCATCACCTACATGATCGAGCTGGTCATGAGCAAACGGCGCATCCTGGAGCTGTACCTGAACATCGCCGAGTGGGGGGAAGGGGTTTTCGGCGCGGAAGCAGCCGCACGCCACTACTTCAACACCTCGGCCGCCAACCTATCGGCCTACCAAGCCGCGCGGCTCGCCTCCATGCTGCCGCGGCCGCGCTACTACGACAAGAACCGGGGCTCGGCCTACCTCGCTTCCCGCACCGACAGGCTGCTGCGCTGGATGCCGGGAACCGCGATTCCCTAAGCGCTGCCCGTCACGCAATTGCAACCAAAGCCGCCAAGCCGGCCCGACGCCCTGACGAACACCGCCTGCACGCGTACAATTGCGGCGTCGTCAACTCTGCAGTGCCAGGCACTGCTTTTCGGCATGGCCTCACA
>NZ_JADGHH010000164.1 GCF_019689535.1 Pigmentiphaga sp.
CCATATACAAGCTCATTGGTGATAATGAGTATGGTAACCGTCGCGCTCGGGCACCCGAAGCCCCACCCCCCGGCGTTCCTTCGCCGCTCCCATTGCCGCCATGGCCCGCCCTGTCGCGGCGCACCCCGGCAGGGCGGCCACTCATTCAGGAGGTACGAAATGGAACGATCCCCCCATTCCCTGCGTTCGCGGATTCGCGCAGAGGCAAGCCGGACCTGCGGGGAAGCGGCCTCCCGACGACCTGGCGGAGCCGGCCTATGACGAATCTCTACGAACCCATCGTTGCATTCCAAGGAGAGCTCAAGGCGATACGCCGCGACCTGCATGCCCATCCGGAACTGTGCTTCGAGGAGCATCGCACTTCGGACACCATTGCCCGCCTGCTCGAAAGCTGGGGCATACCCGTCGTGCGGGGCCTGGGCAAGACAGGGCTGGTAGGCGTGCTGGAGGGCAAGGACACGAACGGCCCCGCCATCGGCCTGCGCGCCGACATGGACGCCCTCCCGCTGCAGGAACTCAATAGTTTCGCCCACGCCAGCGTGCACCCGGGCAAGATGCACGCCTGTGGCCACGACGGCCACTGCGCGATGCTGCTGGGCGCGGCCCGCTACCTTGCTGCCCACCGCGATTTTTCGGGCACGGTCTACCTCATCTTCCAGCCCGCCGAAGAAGGCGAAGGCGGCGGCCGGGCCATGATCGAAGACGGCCTGTTCACGCGATTCCCCATGGAGGCCGTGTTCGGGATGCACAACTGGCCGGGCATCCCGGTCGGGCATTTCGCCGTGACGCCCGGCCCCATGATGGCCTCCAGCAACGACTTCCGCATTACGGTCAAGGGCAAGGGCTCGCACGCCGCCCTGCCTCACTTGGGCACCGATCCGGTCATGATCGCCGTCCAGATCGCCCAGGGCCTGCAAACCATCCTGACTCGCAACAAGAAGCCGATCGACACTGCGGTCCTGAGCATCACCCAGATTCATGCGGGCACGACCACCAACATCGTTCCCGACGAGGCCGTGATGGTGGGCACGGTACGCACGTTCACCATCGAGGTGCTCGACTTGATCGAATCGCGCATGCGGGACATCGCCCAAGGCGCGGCCCTTGCCTACGGCGCCCAGGTCGAGGTCGATTTCCAGCGGAAGTACCCGCCGCTGGTCAATCACCCCGGGCCCACGAAGTTCGTGACGGGCGTGCTGCAATCGCTGGTCGGCGCCGAGCGCGTCGACGCGCAGACCGAGCCGACCATGGGTGCCGAAGACTTTGCCTTCATGCTGCAGGAAAAGCCGGGCTGCTACGTATTCATTGGCAACGGCGACGGCGCGCACCGCGAGGCGGGCCACGGCCTCGGCCCGTGCACGCTGCACAACGGCAGCTACGACTTCAACGACGAGCTGCTGCCCTTGGGCGCCAGCTTCTGGGTAAAGCTGGTCAACGACTGGTTCGCGCAGCCTCGATCAGGATGACGCGATAGTCGTTGACGTTGGTGAGCGTGGGGCCGGTCATCACCAAGGTATCGAGCTCGCGGAAGTATCCCCACGCATCGTTGGCGTCGAGCCAGCGCGCTGGCGCGAGCCCGCGAGCCATCGCCTGCCGCAGGCGTTCGCTGTCCCACCATGCGCCCGCGTTGTCCTCGCTGCCGTCTATGCCGTCGGTATCGCAGGCCAACGCGGAGATCCCGTGCTCGTTGCCGAGCTCCGCCGCGAGCGACAACAGGAACTCCGTGCAGCGCCCGCCACGGCCGCTGCCGCGGACGGTCACGGTGCATTCTCCCCCTGACACCAGGGCCACCGGCGCATCGAACGGTTCGCCGTGGCGCCGTATCTGCCGCGCCAGCGCCGCGTAGACTTTCGCGACTTCGCGGGCTTCTCCCGTCACGGTGTCGCCCAGCACCACCGCCTGGATGCCCGCGCGCCGCAGCACGCGCGCGCCCGCCTGCAGGCTTTGCTGGGCGGTGGCGATGACCCGGTTCTCCACGCGCGCAAAGACCGGGTCGTTCTCCTTGGGCGTTTCGGGGTGGCGCCCGGCCGCGCCGCCTTCCAGCCATTCGCGCACCGGTGGCGGCGCCTGCACGCCATGCCGCCGCAAGACATCGAGGGCATCGGCATAGGTACTGGGATCGGGCACCGTGGGCCCGGAGGCAATGGCCGAGGGATCATCGCCCGCCACATCCGATATGATCAACCCCAAGACCCTGGCGCGGGTCGCTGCGGCCAGCCGTCCGCCCTGCAGCTGCGACAAGTGCTTGCGCACCACGTTCATGGACTCGATCGGCGCGCCGCTGCGCAACAGCGCTTGGGTGACCTCCCTCAATGCCGCCATGGGCACCTGCGGCACTGGCAGCGAAAGCAGGCTGGACCCACCGCCCGAGATGAGCGCGATAAGCAAGTCGTCCTCTCCGAGCCCGGAGGCGAGCCGGAGAATGTCGCTCGCTGCCTGTTCGCCCGCCGCGTCGGGAACCGGATGGCCGGCCTCGACGCACGCGATGCGGCCGAGCGGCAAGCCGTGCCCGTAGCGCGTCACGACCAGGCCCGACAACGGCGCCTCGGCGGGCCACGCCGCTTCGACCGCGCGCGCCATGCTCGCCGCTGCCTTCCCGGCGCCGACCACCACGGTGCGTCCGCGTGGCGGCGAAGGAAGGTGAGGTGCGATGATTTGCAAGGGGTCGGCCGCGGCAACCGCTGCCTGGAATGATTCCAATAAAAGCTGATGCATAACGCTCGAGGCGGGTGAGTCGGGTGTCATGCCATTATGGTGGGCGACGGTGGCTTGGCTAGCTGGATGAAATCCCTATTCCCTTCGTCGAAGCCGGGCACACTCCGCGCCCACCCTTCGACACCCCTCAAGCCGCGGGCGCTGCCGGTATCAGCAAGCCGCGCTGCACGGCAGGCCGCGCCAGGAAAGCGTCGAGCACGCGCGTCACATTGGGGAAATCGGCAATTCCCACCAACTCGCCGGCCCCGTAAAAGCCCACAAGCGTACGCACCCACGGGAAGATGGCGATGTCGGCGATGCCGTATTCATCGCCCATTATCCAAGCCTTGTCCTTCAACTGCCCGTCGAGCACGCCCAGCAAGCGGCGCGATTCGGCAACGTAGCGATCGCGCGGCCGCTTGTCTTCGTAATCCTTGCCGGCGAATTTGTAGAAGAAGCCGACCTGACCGAACATCGGCCCGATGCCGCCCATCTGGAACATGACCCACTGCAGGGCCTGGAAGCGGCCGGCGGGGTCCTCGGGAATGAAACGCCCCGTCTTTTGTGCGAGGTAGTACAGAATCGCGCCTGATTCGAACAAAGGCAGCGGCTTGCCGCCGGGGCCGTCGGGATCGATGATGGCCGGGATCTTGTTGTTCGGATTGAGCGACAAGAACTCGGGCGACAGCTGCTCCTGCTTATCGAAGGCGACCCGATGCGGTTCGTAAGGCAGGCCGGTTTCCTCCAGCATGATCGAGGCCTTGACGCCATTGGGCGTCGGCAGCGAATAAAGCTGGATGCGGTCAGGATGCCGGGCCGGCCATTTGCGGGTAATGGGGAAAGCAGAGAGGTCGGTCATGAAACGCCCTTCCTGAAGTCAAAGCCAACACCGTACACTATTTGCCCCGCGACACGCGATATCTCCATACCTGTTCAATATGCGCGGCCCGGTTGCCGCGCGCCTACCCCATGAACCGCACCCAGGAAGAAGCAGCGCCGCGCAAGGACTACCTCAGCGCCCAGGAGGCGGTCGCATTGCTCGGCATCCGCATGCAGACCTTGTATGCCTACGTCAGCAAGGGCTGGATACGCAGCGTCAAGCAGGCCGACACGAGAAAGCGCCTGTACCTGCACGAAGACATCCTGCGCGTCAAGGCGCGGTCCACTGCCCGCTCCGGGCACGGCGTCGTCGCGGCGTCGGCCATGAACTGGGGCGAACCCATCATTCCGACGTCCATCACGGAAATCCGGCCGGACGGCCCGTATTACCGCGGGCATTCGGCGGTGCGGCTCGCGCGCGCCCACGCCAGCTACGAAGCGGTCAGCGAGTTGTTGTGGACGGGCGTCTGGGACGATACCCCGCGAAGCTGGGAAACGGGCATGACGCCTGCACAGCGCGCCATGCTGCTGGACTCGCTCGCGCCGCCGAAGTCCAACAGCGGCCTCCTCGAAATCATGGCGATCGTGACGCTGCGCCTGGGCATGTCGCGCGGTTCAGTGGAAGACCGGGTACGGGGCGGGCACATGCATGAAGCCGCACGACAGCTCATCAAGACCCTGGCGGGTTGCTTCGGGCTGGTCTCGCGCAAGCGCCGCTTCCATCCGATACCCGACGAGGCCTCGATGGCCGAAGGCCTGCTCACCGCGCTCGACATCCCGGCCACTCCCGCCAACCTCGAAGCAATGGAGGCCTTTCTCGTCCTGTTCGCCGACCACGAGCTCTCGCCCAGCACCTTCGCGGCGCGGGTCGCCGCCTCGGGCGGCTCGAGCCTGCATAGCTGCGTCGCCTCGGCCATATGCAGCTCGGCGGGCATCCACCTGGGCCGCATGTACGACCGCATCGAAGATTTCCTCGGCAGCGCGGATACGAGCGCCGGCCTCCTGCAACGGGCGCGCGAACATCACAGCCGCGGATCGAGCATTCCGGGCTTTGGCCACCCGCTCTATCCCAAAGGGGACGAGCGCGCGGCCATGTTGATCGAGCTGGCGCGCAAGCGTCCCCGGCAAAAGGCCGCGCTCGAGCGCATCTACCCTTTCATCGAGTCCGTCGAGCGCGAGTTCGGGCTCCATCCACGCCACGAGCTCGGCGCCATCGTGCTTGCCATCGCCATGGGCGTGCCGCGCCAATCGGTAGGCACGCTATTCACGCTGGCCCGCATGGCCGGCTGGGTAGCGCACGTGCAGGAACAGCGCCTGAGCGGCATGCTGCTGCGGCCGCGGGCCAAGTTCGTCGGTTCGGCCAGCGAACCCTGACCCTCAGGAGGCCGGCCAGAACGCCTGCACCTCGGTCCACAACGCGTCCGGCGCCTCCTCGGCGATGTAATGGCCGCAGTCGAGTGCGCGGCCGTCCACGGCGGACGCCTGTGCGCGCCACAACGCCAGCACGTCGAAATAGCGCCCCACCACGCCGCGGCCGCCCCATAGCACCCGCAGCGGGCATTCGATGCGCCGGCCCGCCTGGCGGTCGGCCTGGTCGTGCTCGAGGTCGATCGCCGCCGCAGCCCGGTAATCCTCGCATATCGCATGCGGCCAATGCGCATGGCGCGCACAGCGTTCATATTCTGCGAGCGCCCGGGGATCGAACGGCTTCAATCCGGCGTGGCGCCCGCCCATGATGGACCGCACGAAAAACGCCGGGTCGGCCTCGATCAGCCGTTCCGGGAACGGTGCCGGCTGAATGAGCCAGAACCAGTGGTAGTAAGCCTGTGCGAACCCGCGCGTCGTGCCTTCGTACATATCCAGCGTGGGCGCGATGTCGAGCAGCATCATGCGCTCGACGCGCCCGGGGTGGTCGAGCGCCAGCCGATGCGCGACGCGCGCCCCGCGGTCGTGCGCCAAGATGCTGAAACGCTCGTATCCGATCGCGCGCATGACCTCCACGGCATCGAGCGCCATGGCGCGCTTGGAGAATGCGACGTGGCCGGCGGGCTCCTCGGCGGGCATGCCGCTGTCCCCGTAGCCGCGCAGGTCGATTGCCACGCAGGTGAAGCGCGCAGTCAACCGCGACCACAGCTTGTGCCACATGGCCTGGGTTTGCGGATGGCCGTGCATGAGCAGCAGCGCCGGACCGGCGCCACCCACCCGCGCGGCAATCTCAACGCCGTTCACATGCAAGCGCTGGAGCCGGGTTTCGAACATCGAGATTTCGGACATGACGCCTCCGACTGAGGGTTACGCGCGCGCCACGATCTCGGCCACGGCCTTGCCCACGTCCGCCGTGACTGCCTTGCCGCCCATGTCGGGCGTGCGCGGGCCTTCGGCCAGCACTGTTTCGATGGCCGAGAGGATGGCATCGTGCGCCTGCTTATAGCCCAGGAACTCCAGCATCAAGGCGCCAGACCAGATTTGCGCGATGGGGTTCGCAATGCCCTTGCCGGCTATGTCGGGCGCAGAGCCGTGGACGGGCTCGAACAGGGACGGGAAGCGGCGATCGGGATTGAGGTTGGCCGACGGCGCAATGCCTATGGTCCCGGTGCAGGCAGGACCGAGGTCGGAGAGGATGTCGCCGAACAGGTTGGAGGCCACGACCACGTCGAACCAGTCCGGATGCAACACGAAGTTGGCCGTGAGAATATCGATGTGGAATTTGTCCACGCGCACGTCGGGATAATTGCCCGCCATGGCCTGGACCCGTTCGTCCCAATACGGCATGGTGATGGCAATGCCATTGGACTTGGTGGCGGAGGTCAGGTGCTTGGCGGGACGCGAAGCGGCGAGCTCGAACGCGAACTTCAAGACGCGATCCACCCCCGTGCGGGTCATGACCGTTTCTTGCAGCACGACTTCGCGCTCGGTGCCCTCGAACATGCGGCCTCCCACGCTGGAATACTCACCTTCGGTGTTCTCGCGCACCACGTAGAAATCGATTTCGCCCGGCTTGCGGTTGGCCAGCGGCGAAGGCACGCCCGGCATCAGGCGCACGGGCCGCAAATTCACGTATTGGTCGAATTCACGCCGGAACTTCAGCAAGGAGCCCCAGAGCGAGACGTGATCGGGCACCGTCGCAGGCCAGCCGACTGCGCCGAAGAAAATCGCGTCGTGCCCGCCGATGCGCTCTTTCCAGTCGGCCGGCAGCATGTCGCCGTGCTTGACGTAGTAGTCGCACGAAGCGAAATCGAATTCATCGAATGTGAGGCCGATGCCGAACCGCGTCGCGGCCGCTTCGAGCACGCGCAGACCCTCGGGAACCACTTCCGTACCGATACCGTCGCCCGGTATCACGGCAATGCGATGGACCATGGATGGATTTTCCTCGTCGTAGTCGGTTCAGCGCCGAGGCGCTGGGTGGATGGGATGGGAAACAGTGTATCGCTTGCTTGCCCTTAATAATTGAACCGGATAAAAACTATTATTGAACTGGATTCAACAATGGACCCCATCTCGGATCTTGGCTTTTTCTCGCTGCTCGTGCGCCAAGGCAGCCTGTCCGCGGCGGCGCGGGAGCTCGGGCTTTCCACGCCGGCCGTCAGCAAGCGACTGCAACGGCTGGAGCGGCGCCTGGGCGTGCGGCTGCTCCACCGCACCACCCGCCGCATCGCGCTCACGGACGAAGGCGAGGTGTACCTGCGCGACGGCACGCGCATCCTGGGCGAAGTCGAAGAGCTCGAACATACGGTCGGACGCAGCCGCGACGAGCCGCGCGGACTGCTGCGCATCAATGCGACGCTCGGGTTCGGACGCCACCACATCGCACCCGCCGTTTCCGACTTCGTCAAGCGCTTTCCTTCAGTCCAGGCACAGCTCCACCTGACCGATCGCCCCGCGAACCTGCTGGATGAGTCCTTCGACGTATACATCCGCATCGGCGACCTGCCCGATGCCCGCCTCATCGCCCGCAAGATCGCGTCGAACCGCAGGCTGCTTTGCGCTTCGCCGATTTATCTCAAGCATCACCCGGCGCCCAAGTCTCCCCGCGACCTGGCGCATCACCCGTGCATCGTCATCCGCGAAAACGATCACCCCTACGGCACCTGGCATTTGCATTCGGGCCACCGCAAGGAAACGGTGAAAGTGCGCGGGCCGCTGAGTGCGAACGACGGCGAGAGCGCACTGCTCTGGGCGCTCGAGGGCCACGGGATCATCATGCGTTCGGAGTGGGAGGTCGGTGCGTACCTGCGGTCGGGCAGGCTGGTGGCGGTGCTGGAGGATTGGCATACGCCGTCGGCGGATATTTTTGCGCTGTACCCGGAGAGGCAGCATTTGTCGGCGAAGACGACGGCGTTCGTGGAGTTCTTGGCCGAGCGATTCGCGCATCGCAGGCGGGAGCGGGACGGGGGACTCTCGTGGTGAGGGGTTCGGCGTCTCTTTGGCGTGCTTGGGACGGGGGTTCGC
>NZ_JADGHH010000009.1 GCF_019689535.1 Pigmentiphaga sp.
CTATGGTCTTGGACCGAAGGCAAGCCAAACGGTTCTGGGCGGGCGCGCCAGCGCCCCGCCCGCTACAATCCCATCCCTGCGCCGCCACTATTTATCCACGACTATGCGAACCGATACGCCCGTCACGATCAGACGCGAGAGTTACCTTCCGTTTCCGTACGACATTCCATCGGTGCACCTGGAGTTCGACCTGGATCCCGACCTCACGCGGGTCCGCTCGAAACTCGAGGTCCGCCGCAAGGGCCAAGGCCCGCTCGTACTGAACGGTGTGGACCTCGAGCTGGTGTCGGTGACGGTGAATGGCCAGAGCTGGGGCCCGGACCGCTATCGCTTGGGCGAGGAGACGCTCACCTTGGACGGACTGGACGGGGAGGCCATCGTCGAGATCGAATCGCGCTGCAGGCCGAGCGCGAATTCCGCCCTGATGGGTCTGTACATTTCCAACGGCGTGTTCTTCACGCAGTGCGAGGCGGAGGGCTTCCGGCGCATCACGTGGTTCCCCGACCGGCCGGACGTCATGTCGCGCTACACGGTCGTCCTGCGGGCGAACAAAGCGCGCTATCCGCAACTGCTTTCCAACGGCAACCTCCTCGCCCAGGCGGATCTCCCGGATGGCCGGCACGAGGCACGCTGGGAAGACCCCTTCCCCAAGCCCTGCTATCTGTTCGCGCTCGTCGCCGGAACGCTGACCTGGCGCGAAACCCGTCTCCGCACCCGCTCCGGCCGCGAGGTACTGCTGCAGGTCTACAGCGACCCCGGCAGCGAAAGCAAGACCCAGTTCGCGCTCGAATCGCTGGAACGCGCCGTGCGCTGGGACGAAGAGCGCTTCTCGCTAGAACTCGACCTGGACCGTTTCATGATCGTGGCCGCACGCGACTTCAACATGGGCGCGATGGAGAACAAGGGGTTGAACATCTTCAACGCCGCGTACGTGCTCGCCGATCCGGAAACGACTACCGACGCCAACTACCGCGACATCGAAGCCGTGATTGGCCACGAGTATTTCCACAATTGGACCGGCAACCGCGTCACCTGCCGCGACTGGTTCCAGTTGAGCCTGAAGGAAGGCCTGACCGTATTCCGCGACCAGGAATTCACCGCGGACATGATGGCGCGGGGGCTCGACGCCGAGGCCGCCGCCAGCGCCCGCACCGTCAAGCGCATCGACGACGTCGTGACCCTGCGCGCCGCGCAATTCCCCGAAGACGCCGGCCCCATGGCCCATCCCATCCGGCCGGAAAGCTACCAGGAAATCGCCAATTTCTACACCGCGACGGTATACGAAAAAGGTGCGGAAGTCATACGCATGCAGCAGACGCTGCTGACGCCAGACGGTTTCAAGCGCGGGTTGGCGGAATATTTTCGGCGCCACGACGGCCAAGCGGTCACGTGCGACGACTTCGTCGACGCCATGGAGTCCGTCTACGTACAGGACCACCCCGGACGCGACCTGTCCGTTTTCCGGCGATGGTACAGCCAGGCGGGCACGCCGCGGGTGAAGGTCACGCTCGAACACGACGCAGCCAACCGGCTCTGCACCATCACGCTGGAACAGCGCTGCGAACCCGTGGGCGTGGAGCGCCTGCCTGGGGCGCCGGCCAAGCAACCTTTCCACATTCCTTTTGCCATCGGCCTGCTCGACGCCGAGGGCCGGGCCCTGCCGCTCAGGCAACCCGGGGATGCGGCGGCGCGCGATACCGCCCTGCTCGAGTTGACCACCGAGCGCGCACAGTGGGTCTTCGAAGGCATCGACGCCAAGCCCGTGCCTTCCCTGCTGCGCGACTTCTCGGCTCCGGTCATCGTCGAATACGACTATGCCGACGATGAGCTTGCGCTGCTGATGAAGCATGACGGCAACGCCTTCGCCCGCTGGGAAGCAGGCCAGCAACTGGCCACGCGCGTCATACTGGCGGCAACGCATGCCAAGCGGGAAGGCAGGTCCTATGTGCTGCCGCAGGCCTTCGTCGAGGCCTGGCGCGCCGTGCTCACCGCGCCGGGGCTCGATGCGGCCTACCGCGCCCGCGCCCTGACCCTTCCCTCGGAAAAAACCCTGGCCGAGCAAATGGACAAGGTCGACCCCGTCGCCCTGTCGGCCGCACGCGACGACACGCTGGCGGCGCTGGGCCGGGAGCTCGCGGTCGACTGGCGCGCCGCCGTGGACGCCAACCAGACACCCGGCCCTTACTCGCCCGATCCGATCAGCGCCGGCAAGCGCGCGCTGAAAAACCTGGCGCTCACCTTCCTCATGGCCGGGAAAGTGGAAGGCGCGGCGCAGATGGCCGAACGCCAATACGGGGCGGCGCGCAACATGACCGATCGCCTGGCCGCGCTGTCGGCCCTCGTCAACTTCGGCGCCCCGGGCTCGGCGGCCGACGCGCTGACAGATTTCTACGAGCGCTGGCAGAACGACCCACTGGTGGTGGACAAATGGTTCGCGCTGCAAGCGACGGCCCGCGGCACCACGGTCGAGACCGTGGAAGGCCTCATGGTCCATCCCGCCTTCTCGCTGCGCAACCCGAACCGCGCGCGCTCGCTGATTTTCCAGTTCTGCTTGAACAACCCTTACGGGTTCCACCGTGCCGACGGCTCAGGCTATCGCTATTGGGCCAAGCAGGTTCTCGCCCTGGACGCCCTCAACCCTGAAATTGCCGCCCGGCTCGCGCGCGCGCTAGACCGGTGGGTCCGGTACGTGCCCGAACTCAGCGAGCCCATGCGACAGGCCCTGGAGCAGGTGCGCAACCACTCCGGCCTGTCACGCAATGTGACCGAAATCGTTTCTAAAGCCTTGGAGATCGCCGCATGAAGCGCAAAACGCTCACCCAATTCCTGATCGAGCAGCAACGCGGCCCGGCCGCCCTGCCTGCCGAAGTCCGCTTGCTCATCGAGACCATCGCCCGCGCCTGCAAAGCCATCGGCCACGCAGTCGGCAAAGGCGCGCTCGGAGGCGTGCTCGGCAGCCTGGAGAGCGAAAACGTCCAGGGCGAAGTGCAGAAAAAGCTCGACGTCCTCTCTAACGAGATCCTGCTCGAGGCCAACGAATGGGGAGGCCAGCTGGCCGCCATGGCCTCCGAAGAAATGGAGACTGTCCACCTCATTCCCACCCACTACCCGAAGGGTGAATACCTGCTGCTGTTCGATCCGCTGGACGGCTCCAGCAACATCGACGTGAACGTCTCCATCGGCACGATTTTTTCAGTGCTGCGGGCGCCCGAATCTGCGAAAGGCCGCGAGATAACCGAGCAAGACTTCCTACAGCCCGGCACCCGCCAAGTGGTGGCCGGCTACGCGGTGTATGGCCCGCAGACCATGCTCGTCCTGACCGTCGGCACCGGAGTCTTCGGCTTCACGCTCGACCGCGAAGTCGGGTCCTGGATGCTGACGCACGAGAACATCCGCATCCCGGCCGACACCAAGGAATTCGCCATCAACATGTCAAACATGCGGCACTGGGCCCCGCCGGTGCGCCGCTATGTCGAGGAATGCCTGGCGGGCAAGACCGGGCCGCGCGGCAAAGACTTCAACATGCGGTGGATCGCATCCATGGTGGCCGACGTTCACCGGATCCTGAATCGCGGGGGCATCTTCATGTATCCGTGGGACGCGCGCGAACCCACCAAGCCGGGCAAGTTGCGGCTCATGTACGAGGCCAATCCCATGAGCATGATCGTCGAACAAGCCGGAGGCGCATCGACTAACGGCTTGCAGCGCATCCTGGACATCCAGCCCTCGGCGCTGCATGAGCGGGTCAGCGTCATCCTGGGATCGAAGAACGAAGTGGAACTGGTGTCGCGCTACCACCAGGAGGCGGGCAGCCAGGCGTAAGGCCTTCGCCGGCGCCCCTGCCCTCCTCGAGGGATGGCAGGGGCGCGGCACGACTTAGAACATATCGAAGTACTCGCGCTGCTCCCACTCGCTGACTTCGAGGTTGAAGCGGGCGATCTCCGCTTCCTTGATGTGGCAGAAGTAGTCGACGAAGCCCGGTCCCAAACCCTCTGTGAGGCAGGCGTCTTCGCGCAGGCAGCGCAGCGCCTCGCCCAAGGTGGTTGGCAGACCGGCGGCCTTGGTTTCATAGGGCGCGTCGGCGGAGGGGCCCGGATCGATGCGCTTGGCCATCCCGTCCATCCCGGACAGCACCTGCGAAGCGAAGTACAGGTAGGGATTGGCGGCCGGCTCGCCCACGCGGTTCTCGATCCGAGTCGCCTCGTCGCCGACGCCGCCCAACACCCGCAGCATCACGCCCCGGTTGTCGCGCCCCCAAATGGCGCGGTCCGGCGCGAGCGAATAAGGCCGATAGCGCTTGTACCCATTGAGGGTGGGCGTAGACAGCGCCGTGGCACCGCAGGCGTGGGCGAGCAGCCCGCCCAGATAGTGCAGGCCGGTTTCCGACAAATGCTTGCCTTCCTCCAGGGGAACGAAGGCGTTGCTGCCGTCGGATAGGCGGCGCAGCGACTGATGCAGATGCCAGCCGCTCGACACGACGTTCGGGATGCGCGGCCGGCACATGAACGTCGCGTGAAAACCGTAGCGGCGGCACACTTGCTTGACCGCGCTGCGGAACAGGATCATGTCGTCCGCGGTCTTGTCTGCACTGCCCGGCCCAAAGGTGAACTCGAACTGGCTGGGGCCGAACTCCACCTCGAGCGAACGTAGCGGCAGCTCGAGCTTCTGCGCCGTCGAGCGCACCAGCTCCATGACCGTATCCACCGAGTCGTAGCGCAGCTCGGTCAAGTACTGATACCCTTGGGACATCAGCTCGACGTCCGGCGGCACGCCAGGTTGCCCAGGCTGCCCCGCGTCTTCCGGGCGCATGTGGTGCTGCACCGTCTTGAACACGTGGCATTCGACTTCCAATCCGGTGACAAGCTCGAACCCCGCGTCATGAAGCTTGGCCAGCGTCTTGCGGAAGAGGTTCCGGGTATCGAAAGGAACAGGCATGCCGCTGTGGAAATACGTGTCGCACAACAGCCAGCCCGTGTTCGGCGCCCAGGGCAGCACTTTGAAGGTGAGCGGATCGGCCACCATCAGCACGTCCGCTGCCCCCTGCATCTCCGGACGATTGAACCCGCCGCCGGAGGTGAACACGGGAAAGACCGTGCGGTGCGAGGTGTCCTTGGCGAACATCGTGGTTGTGATGGTGACCCCGTTCTTGAGCGCACGCACCGCTTCCTTGGCCACCAGGGTCTTGCCGCGCAATATCCCGTGCTGGTCAGGAAACGAAAACCTGACGACGTCGATGGTGCCGCGTTCGAGGGCGGCCACGACATCGCGCGCGGCATGCTGTTGAGCCTCGGACCATAGACCGAACCGATCCACGAAAGACATAAAAAACTCCGAAAAGGAGAGCCCGCCCCTTTCATGTTGCATTTGCGCCGGGCGGGCATCCAACCGTCGGGGAATCGGGGGACTACGCCCCCGGCCGTCTATCTACGCCGCCCACTGCGAACTCTTGCGGCGCTTTTCGTCCGCGATCTTCCAGTAATCGCTCCAAGAGTCCTCTGGCCCGATGCCGTCGATGGACGGCGGCCCGGTGAAAGTGCGCGCCTGCTCGTCATCGATCATCATCAAGGCCTTCTGGCCGTTGGCGGCCTGGTCGATGGCCTCGAGCAACAAGCGCCGATAGGCGGCGATGCCTTTGTCAGTGGACCCGAGGTGCTCGCGCGTGCGGTCCTGGATCTTGCCTTGGGACTCCACGGCCCATTGGTCGTGCACGTTGATGTCTTGCCCCATGCCGGTATAGGTTTGCGTGGCCTGCTCCTTTGGATTGAAGCCGTAATTGTTGAAGCGGCCTACGCGGGGCATGTAATCGGGGAGTTCATAGAGCTGCAGCCGCTGGTCGCGCATCTGCTTCTTGTCGACCGGCTTGCCGAAGCTGGTGAAGATCGCATACCAATAACAGCTCGTATCGTCCACGGGCACGTGCCACTGCGCGATCGTCATTTCCGTGCTCATCGGAATGATGAAGGCCTGCGGGAACACCAGGTTGGTGACGCGCACGTGCGTGCGTCCGCTGTCCAGCTTGCGCAGCGTAGTCAAGCGCAAGCCGTAATCGACGTGATCGACCTTGATTTCCGGACGGTCGTACTCGCGCAAGACCTTGGTGATGGGTACGTCGGAGTCGGCCGAGGTGCTGCGGAATTGCTTGCCGTAACTGGCCTCGGCGTCGTCATCCTGGAAGAACCGGTGCAAATACGAAGCATGCGCCGGATCGATGCCCACTTCCAAGGCCTGCAGCCAATTGCAATCGAGATACCCCTTGAATGCAAAGGTGTATTCATCGGGCGCAACGAAGCAGTCGAAATGGGGGAAGGCCGGCGGCTGCCCTTCACCGATGAACGCAAAAAGAATGCCCCCTTTCTCCACGACGGGATAGGCCTTCTGCTTGATGCGCTGGTGTAGCTTGCTGCCTTCAGGTTCCGCGGGGGTCTCGAGGCAGTTGCCGTAGACATCGAACAACCAGCCATGGAACAGGCAGCGCACGCCGCCGTCTTCGAGGCGCCCGTACGCCAGGTCGGCGTTGCGGTGGGGACAGTCGCGGTCGAGTAGGCCATAGCGCCCTTGCTCATCCCGGAACAATATGAAATCCTGGCCCATCAGTTTGACCGCACGGATGGGGCGTTCGCCCTCGAGCTCCTCGAGCAGCGCCACCGGCTGCCAATACTGGCGCAGCAGCTTCCCCGCCGGGGTTCCCGGGCCGACCCGGGTGATGCGTTCATTCTGTTCAGGGGACATCGAACACTCCTTTCATGGAATTCGGCGCCGACCATTCGAAAATAAGTGAACCCGGCCCCGAGCACAATCTGTATGCAGAATACTATTCCATGGATCCAGATAAGTAAAACAAGCTTTCTACCTTCCTCCGATGCCTAGCCACGAGCCTCCAAGGAAAACAAAAAAAATCGTTTCCACTCAATATGTTATCCAACAATCCCGGGAAGCCCTTCCGCGCGTGCGGCGTTCATGGCCTGGCATGCGCGCGGTCTTGGATAGCCCATCCTGGATCCAGTTCATCATTTCGATACAATACGGCCACCTTGCATCGAAAGCGGTCATGCCGTCGGGCGGCCCAAGGAGAACAACGTTGGAATCGCAACAAACGCGAGTATTGGTGCAATTGCGGGACCTCATCCTGAAAGGCGAGTTCGCCCCCGGCGAGCGGCTGGCCGAGGTACCACTTGCCGCCAAGCTGGGCGTCTCCCGCACGCCGATCCGGCTCGCACTGGCGGCATTGGAACAAGAAGGGCTGATCGAACCCTCTCCCACCAACGGCTATATGATGCGGCGCTTCACGCCACGCGAGATCCACGACGCGATAGCGGTACGCGGTCACCTGGAGGGCATGGCGGCGCGCCTCGTGGCGGAACATGGCGTGTCGCGGCAATTGTCGCTGGACCTGCGCGCCTGCCTCCGGGACGGAGACCGGGCCGTCAACAAGGCGGAAATGACCTACGATGATTACGCCCTGTACGGCGAGATGAACGACAGGTTCCACAGGCTCATCATCGAAGCAGCAGGCAACTTCGCGCTCACGCGCGCCATCGAGATGAATAACCGCCTCCCGTTTGCCTCGCCCAGCGCGATGTTGCCGATGCAGAACGCGGGCGAAGAGCGGCAGAAATGGATGCTCTACGCCCATCTGCAACACCACCGGCTCGTGCAGGCGATGGAAAAGGGCGAGGCGGCGCGCGCCCAAGCGTTGGCCGAGGAACACGTGGACGTTGCGCAGATGAACCTCGAGTATGCCCTCGAACGCCCCGAGACGGCCGCCGAGATCATGCCTGCCATGAAGATCGTCCTGGGCAAGAACTGACTCAATCGTCCAGCACCGCAATTGCTTCGATCTCGACCCGCACGGGCGGAACGAGGGCGCTCACCACCGTCGCGCGCGCCGGTGGCAAATGCGGAAAACGTTCTCCGTAGGCTCGGTTGAAGCCTTCGTAATCTTCCGCGTACACGAGCCATACGGTGGTCTTGACCACCCGATCGAGGCCGCAGCCGCAGTCTGCAAGGATCGCCTCGATCATGTCTATGGCGGCGTGCGTCTGCCCTTCGATGTCCGGTGCCAGCGGCCCCGAAGGCCCCATGGGCACCTGCCCCGACACGAAGACCAATCGACCGCTGGCGATGACGGCAGGCGTGATGGGCTGCACTATGCCCCGCCGCACGACCTGCCCCCCTTTATGCTCGATGGCGGGAAAGCGTCCGCTCATTCGACCTGCACTCCCGCTTTCTTGACGATGTCGCCCCACTTCTTGACCTCGGCGGCAACGAATCGACCGAACTCATCTGGCGACGTCGGGGCGACGATAAAGCCCTGCGACGCGAAAAACTCTTTCATGTCCTGGCGCTGCAAGACCTGGACGACGGCTGCGTTGAGCTTGTTGACGATGGCGGCAGGCGTGCCCGCCGGCGCAAACAGCCCCTGCCACGACAACGCCTCGAAATTCGGCACGCCGCTCTCCGCAATCGTCGGCACCTCGGGGAACATCGGATGGCGGGTCGAAGAGGTCACGGCGATAGGCTGCAGCTTGCCCGACTTGATGAACTGCTGGACCACCAGCAGATCCGCGAAAGCCGACTGCAACTGTCCGCCCAGCAAATCGTTCAGCACGCCGGCGCTGCCCTTGTACGGCACGTGCAGCAGGCTGACGCCGGTTGCCTGGGCGAACATCTCACCCGTCAGGTGCATGGACGTGCCGTTGCCGGGCGAGCCGTAGCTCACCTTGCCGGGATTCGCCTTCGCATAGTCCACGAACTCCGCAACGGTCTTGGCGGGGATCTCGGGTGTGCGCACCAGGATGAGCGGAGAGTTGACCACCATCGAAATCGGCGCGAAATCCTTGACCGGGTCGTAGGGCGGCTTGGAATACAAACTGTAGCTGACGCCGTGCGAGCCGGTGACGCCCATCCCCAAGGTATAGCCGTCGGGGGCGGCCTTGGCCACGTAGGCCGAGCCCACCGTCCCCCCTGCGCCCGGCCGGTTCTCGACGATGACGGGCTGGCCGAGAGCCTGGGCCAACTTTTCGGCTAACTGGCGCGCGAGCAGGTCAGTGCTTCCTCCGGGCGGGAACGGTACGACTATCCGGACCATCTTGTTCGGATAGTCCTGTGCGTGGGCCGTTGCTGCAAACGCCGCGGCCAACAAGGCGCCGATCATGCATCCATACCACTTTTTCATACGACCTCCCCAGTTGTCGTCGCTGTGACATCGAGCGGGGCGCCGTGCCCATCGGCAGGGCTACCCCATCCGCCTGCTCCGGCGGTCTCGATGATCAAGCGCTCGCCGGCTTTCCATTGAAAACGTGACTTGGACGGCAACACCTGGCGCGTTCCGTCGGCGCGCACCAAGACGGCCGATGACGATGCGCCGGGCATTCCCCCCGCCGCGCCAGGAGGCCGTGATTCGTGGCGCTCACTGCGATACGACACCACAGCCTCTCCGTCCAACAAAAGATATTGGCGAACGACGCCATCGCCGCCACGGTGCATGCCCGCACCGCCCGAACCGCGGCGCCGCCTATAGCTCTCGACGCGAATCGGGGCCTGCGCCTCGAGCATTTCCACGGGCAGGTTCTTGCCATTGCCGACGTCGGTCGATATGCCCGAAGCACCCTCTCCCCATGGCGAACCACCAGCGCCCCCGGCGATGATTTCCGTGAAGAAATAGCGCGTGCCGCAGCTGCGCGTGCCGCCTACTGACATGACGAGGGCCACACCGGAATTGGGCGCAGCCGAATGTTGCGGATCGACGCCCGCCCACGCGGCCAACATCGCATTGCAGGCAAGCTTGACCGTGGCGGTGCGCGCGTTCACTGGCGCCGGATACCGCGGATTCACGACCGAGCCCTCGGGGAAGATCCATCGCGCCGGCCGCAGGCAGCCATGATTGTTGGGCGCGTCCGGGGCCAAGGTACGCATGAAAAAAAACACCGCGGACAACATGGCCGCATAGGTGGCATTCACGGGCGCCGCGACTTGAGGCGAAGAGCCGGTGAAATCGATCTCGATGCCCTCGCCGCGTTTTTCCAGTCGCACTTGGAGGCGCACTGGCGCCGCGCCGCAACCATCCAATTCATCCGCATGCCGGTAGACGCCGTCGGGCAACGCAGCCAGGGCAGCGCGCGTGATGCGTTCGGCCTGTACGATCAAGGCTTCGCACCCCGCCGTGAATGCCTGCACGCCATAGGCTTCGATGAGCTCGGCCACTTCGCGCTCGCCCAGCGACACGCACGCCCATTGCGCATCTAGATCGCCGCGAAGGTTATCCGGCGTGCGGCTGTTGGCAAGAAGCAAGCGCGCCACGTCTTCGCGGACCTTGCCAGCCTCCCTCCATTGGATGGGTGGTATGCGCAGCCCCTCCTGGAATATCTCGGTCGCGTCGGGAGGGATCGAGCCGGGGGTACTGCCGCCGACGTCCTGGTGATGCAGGATGGCGGCCGCCAGGGCGACGACGCGACCCTCGCACACGATGGGCCGCACCAGGGCCAAGTCCGGCAAATGCGTTCCGCCCGACCAGGGATCGTTGAGCAGATAGGCATCGCCTGCCCGCATGGCTTGCACGGGGAAATGCTTGAGCACGCCCTCGACCGCGGGCAGCAGGCTGCCCAGTAGCAAGGGCAGCGAACGGGCCTGGGCGATGACCCGGCCGTCGGCCAGGAATAACGCGGCCGCGCAGTCCATGCCTTCCCGGGCGATCGAGGAAGTGGCAGACCGGACCAGTGCGTCCTGCATGCGATCGGCCACGCCATCCAGCTGCATGCGGAGCACTTCGAGCGCCGCGGGATCGGCCGCCAATGGCTCCATGGTGGCACACCGTTTCATGCACGCTCCATAATCAAGGCCCGGGACGAATCCACGCGCCAGCGCCAACCGGGCGGCACCCACGCGGTCGAGTCTCCCGACATGATGATGGCGGGCCCGCTCTCTTCCTGGCCCACGGCGAGCTCGGCGCGCTGGTGGACGAGACAGGATGCAACCTGGGGCAGCCTCAGCGTGCGCTCGCGCTCGAGCTGACCGCCCGTGGCCACCGGACGCGCCTCCCCGGCAGCGGACGACGGCGCCCTGCGCGCGACCAGCCTCATCCCGCGCACCCTGTGCGGAGCGGAGAAAGCCTGGCCGCGTATCCGGGCATGTTCGTCGTCGAACCTACGCGCTATGTCCGCTGCCGAGTCATGGGCCAGCTCGAAAGGCACTTCGAGCGCGAACTCCTGCCCGGCGTAACCGACGTCCAGGAAAAACGCGTGGGACAGCTCACCGTAGCTTACGACGTCTGGCGCCCGAAGCACCTCGGCCAAACGCCGTGCCACGCTGCCCAGTTGCTGCCAAGCGTCGTCCGCCAACGGCAGGTCCAACGCTTGCTCGACCACGTCAGTCCAGTCGCTGCGCAGCAGGCCATAGGCCGCCGCCACCCCGGGCAGTGCCGGCACGGCGACCCGCGCAATACCCGCCATCCGTGCCACTTCGGCGGCGTGCATCGCCCCGCCGCCGCCCGCGGCAACCAACGTCAGCTTTCGCGGATCGCTGCCCACTGCAAACGCTGCGCGCTTGACCGCCTCCGCCAGCGCGCCATTGGCCACGTGCACGGCGGCATGCGCCGCCGCCTCCACCGACAAGCCCAGCGGCCGCGCGAGCGAGGCTTCAATCGCGGCCGCCGCAGCCTCGCGATCCAACGCCAGTCCGCCAGCCAGCCGCTCCGGCAGCAAACCCAGCACGAGGAGACAGTCCGTCACCGTCACGCGCACCCCGCCGCGGCCATAAGCCACCGGGCCGGGACGGGCACCGGCCGACTCTGGGCCCACGCGTATCCCACCTCCCGCGTGGACCGAAACGTAGCTGCCGCCGCCCACGGCGACCGACAACACGTCGACCGAGCGCATGCGCAGGCTCATGTCACCAACGCCCAGCTCGAGCGTATAGCGCGTCCGCCCACCTTGGATCAGGCTAAGGTCGGACGTCGTCCCCCCAATGTCGAGGCTGAGCGCATCGCCAGCGAGGGACGTTTCGTCCAGCATGCCCGCCACGCCTTGGACGGCCGCCGCCGGACCGGACATGGCCAGGGTCAAGGGCTTGCGCAGACAGGCATCGAGCGTAGCCACGCCGCCCTGAGAACGCATGACCAGGGCCGGGACGTAGCCGCGCTGGCGCAGCCCATCCTGGAATCGACGCAAATAATCGGTCACGCCGATTTTCACGTAAGCATCCATGGCGGCGGTCAGCCAGCGCTCGAACTCGCGCGGGCGGGGATCGACCTCGGAGGAAAGCGATATGGCGATCTCGGGCGCCGTGTCTTCGCACCACGCGCGCACCTGCCGCTCGTGCGCCGGGTTGCAGTGCGAGAACAGCAGGCACACGGCCGCGCTGCGCACCCCGGCCTCGCGCATCGCCTGCGCGGCGCCCCGCACCTCGGCCTCATTCAACGGCTCGCACTCCTGCCCGGCCGCATCGATGCGCCCGCCTATCTCGAAGCGCAGGGCATCGGGCACGAGCGAGACCGGCGCCTGGCACGGCACCCAGGGTGCATATAAGTCCCGGCGGTTCTGCCTGCCGAGCGTCAGCACGTCGGCGAAACCTCGATTGACGATGACCGCCACCGGAGGCTCGCTGCGTTCGAGCAGGATATTGGTGGCGATGGTCGTGCCGTGCAGAATCCGTCCGACTTCCGACGGCTGGAAACCCAGTGTGCCGGACACTTCGTCGAGCGCCTGCAGCACGGCCTGCGCCGGCTCCCCAGCGCGACGCGAATGCTTGGAAGCATGCACTGCGCCATCGGGAGCAACGGCGACGACGTCCACGAAAGTTCCGCCGACGTCTATCCCGACTTCCCACCGGCGCGTATCGCGGTCGTATGCCATGGGCCCGCCCTAGAACCGATCCGGCGCGAACGGCGCCAAGTCCACACCCGTCGGACGGCCCGCGATGAGGTTCGCCAGTTCGCGGCCCGTGGTGGCGCCACCGCACATGCCGACGTGACCATGACCGAATCCCAGCCATACATTCTGCAAGCGCGGCGCCCGCCCTATCACCGGCATGCTGTCCGGCAAACACGGGCGATGCCCCATCCATTCCGTATAGCGGCTGGTGTCCAAATGCGGGAACATTTCTCTGCCCCGCTTCAGCAAGACGTGCGCCCTTCTATAGTCGGGCGGTGCCGCGAGCCCGGCGAACTCGACCGAGCCCGCCAACCGCAGGCCCTTGGCCATGGGATTGACCATGATGTTGTATTCGACGGCCATGACGGTATGCCGCAACGAAAGATTCGAGCTGTTGACCGTCACGTGGTAACCGCGTTGGCTTTCGAGGGGCACGCGCAGCCCTAGGTCCCGGACGAGGCCGCCCGACCAAGCTCCCGCTGCAACCACCACTGCATCGCACTCGATGACTTCGCCCGCATCGGTCCGCACACCGCGCACCACGTCGCGGTGCCGCTCGAATGCCTTGACACTCGCGCGCACGCTGCGCGCGCCATCGCGCTCGCATTGCGCATGCAGCGCCTTCACCAGCTCCGAGGGATCCAGCGTAGAACCGTTCTCCGGCGCCAGGATACCGAAGCGGAATCTTCCCTTGAGGTCCGGCTCGAGCGACTCCAGCTCTTCTTGTCCCACGTCGCGCATGTCGACCCCCAAATTGCGGCGCAGGTCCATGCCCCACTGCCACTGCCGGGCGGCCTCGCGACCGGAATACACGTACAGGCAACCGGTGCGCCGCACCAAGTGCCGGGCATTGGCGCGCTCCAGCAACGGATCGTAGTTCTCGAAAATGGGTGCCAGCAGATTCCGCATTGCCGTGGCAATCCTCACGACTTCGGCGGGACGCGAATGCCGCAAGAACCGCAATAGCCAAGGCATTACGGTTGGCAGGTAAGACCACCGTATGGTGAGGGGACCGAGCGGATCTTTCAGCCAACCCGGTACCTTCTTCCACATGCCGGGCATGCCGACGGGCAAACAGGCGCTGGGCGAGAGCGATCCGGCATTGCCGAACGAACAGGCCTCCCCCGGCCCGCGCGGATCGACAAACGTGACATCATGGCCGTCCCGCTGTAACCATGCAGCCGTACAGACTCCCACGATACCATTGCCGATGACCACTACACGCATGCTGCCCTACCCCTTCGGATCGACCTGGATCCAATTTTTTTAAGAATGAATTCAGTGACACCGTCGGTCATACTAGAAAGCAGCACCACGGCTGTCAAGAATTTTTGATTTTGATCAATAAAAGGAAAAATAACCCTCAATTTGGCTGATAAATGCTCATTTGCACCAACAATGTGCCTTACGCCTGACTTTGGGTCACCCCTCCATAAGAAAATCGGAGTCAAGCCTGCATGCAGACAAAAACAAACGCCCCCATCTCGCCGCGCGCATTGACCGACTGGCCCGGCGTTGCGCTCGGCATCACTTGCGGCATCCTCGTCGCGTTGTGCGTCGGGAAAATGCCCCCCGCGCTTCCGCTACTGCAACAGGACTTGGGGTTGAACCTCAGGGAGGTCGGCTGGGTCGTCTCGCTATTCAGCACCATCGCCACCCTGTGCGCCGCCGTCATGGGCCTGGCGTCGGGGAGAGTCGGCGCATGGCGTTTCACGGTCGGAGGGCTTTGCGCGCTGGCGACGGGGGGACTGCTGGGTGCAGCCTCCGATGGCTACGGCGTCCTGCTCCTGAGCCGGATTCTCGAGGGAACGGGCCAGATCGCCATCGTCGTCTCGGTTCCCGCATTGCTGGCGGGGCTGAGCACTCCACAGCAATCCCGCATGGTGCTCGCGCTCTGGTCCGCGTACATGCCGCTCGGCATCAGCCTGGCGCTGCTCACCGCCCCCTTGCTGCTCCAGGGTGGGCATTGGCGCATGCTGTGGACCCTTATCGCAGCCCTCACGGGAATCTGCGCCCTATGGATGGTGCTATGGCGGTCGCGTTACGCCAGCCCCGCCCCGGCTTCACAGTCGCTCGACTGGCGCAAGCTGACGGGTGGATTGCGCCAGGTCGCCCCGTGGGTATTGGCGCTTTCATTCACGTTTTACGCCATCCAGTTCTTTACCGTCATGACGTTTCTCCCCACCTGGGCCATCCAGGAGCGGGGTGTGTCGCTGCGGACCGCTTCCATGCTTACCGCGGCAGCGATCATCTTCAACGCAGGCGGATCGGTGCTGGGCGCCTCACTGCTCCAACGAGGCATACGCGGCAGCGCCTTGATCATCACGGCCCACGTCGTTGTCGGCCTGTCGGCATGCGCGATATTCTGGGAATGGCTACCGGATGCCGCGCGCTTTGCGGCCTGCATCAGCCTCAACCTGATCGGAGGCATTCTGCCTGCGGCCACGCTCTCGGCCGCCGTGCGCCTGGCCAAGGCGCCGGACCAGATGGCCAGCCTGCAAGGCCTCTTTTTGCAAGGCTCTAACCTCGGGCAGTTTGCGGCCGCGCCACTGGTGACCTGGGCGGTCACGGTGTCGGGGGCGGATCCCGACTGGTCCCGGGCCCTGCCCCTGATGGCAACCTGCGCCGCCATCGGGCTCAGCCTGGGGTGGTATGCCCGGTCTCGTGGCCTGTGAGGGCAGCAATGAAAAAGGCTCCTTCCCGCTGGGTGCGGGGGGAGCCAAGCCTAGGTTGGGCCAACGCCCACTCGACGCGACCCGATGAATGGAACGATCAGAGGTAGATGATCAATGCAACGACGCCGACGATGAGCGCCGCCTTCGTCACGCGGTACGCAGTGCGGTTCCAATTCTTGAACTTGCGTCGATACTGGCCCGCGACCCACACCACGTAAAACAACTTATTGATCAGGCCGGTCTTGTCGCCCTCTTCATTGGGAGAGCTGGCCGCGGTCAACACCTTGCGCCCCATCCACCGGTTGAACGCCTGGGCCCACCGATAGCGAAGCGGCCGCTCCACGTCGCAGAACAAAATGATGCGATCCCGGTCAGTGCCGTTCTCCGCCCAGTGGATGAAGGTCTCGTCGAATACCACGCTCTGCCCGTCGCGCCAGCTGTAGCGCTGCCCGTCCACTTCGATGAAACAGCGATCGTCGTTCGGCGTCTCCAACCCCAAGTGATAGCGCAGCGAGCCGGCGAACGGATCCCGATGCGGATTCAGCTTGGCGCCCGGCGGCAGCTCTGCGAACATCGCCGCCTTGACCTCCGGTATTCCCCGCAGGATCTCGACGGTGCGCGGGCAGTATTCATGCGCCGAAGGATGCTGGGCTTCGTACCACTTCAGGTAAAACCGCTTCCATCCTGACTTGAAGAAGGAGTTGAAGCCGGCGTCGTTGTTCTTTTCCGCAGCGCGAATGCGCTGCGCATCCCGCAGGCGCACGGCCTCATCGCGAATAACCTCCCAGTTGTCGTCGAGGACCTTCAAGCCCGGTAGCTGCTCCGCCGAGATATAAGGCACCGCAGGCACCTTCGAGAACAGATACATAAAGGCGTTGATCGGCGCCACGATGGAGGAGTGGTCGAACAGCTGCCTCAAGAACCGCATCCGGACCTTGCCCCGGAAGTGCACATAACCGATGGCGCTCAAGTACAGCGCGACGATGACCCATTTCATCAACAACTTTCCTTAGCTTAGATGCGATGCCCTGCCTGCCCGGCAGGCATGCCGCCGGATCACAGCGTCAGCACCGTCGACCCCGTCGTCTTGCGCGCGGCCAATGACTCGTGCGCCAACGCGACTTCCTCGAGCTTGAAGCGTTGCTCGATCCGCGGCTTGATCTTGCCGGCAACCACCAACTCGAACAATTCGGATGCTGCCTGCTGCATTTTCTCGAGCGTATCCACGTGGTGCGCCACGGTGGGCCGGGTCACGAACAATGACCCTTTTTGCGCCAGGATACCCAGATTGACGCCCGTGACCGCTCCGGACGCATTGCCGAAGCTCACCATGAGGCCGCGCTGCTGCAGGCAGTCGAGCGAGGTCTCCCAGGTGTCTTTGCCCACGCCGTCGTACACGACGGGCACTTTCTTGCCCTTGGTGAGCTCGAGCACGCGCTCGACCACATTTTCCTTCGTGTAGTCGATGACCCGCCATGCGCCATTGGCCTTGGCCAGCGCCGCCTTCTCGGCGGAGGAGACGGTACCGATCAATTTTACGCCCAGCGCCTTCGCCCACTGGCACGCGATCAATCCGACGCCGCCGGCCGCCGCGTGGAAGAGAATGGTTTCATGCCCCTGTAAGCGGTAGGTCTGCCGGAACAGATACTGCACCGTCAGGCCTTTGAGCATGATGGCCGCGGCTTCTTCGAAACTGATGGAGTCCGGAATCTTGACGACCTGGAAAGCCGGCATGTTACGGACCTCGGCATACGCGCCGAGCGGGCTCTGGCCGTATGCGACCCGATCGCCCACCTTCAGGTGCCGGACTTTGGGGCCGACCGCATCTACCACGCCGGCCGCCTCGAACCCCAGCACGGCCGGCAGTTTGGTCGGATACAGCCCGGTGCGGAAGTAAATATCGATGAAGTTCAGGCCCACTGCATGCTGCCGGATCCTGACCTCGCCCGGACCGGGCTTGGGCACGTCGACGTCCACCAACTTGAGCACCTCTGGCCCGCCATGCTGCTCGATCCGAATTGCCTTGGGCATCCCAATCTCCTTAGTCGCCAATGTTCTTGCCGCATTCTAATCGCGCATACAATCGCGGAAAATAATTCCCGCACCGCGCTATGCGGCGGCGTCCGTCCCAACCGCAAGGTAAGCATGTGAAGACCGATCCGCGCTTTCCCAACCTGTTCATCCTCGACCACCCGCTGATCCAGCACAAGCTGACGCACATGCGGGACAAACATACGTCCACGCGGACGTTCCGGGAATTGCTCAGGGAAATCTCCCTGCTCATGGGCTATGAGGTCACGCGCAATCTTCCGCTCGAGCTGCGTGCCATCGACACGCCCATGACGCCCATGGACGCCCCCGTCATTGCGGGCAAGAAGCTCGCGATCGTCCCCGTGCTGCGTGCCGGTAGCGGAATGGCCGACGGGCTGCTAGACCTCGTCCCGTCGGCGCGGGTCGGACACATCGGCCTGTACCGCGACGAACAACATCGCCCGGTCGAATACTTGGTGCGCCTGCCCGAAATCGAAGGGCGCACCTTCATTCTTTGCGACCCCATGGTAGGCACGGGCTACTCCGCCGCGCACGCGGTCGAAGTGCTCAAGAAACGGGGGGTGCCGGCTTCCCACATCATCTTCGTCGCGCTCGTGGCCTCGCCCGAGGGCATGCGCGTCTACTGCGACCACCATCCGGACGTCCCGATGTACCTGGCGGCGCTGGACGACTACCTGGACGACCACGCCTACATCGTCCCCGGCCTGGGCGACGCCGGCGACCGGCTGTTCGGCACGAAGAACTGATATCCGGCGCGCGCCGTTAACCGCCCGGCGCCGCGGCCCCGCCGCCGGAAGCGGCCACCAGCGCGGCCAGTATGCCTGCCGTCTCGGCATCGAAAACACCATCGTACCGGCTGGGACGGTAATGCATCTGGAACGCGGCGAGCACGGCCCGGGTTTCCGCATCCCAAATGCCCGTGCGCGGCACGCCGTAACCCAGCCTCGCAAGCTGCAGCTGCGCCCAGGCGATGTCCGGCAAGCCCTGGGCTTCGAAGCGCTCGCGCATCGCCTGCGCGGCGGTCTCGTCATACCAGCGCCCTATTCCGGCGCGGGCTAGCTCACGCCAAGGGAACATCGGCCCCGGGTCCTGCTTGCGCAAAGGGGCTACGTCGCTGTGGCCGACGATATTTTCGGGCGCGATGTCATGCCGTCGGGCGATGTCGCGCACGAGCTGCTTGACGACTTCGATCTGCGTCGGCTTATAAGGTTGCCACTGAGTCGTGCCATCCGGCGCCGTGCCGATGGGGCCGCGGTTGACGATCTCGATGCCAATGGAGGTGCGGTTGAGCCAGGTGTAACCCTGCCACTCGCTCTGCCCGGCGTGCCATGCGGCGCGATCCTCATCCACCAGCCGATACACGCGCGGCGGATCATCGTCGGTCACCAGGTAATGACTGCTGACCTCGCCGCGGCTGAGTAACTCGAGCGCACGCTCCTTATTCGAGACCGTGTAATGCAGCACGATGAAGCGTACGCGGCTCCCCTGGCTGCGCGCGCTGATGGAAGTATCGATCTCCAACCTACCCGGCCCGTTGCCGACCGACGCGCAGCCCTGCACCAGCACCGCCAGGGCCACCCCCAGCGCAGCGAGGCGTTTCGTCGCCCTCATAGCGGCTCCTTGGCTGCCGTCTCCAGCAGCCAGGCCCGAAACGCCGAGAGCGCCGGGTGATCCCGACGCTGCATGGGCGTGCACAGCACATAACCGCGCGGCAATGCGACCGGCACATCGAATGGGATGACCACCTGACCCGACTCGACCTCGGCACGGATCAGGCACCGCTGCAGTACCGCCAGCCCCATGTCGGCCATGACCGCGCGCAACAGGATGGACACCTGGTCAAAGCCGTTGGCCAGGTGAGGAGTGCCTTCCACCCCTACCGCCTGGAACCAGTACGGCCAGTTCCCCCGGGCGTTTGTGTGATAAAGCAGCGGCTCGCCCAGCAATTCGGCCGGGTGCGACCATTTGCCTTGCGCACGGCGCGCGGCGAGGCGATCGGGATGGCAGATGACCGCGATCTCCTTGCCGATCACGTAGTCGCATTGCCAGTGGGGCCATTGTTCCGGCGTGCCGCTCAGGATGGCGGCATCGGGCATGGCCCCCGAGAAATCCTCGTCCCGCCGATAGGCGCTGAAGGTCAGCTCGATATCGGGATGCCGCTGGTGGAAATCCGGCAGGCGGGGCACCAGCCATACGCTGGCCAGCGTAGGAATGACCGCCAGGTTCAACTGATTGCGACGGGAAGCGGCCCGCAGTTCGGCGCTGACCGACTCGATGGCCTGAAGCGGCGCTGCCGTTGCTTCCACCAGGCGCCGGCCGGCCTCGGTCAATGCTACGCCGTGGGCGCTGCGCGCCATCAAGGGCTGCCCGAAGTGCTCCTCCAGGCGCGCAATGGCACGGCTGATGGCGCCCTGGGTTACGCACAGCACCTGGGCGGCTTTGGTGAAACTGCCAAGCTGCGCCGCGGTGACGAAGGCGTGCAGCTCGGACATGGAAGGCGAATGAAGGCGCATGACCGGCTCCAGCATTACCAAAGGTAATGCTGGGGTGAAATATAGTCGTTTGTGATGCCTGCGTAAATTCCTGACACTGGGGACATCGTTTTTCTTACGTTTCCTTACTTCGCAACGGAGCCAACCATGTCCCCCCTGCGCCTCGTTCTCACCGCAGTCAGCGCCGCATTAGTGAGCACTGCCGCCCACGCCGCCGACGCGTATCCTTCGCGTCCGATCCGCCTGATCGTGCCCTTCGCCCCTGGCGGCTCCACGGACATCGTCGCCCGGCTGATTGCCGAGTATGCCGGCCGCGATCTCAAGCAACCGATCGTCGTCGAAAACAAGGGCGGTGCCGGCGGCGCCATCGGAATGGAAATGGTGGCCCGCGCGCCGGCCGACGGCTACACCATCGGCATGGCCACGGTCAGCACCCACGGCGCCAACCCTGCCATTTTCACCAACCTGAAATATGACGCCCGCAAGGACTTCGCGCCCATCGCCAACGTGCTGTCCATCCCGAGCGTCTTCGCGGTGCATCCTTCCGTTCCGGCCAAGACCATGAAGGAGTTCATTGCGCTGGCCAAGGCCAACCCGATGAAATACTCCTTTGCATCTCCCGGCGTCGGCTCGCTGGGCCACGCCAACATCGAGAACTTCATGATGCTTGCGGGCATCAAGCTGTTGCACGTGCCTTACCGTGGTGCAGGTCCGGCGCTGAACGACGCACTGGCCGGCCAGGTCAATGCCATCACCGACAACCTGTCGTCCACGCTGCCCAACCTGCAGAGCGGCCGCCTACGGCCGCTGGCCCTGCTCGCGGCCCAACGCTCGCCGCTGCTGCCCGACGTTCCGACCTACGCGGAATTGGGCTTCCCTGAAATGGGCACCGGCGGCTGGTTCGGCCTGGTTGCTCCGGCCGGAACGCCCGAATCGGTCATCACGCGCCTGAACCAGGCCGTACGCAAGGCCATGGATGATCCTGACTTCCGCAAGCGCGCAGAAGACGTCGGCGGAACTCTCGTCCCCACCACGCCCGCGGAATTTGCCAAGCAGATCGACCAAGCGCTCGAACGCTACGCCAAGGTGGCCAAGGCGGCCAACATCCAGGCGCAATAAGCATGGCCGACCTAATACCGCCGCCCGTGGTGCGGCGCGACCCGACGGGCCCGGTCCTGCCGCTGGTGTGCGATTCGCCCCACAGCGGCACCCACTACCCTCCGGACTTCGGCGCAGCCGTGCCCTTGGCGCGACTGCGCCAGGGCGAGGACACGCATGTGGAGGCCCTGTGGGCCGCGGCGCCGGAATACGGCGCCACGCTGATCGCCGCCACCTTCCCCCGGGTCTATATTGATCCCAACCGATCCCTGGAGGACCTGGACCCTGCGCTGCTCGACGCCCCCTGGCCCGAGCCGCTCACGCCGACCGAGAAGACGCGGATCGGCAAGGGATTGATCTGGAGCCGCCTGGACGCCCAGACGCCGATCTACGACCGCAAGCTCACCGTCGAAGAGGTACGGCGGCGCATCGATGCCTACTACCGGCCGTACCACGCGGAACTCGAACGCGCCGTCGAGGAGCGCTATGCGCGCTTCGGTGCGCTGTGGCACCTGAACCTGCACTCCATGCCCAACGACGTCTACGAACGGCTGGGCATGCGCAGCGATCACCCCTTGGCCGACTTCGTCCTGGGAGACCGGGACGGCACGACTTGCGAGCCCGGGTTCGTCGCGCTCATCGAAGAGGCATTGCGCGACAAGGGCTACACCGTGGCCCGCAACGACCCCTACAAGGGCGTGCAGCTCATCGCGCAAATGGGACGCCCCGCCGAGCACAGGCACAGCTTGCAAATCGAGGTCAGGCGCCCGGTCTACATGGACGAGGCCACGCGTGAACGCAATGCCGATTTCGACCGCGTGCAGGCCGATCTGACGGCGGTGCTCGCCAGCGTGGCGGCCTACGTCCGCGACCGGCTGCCGCGCTGAGCTTCCCTCCCCCGGGGGGCATGCCTCAATGCGCGCCGCCCGCATCCATTGGCGCGCCGGCGCCCCGCCGGGGCGGCCGCGCAAACCACACCATCGCCGTCAGGACCAGGAAGATCACGGCTGACCCGTAGAAGATGTCCACCGCCGACATCGTCAGCGCCTGGCCGGTGATGAGGTTGTTCAGCGAGGCCAACGCCTGCTCCAGCGACATGCCCGCTGCCTGCATGGTCGACAGCGTGTCGGAGACCGCGGCGCTGCCGGGCGTCACGTGCTCGACCAGGTGTGCATGGTGCATGGAGGCGCGGTCTTCCCACATGGTCGTGACGATGGAGGTGCCGAACGCGCCGGCGGTGATGCGCAGGAAGTTCGACAGCCCCGAGGCGCTCGCGATCTTGTCGGGAGGCAGGCCTGCCAGCGTCAGCGATACCAGCGGCACGAAAAAGGCCGCCATGCCCGCGCCCTGCAGCAGCGTGGGCTCCAGTAAGGTCAGCATGTCCGCCTGCGGCGTAAAGTCGGCGCGCATGAAACTCACCGCGGCGAATACGCCGAATGCCACGGTCACCAGAACACGCGGATCGGCGCGGCTCAGCATGCGCCCCACGATCGGCGTGAACACGATAGCCAGGATGCCGACCGGCGCGGTCACCATCCCCGCGTCGGTGGCGGTATAGCCCATCTGCGTCTGCAACCACAACGGCAGCAAGACGACGTTGCCGAAAAACACGGCATAAGCCACCGAAAGCGTCAACGCCCCGACGGTGAAATTGCGTCCCGCGAACAGCCGCAAGTCAACCACGGGATGCTTGTCGGTCAGCTCCCAGATGACGAAAAAGACGAAGCCGACCACGGCGATCACGGCCAGCGTGACGATCATGCTGTTGGCGAACCAGTCGAGCTCCTTGCCCTTGTCAAGCATGATCTGCAAGGCCGCGATCCAAGTCACCAGCAAGGCCAGCCCGACGGTGTCGATCGGCAGCCTGCGGGTGGGAGATTCGCGTTTGCGGTAGATCGCCCAGCTCACCCACGCCGCGACCAGCCCCACCGGAATATTGATGTAGAAAATCCAGGGCCAGGAGTAATTGTCGGAAATCCATCCGCCCAGCAACGGCCCCGCCACCGGCGCCACCAGCGTGGTCATGGACCACAGCGCCAGGGCCATGCCTGATTTTTCGCGCGGATAACTGCCCAGCATCAACGTCTGGGAGAGCGGAATCATGGGACCGGCCACGAGCCCCTGCAGGACCCGGAACGCGATCAGCGACTCCAGATTCGGGGCGAGGCCGCACAACCACGATGCAATGATGAACAGCAGCACCGACGCGACAAAGAGGCGTACCTGACCGAAGCGCAGGGTGAGCCATCCGGTGAGCGGCAGCGCGATTGCATTGGCCACCGCGAACGAGGTGATGACCCAGGTTCCCTGGCTCGTGCTGACGCCCAGGTCGCCCGAAATCGCCGGCAGCGATACGTTGGCAATCGAGGTGTCGAGCACGTTCATGAACACTGCGGCCGACAGCGCAAGGGTGCCGAGCAGCCGCTGGCTGCCCTGCAGCGGCGGATGCGCCGCCTGGGCCGCCGGCGCCGCGTGCCGGTCCAACGGCGCGGCGGCGGATGGAGAAGCAGAGGTCGTCATGGAGATACCCGTGAAAACTGTCTACAGCGTGCCTGCGCCAGGGCGGACGGCCGCCACCGGCCCGACGCCGTTGGTACGGCCCGGGGCGGAGATGTGCCGCGGCTCTGCCTTGGCCACGGTGCGCTTGCTTTCCGCCGGGCCGGCCCCAAGATGCTGCGCGATCGTGGCGGCCACCAACTTTTCCGCATCCTCGCGCGCGTGGTCCATGACGGACGTGGCATAGGCGGGCGCGGCGCGGCGAACCTCGGCGAGCGCGGGACCGTCGGTGGAGGACACATCCACCGACACGTTCATGGACAAGCCGACGCGCAACGGATGAGCCTCGATCTCCTTGGGATCGAGCTCGATGCGAACGGGTACGCGCTGCACCACCTTGATCCAGTTGCCTGTGGCGTTCTGCGCGGGCAGCAGCGCGAACGCGCTCCCGGTGCCCGCCCCCAACCCGGCAACCTTGCCGTGGTATTCCACCCTGGAGCCATACAGATCGGCCTCCAGCGTGACCGGCTGTCCGATGCGCATCCGGCCCAGCTGCACCTCCTTGAAGTTCGCGTCGACCCATACCTGGTCCAGCGGCACGATGGTCATCAGCGCGGCGCCGGGAGCGACCCGCTGGCCGACCTGGACGCTGCGCCGGGCCACGTAGCCCGTCACCGGCGCCGGGAGCGACGTCCTGGACAGGTTGATGAAGGCTTCGCGAACCTTGGCCGCGGCCGCCAGCACATTGGGGTGCTGCTCCACGCTGGTGCCATCGGTAAGGGCCGTATTGGTGGCGAGCTGCTCCCGGGCCGCGGCGAGGGCGGCCTGCGCCGACGCCAGCGCGGCCTTGGCGTTGGCGCCCGCGGTCTGCGCATGCAGCATTTCCTCGCCGCTGACCGCGCCCGAGTCGGCCAGTTCCTGCCGCCGCCTGGCATCGCTCTGCGCCTTGGCCAGGTCGGTACGCGCGCGTTCGACCTCGGCCTGGCGCACCGCAATGTTGGCCTTCAGGGCGCCGTTGTTGGCGTAAAGCGTGCGCACTTGCCGCACGGTCTGGGCCAGCTCGGCCTGCGCCCGATCCAACGCCACCTGGGCATCGGCCTTGTCCAGCATGACAAGTGCGTCGCCAGCCTTCACGTAATCGGTGTCGTCCGCGTGGATGGTCACCACCGTGCCGCCCATCTGGGGCGTGATCTGCACCAGATTGCCCTGCACGTAGGCGTCGTCGGTATGCTCGTAGTGGCGGGCCACCACGGTCCACCATGCTCCGTACGCCACGGCGATGACGGCAAAAACGCCGGCTGCGCCCAGCAACAGTTTCTTGCGAGAATTGGCGGGAGCGGATTGAGTGCTTTCCATATCAGAACCTTGAAATGAATATCGAGCGATTCGTAGCGTTGTCTTTGCCGGCTAGGGACGGGCCGCGGCCATGGGCTCGCCTGGCCCGGGCGGCAGCTCCGCCCCGCCGCCCAGCGCCTTGGCCAGCGCCACGTCCAGGGTCAGCGCGCGCGCCTTGAGGTCGGCGTCGAGCCTTGCCTGGGTCAACACCGCGCTTTGCGCGGTCAGCACGCTCAAATAGTTGCCGAGGCCGCCGCGATAGCGCTTGACCGCGAGGTCATAAGCCTGCTCGATGGCCTCCCGCGCCTTGCGCTGCTCGGTCATTTCACGGTCGAGCGCACGTATGGAGGCAAGCGTGTCGGCCACTTCATTGACGGCATGCAGGACGGTCTGGTTATAGGCCGCCACGGCCAGATCCGCGTCCGCGGTCCGGCCCTGGAGGTTGGCGTTCAAGCGCCCTCCCTCGAAGATGGGCAAGGTCACGGCGGGCCCAACGCCGGCGATGTGGCTGCCCGAGTCGAAAAGCCTGGACAGCCCGAATGCGGAGGTGCCGACGAAGGCGGCCAGATTGACGTTGGGATAGAACATCGCGCGGGCAACGTCGACGTTGCGCTGCGCGGCCTCCACCCGCCATCGCGCGGCCACGATGTCGGCACGCCGCCCTACGAGCGCGAGCGGGACATACGACGGCACGGACGTGCACGGCGAGGCCAGCGGCACCGGCTCGATGGCGGCACCCCGCTCGGGGCCTGCCCCCACCAGGGCCGCAATCTGGTTACGCTGCAGCGTGATGCTCTCGTCCACCTGCGCGGCTTGCGTGCGCGCCTCGGCCAACGCCGACTCGGCCTGCTTGACCTCCACCAGGGTATCGAGCCCCGAGCCGTAGCGCTGCCGGGTCAGCGCGGCGACGCTCTCACGCTGGGCGATGGCTGCCTGCAGCACCTCGCGCTGCGCGAACAGGCGCTGCAAATTGAAATAGGCCGTGCCGATGGAGCTCGCCAGAAGACCTGTCGCGGCCCGACTTTCGGCTTGCGCCGCCCGGCTTTCCGAAAGCGCGGCTTTCAGCAGGGAAGCGTTCCGGTTCCAGAAATCCAATTCATAGCTGACATTCAACGCCAGCCTGGAGTCAGTACGCACGCCGCCGGCAAGCGGAGGGGGGATGGAGCCGTTCTCGGTATAGCGTTGGCGGGTGGCACTGGCGGTCACATCGACTTGGGGCAGCCCGCTGGCCCGCGCGGTGCCGACAGCCGCCTCGGCCCGCGCCAGGCGCGCCTGGGCGATCACGATGGACGGGCTGCCCGCTATGGCTTCCTCGACCAAGCCATTCAACTGAGCATCGCCATAGCGGTGCCACCATTGTTCGGCGGGCCATTCCGCCTTGTCCTGGACGGCTCCCAGCGCGGAGGCGTCGACCAGCTGCGGCCGGCGCGAGTCCACCGGATCGACACTGGCACACGCGGCGAGAGCGAGAACCAAAGGCATTAGGACGAATCTTTTCATGGAAGCTTACGTTTTGCTGAATTTGATTGCCATGGCTGTTACTGCTTAGGCAATTATTGGCATAAAAAAAAGGGGCCACGGACCTGCCCGGACGCGGGCTCAGCCCGGGTGCGCGCCGTTGGCGATCATCCGGCGCAGAAACGACTTGAGCTGGGCCAGCTCTTCCTCGGAGAAACCTCGCGTATGCATGTCGACTGCCTGACGCAGCCGCCCCGGGATCTGCGCCGTGGCGCGCATGCCTTCCTGCGTCAGCTCCAGTTTGATCACCCGGCGATCTTCCGCACTGCGGACCCGCCGTATCAAACCCTTCGACTCCAGCCGATCCAGCATGCGGGTGACGGCACCGGTATCGGTGCAGCTGCTGCGTGCCAGCTCAGCGGCCGTTTCGCCCTGGCCCATGGCGAGCAGCATCAGCGGCCCCCATTGCATGGCAGTCAGGTCGAGCGCCATCATCTCGGTGTCGACCGCGCGCTGCAGCGACCCATGCGCCAGCTTCACCAGATAGCCCACGCTGTCGTTCGGATCGTAATTGCGGACCTCGTCGGAAAGATGCCGCGCGCTGGTAGAAGAGGAAGAAGACATATCCGCATTATTACTGCCTAGACAATAATTGTCAATGCAGATAATTGCGGCGAGGATACCGCCCCGCTTGCAAGCTGCGCGTTAACCGAAATCGGGAGAGCTTCAGCGTCGCTTGCCAAGCAGCGAGCCCAGCAGCCCCCGGGTGAGTTCGCGGGCGAGCTGTGTTCCCATGGAGCGGACTGCGCTGCGGGCGGCCGATTCCAGCACACCCTCGCGGCGCCCGCCGCGCGGGCCGGTCGACCCGAACAACACGTCCCGCAGGCCGCCTATCAGCCCGTCATCCTCTTTGCCGGCCGAGCCCCCCGCCTTGCCGGCCTTGGGCGCCGGGGCCTGGGCCGGGGCATCGGACGGTGCCTCGCCGGCAGCCCTGCGGGTCAACAGCTCGTAGGCCGATTCGCGATCCACGACCTTTTCGTACACCCCCGCGACCAGCGACGACGTCATCAGCGCCTGGCGCTCCGCTGCGGTGGCCGGACCGATGCGGCTCCCCGGAGCGACGATGTAGGCCCGCTCCGTGATGCCCGGCCGCCCCTTCTCGTCCAATAGCGAAACCAAGGCCTCGCCCACGCCAAGCTCGGTGATCGCCTCGGATAGGTTGAGGCCGGGGTTCGCCCTCATGGTCTCGGCCGCCGCCTTGACGGCCTTCTGGTCCCGTGGCGTGAAGGCGCGCAGCGCGTGCTGCACCCGGTTGCCGAGCTGGCCGAGCACAGTATCGGGAATGTCCAGGGGGTTCTGGGTGCAGAAATACACGCCCACCGCCTTGGAGCGTATGAGCCTGACCACTTGTTCGATCTTGTCGAGCAGCGCCTTGGGCGCGTCGTTGAACAACAGGTGCGCCTCGTCGAAAAAGAAGACGAACTTCGGCTTGTCGGTGTCGCCCGCCTCGGGCAGGTGCTCGAACAATGCGGACAGCAGCCACAGCAGGAAGGTCGCATAGAGCGTAGGCGCCTGCATGAGCTTGTCGGCCGCCAGCACGTTCACCACCCCGCGCCCCTGCGCATCGGTCTGCATGAGATCGTCGATGTTCAGCATCGGCTCGCCGAAGAAGCGGTCCCCGCCTTGCGCCTCGAGCGCCAACAGCCCGCGCTGGATCGCGCCCACCGAAGCGGGCGAGACATTGCCGTAGCGCGTCTTGAATTGGGCGGCGTTGTCGCCCACGTACTGCAGCATGGCGCGCAGGTCTTTCAGGTCGAGCAGCAGCAGTCCGTTGTCGTCCGCGATCCGGAATACCATCGTCAACACACCGGCTTGCGTGTCGTTCAGGTTCAGCATGCGGCCCAGCAGCAGCGGCCCCATGTCGGATACCGTCGCGCGCAGCGGATGGCCCTGCTCGCCGAATACGTCCCACAGCGTCACGGGGCTGCCGCCCCAAGTCGGCATGTCCAGGCCGAGCGACTCCAGCCTCTCCTGGAGCTTGGGCGTGGCGGCTCCCGGCTGGGAAATCCCCGTCAGGTCGCCCTTGACGTCGGCCATGAACACCGGCACGCCCATTCGGGAAAAGGATTCGGCCATCACCTGCAGGGTGACAGTCTTGCCGGTGCCGGTGGCCCCTGTAATGCATCCGTGCCGGTTGGCCATGGCCGGCAGGAGAAAAAGTTCGGTGTTCGCGTTCTTGGCGAGAAGTATGGGGGCGGCCATGTCGGTTCCGTTATGCAAACTAAACAGGATGCCCGGGGACGGGACGGCGTCGATTCTGTAGGCAAGGCGCCGCGCTTGTCAAAATACCGTCGCCCACATGGCAAATAGCGTAACGGTTGTGGTATTGGCAGCAAGACGACATTCAAACGGAAGCCCCCGCCTGCCGGTCAAGCTAAAATGCACCTTTCACTGTTACGACGCAAGCGATTTCCATGGCCGGACATAGCAAATGGGCCAACATCCAGCACCGCAAAGGGCGTCAGGACGCCAAGCGCGGCAAGCTGTGGACCAAACTCATACGTGAAATCACGGTGGCCGCGCGGGCCGGCGGCCCCGATCCCGACAGCAATCCCCGCCTGCGCTTGGCTTGGGACAAGGCGACCGACGCGAACATGCCCAAGGACACCATCCAACGCGCCATCACGCGCGGCTCGGGCGGCGCCGACGGCGATAACTACGAGGAGGTCCGCTACGAAGGCTACGGGATAGGCGGCGCGGCCGTCATCGTCGATTGCATGACCGACAATCGCACGCGCACGGTGGCCGAAGTGCGGCACGCATTCTCCAAGCATGGCGGCAACCTCGGCCAGGAGGGTTCAGTCGCCTTCATGTTCAAGCATTGCGGCCAGTTCCTGTTCGCGCCAGGCACCTCGGAAGACAAAGTCATGGAGCTGGCCCTCGAGGCCGGCGCCGAAGACGTCATTACCGACGATGAAGGCGTGATCGAGGTGATCTGTGCACCCACCGACTACGCTGCCGTCAAGCGGGCCTTCGACGGGGCGGGGCTGAAGGCCGAAATGGACGGCATCGTGATGAAGGCTCTCAACGAAACGGTTCTCCAGGGCGAGGACGCGGAAAAAATGCAGAAACTACTGGACGCGCTGGAGTCCCTGGACGATGTCCAGGAGGTCTACACCACAGCCGTCATGGGCGAGTAAACACATGAAAATCCTCGTCATCGGCTCTGGCGGCCGCGAGCACGCCCTGGCTTGGCGCCTGGCCAAATCTCACAAAGCCGAGAAAGTCTTCGTCGCTCCCGGCAACGGCGGCACGGCGCTGACACCCCGCCTGCAGAACCTTCCCATCACCGACCCGAACGAACTTGCCGACTTCGCCCAGAACGAAGGCATAGGCTTGACCGTGGTCGGGCCCGAAGCGCCGCTGGCCGCCGGCGTGGTGGACATTTTCCGCGCCAGGGGGCTGAAGATCTTCGGCCCCACCAAGGCGGCCGCGCAGCTCGAGAGCTCCAAGGATTTCGCCAAGGCCTTCATGGTCCGGCACGGCATTCCGACGGCCAAGTACCAAACCTTCACCGTGCCCGCGGAAGCCCACGCCTACATCGATGCACAAGGTGCGCCCATCGTGATCAAGGCCGACGGCCTGGCCGCCGGCAAGGGGGTGGTGGTCGCCGCCACGCTGGAGGAGGCCCATGCCGCGGTGGACGCCATGCTTGGCGACGGCAAGCTCGGCCAGGCCGGCGCGCGCGTGGTGATCGAGGAATACCTCGAAGGCGAAGAAGCCAGCTTCATCGTGCTGTGCGACGGCAAGCACGTGCTGCCGCTGGCCACCAGCCAAGACCACAAGCGGCTCAAGGACAACGACGAAGGCCCCAACACGGGGGGCATGGGCGCCTACTCGCCCGCGCCGGTCGTCACGCCCGAGCTGCACGGACGCATCATGCGCGAGGTCATCTGGCCCACCGTCCACGGCATGGCCAAAGACGGCATCCCGTACACCGGGTTCCTGTATGCCGGCCTGATGATCGGTCCGCACGGCGTGCGGGTGCTGGAATTCAACTGCCGCATGGGTGACCCGGAAACTCAACCGATCATGATGCGGGTCAAGAACGATCTGCTCGAAGTGTTCGAAAATGCCGTATCCGGCACCCTGGACCAAGCCAACGTCGACTGGGACCGCCGCACGGCGTTGGGCGTGGTCATGGCAGCCGCCAACTATCCCGACACGCCGCGCACCGGCGACGTCATCACGGGCCTGCCGCCCGAAGCGGAAGACTGCATGGTGTTCCATGCCGGCACCGTCGAGAGCGATGGTGTGGTCAAGACCAGCGGCGGACGCGTGTTGTGCGTGACGGTGCTGGGCGATTCGGTGAAATTGGCCCAGCAGCGCGCCTACGACGTGCTGCAATCCATTCACTTCGACGGCGCGCAATACCGTCGCGACATTGGCTGGCGAGCCATCGCACGCCGCGCCGCCGCGACAGACTCTGGCACGGCATGAACATAGACACCTCGCTGACCCGCAGCTACTTCGTCGATTTGCAATCTCGCATCGTCGCAGGCCTCGAAGAACTCGAAGGCCAGCCCTTTCGGGCCGACGCCTGGGAGCGTGCGGAGGGCGGCGGGGGCCTTTCCCGCTTGATAGAGGGGGGCGCGGTTTTCGAACGCGGCGGAGTGCTGTTC
>NZ_JADGHH010000165.1 GCF_019689535.1 Pigmentiphaga sp.
GTCACCCCATCCTGCCCCGGCCCCGCACCCCCCCCACCGCCCCCGGCCGCCGCCGGCGGGCGCCCCCGCGGCGCGAGTTCACCTGGCGGGGACCGTCCAGAAGAAGATTTGCTTGTTGTCCACCGTCAGTCGTTGCTGCGGCTCCCAGTCCCCCATGTCGAAAGCGTGCGAGACGATGCGGGTGCCGGGCTTGAGCGCGAGCAGCTTGGGCCGCAGCTTCAGGTTCAGGTTGGGCAGCAGGTACAGCGTAATGACGGTGGCGGGCGAGAGGTCTTGCTCGAACAAGTCTCCCTGTATGAACTGGACTTTGTCCGTCACCCCTTGCGCGCGGGCGTTGGCGTTCGCTTCCTCGATGCGGCGTGGATCGAGGTCTATGCCCACGCCGCGCGTCCCGAAGCGTTTGGCAGCCGTGATGGGAATGCGCCCGTCGCCCGAGCCGAGGTCGTACAGGACGTCGTTGGGGCCGACCTTGGCGACTTCGAGCATGGCGTCGACGACAGCTTGGGGCGTGGGAACGAAGATGACGTCCGGCGTGCGGTAAGTCCGCTTGGACGTGGGGTCGGCCGATTGTGCGCAGGCCGAGGTGGCGACACTGGCTGCGGCTGCCAGGGTGGCCAGACAGAAATCGCGTCGCTTCATGGACTGTCTCCCAGGGTCGGTTCAGGTCAGGGTCGGTTCAGCTCAGGATGCCGCCGAGGCATCGCGCGGCAGCACCAGCATGACGACAGCGCCGACGATCAATACCGCGACGCCCACCAATGCCCCGACGCCCGTGTGTCGCAGGCTGGCATAGAACAGGTAGCCGCTGGTCGCGATGAACACCAAAGGCGTGAGCGGGTAGAGCGGTACGCGGAAGGGGCGGTGCGCCGATGGATCCTTGCGTCTCAAGACGAAGAGCGCGACGCCGGTCAACACGAAGAAGAACCAGAATACCGGCGCCGTGTATTCGACCATGGTTGCGAATCCGCTGCGGGTGTAGGCCCCGAGCAGCACCAGCGCGAGCGCGATCGCGGCCTGTATCCACAGCGCGTTGACGGGCGTATGCCACCGCGGGTGCCATTTGGCCAGCACCGCGAACGCGGGGGTGTCCCGCCCGAACGCGTAGGTGGTGCGGGCGCCCGTGAGGATGGTGGCATTGGCCGAGGTGAGCGCCGAAACGGCGATCAGCAGGGCGATTAGCTGCGCGCCGGGTTCTCCCAATGCCCGGCGCATCATGTCGGCCGCCACGGCAGAAGAGGCGCTCATGCCCGCCTGGCCGAGCATTTTCAAGTAAGCCAGATTGACCAGCAGGTAGAGCAGCGTGACCAGCGCGAGGCTCCAGAACAGCGCCCGGGGCAGGCTGCGGCTGGGGCCCATGGCCTCGGCCGAGACGTAGGCAGCCTCGTTCCAGCCGCCGTAGGTGAGCATCACGAAGATCAAGACGAGGCCCCAGTTGGCCGTCGAGGACGCAGGCGGCGGAGGCGGTGCGGCCGAGGCGTCCGCGGTGAAGAACAACCCGACGGCGATGATGAGCAGCACGCCGCCTACTTCGACCGCGGTCAGCAGGTTCTGCGTCCATTTGCCGGTGCGTAGCCCGGCGATGTTCACCCCCGTCAAGACCAGGATCACCGCCGCTGCGTAGATGGCCGAAGAGGCCGGACCCAGGCTGACGATTTGCGAGGCGTAATCGCCGAAGATGTAGCCGAGCAGCGCAATCGAGCCGGTGGGAATGACCGTGAGCCGGGCCCATGCGAAGAGGAAGGCCAGGCGCGCGCCGAAGGCCCGCCGCAGGTAGTGGTAGTCTCCGCCGGCATGCGGATAGGTGGCCGCCAGCTCGGCATAGCACATGGCGCCGGCTATGGCGATCAAGCCGCCCAGCGCCCAGGAAAGCATCATCGCGGCCGGGCTGCTCGCATGGGCGGCGACCAGGGAAGGGGCGCTGAAGATGCCGGCGCCGATGACGATGCCGACCACCAGCGCCATGATGTCCAGCGTCCTGAGCATGGGTTGCGGCGCTGGTACCGCCGTCGATGATTCGGTCCGGGATGCGGACGGGTTTGATGCGGGCAACGCGTCACTCATGCAGGAAATTCCTTGGCGCAGGGGAGAATGCGTACGGACCGACGGTGGCAAGCGAGGCAGGCTGTGGAATGCGCCCAGCCAAGCTTACAGTCTGCTGAAGGTAAAGGCGAAAGGCGAAGGCGGTCAAGTCCCCGATACGGCCGAGGCCCGCTCCTGGTCGAACTGGTCCCTGACCTTGATCCGGAAGTCGCTGGGAGACATGCCGGCGTGCTTAGTGAAGAAGCGCGAGAAGTAGCTGGGGTCGGAGAAGCCCAGCGTAAGCGCGATCTCCTTGACGCTCAGCGACGAATAGGCCAGGTCGCGCCGTGCCTCGGTCAACAGGCGATTGTTGATCACGCCCAGGGCCGACAGTCCGAGCTCTTCGCGGCAGATCCGGTTCAGTTGCGTGGGCGTGATGCCGAGGCGCTCGGCGTAGAAGGTGATGGCGCGTTGTTCGCGGAAGTTGCGATTGAGCAGGGCCTTGAAGCGATGCAAGTGGACGACGCTGCGCGAACTGCGCCGGCTGGGATCGACGTGAGCCTGCGTCGCGATCTTGCGGGCGAGGAGAATCAGGACAGAGGCGAGCAGCGAGCCGAGCAGGGGCAAGCGCCACGGATGCGCCTCTCCGTATTCGGCCAGCAGGAGTTCGATCGACTGGGAGAAGGCGCGATAGCCGGGTTCCTCTGGTTCGAAGGGGATGTGCCGCGGCGATTGGAAATGCGCGAGCAGGTTGGCCTGGCCCGCCAGCAGATTGTCCACATGCTGCGTGACGATGGTGATGACAGAGCCGTCGATATCTTCGGAGAAGCGGAATCCGTGCGCGTGCAAGGCGGGCACGAAGAGCGCGCAGGGGCCGTGGGCGGTGAAGCGGCTGTCTTCGAACTGGATGTCGGCCCGGCCCGACCGTATGTACAGAATTTGCACGAAGAGATCGTGGCGATGCAGCTTGATCTCCCAATCGTACAGGCTGCTGCGCTGCGGGATGGATTCGCAATGCAGGCTTTCGTGAACGAGGTTTTTCCCGTGTTCCCCGTAGAGAGCGTAAGTCGGTACGCTGTGTTTCATGGAAGTCGGCATGAGCCAGGCAGAATGTTCCGATTATCCATGAACATGTATTCAAAATCTATTCATCCCTGGGATGATGGTCCGTAAGATGGCTTCCACTCGAACCATCCACAGGAGACGCGCCATGAGGGTCCAAGTCGCCATCATCGGATCCGGGCCGGCGGGCCTGTTCCTGGGCCAGATTCTTTCCCGCGCGGGCATCGAAACGCTGATCATCGAGCAGCGAAGCAAGGAATACGTGCTGGGCCGCATACGCGCAGGGGTCCTGGAACAAGGCACGGTCGAACTGCTCGACGAGCTGGGCGTGGGGCGCCGGATGCACGAGCAAGGGCTCGTCCACGAAGGCATCGAGCTCTGCTTCGACGGCCAGCGGCATCGCATCGACCTAAAGAACCTGTCGGGCGGCAAGACCGTCATGGTGTACGGACAGACCGAAGTCACGCATGACTTGATGGATGCCCGGGAAGCGGCCGGCTATGCGTCGGTCTACGAGGCCGAAAACGTCAGCGTGCACGATTTCGACACCGATCGGCCCAAGGTCAAGTACCGCAAGGATGGCGCCGAGCACGTGGTGGAGTGCGACTTCATCGCCGGGTGCGACGGGTTCCACGGCGTGAGCCGGGCGAGCATCCCGGCATCCGCCATCAAGACGTACGAGAAGGTGTATCCGTTCGGTTGGCTGGGGATCCTCTCCGATACGCCGCCGGTGTCGGACGAACTCATTTACTCCAACCACGAACGCGGTTTTGCGCTTTGCAGCATGCGTTCGCCCACCCGCAGCCGCTATTACGTCCAGTGCTCGCTTGACGACAAAATCGAGAACTGGCCGGATGAGCGCTTCTGGGACGAGCTGCGCCGCAGGCTGGACGACGAGGCCGCCGCGTCGCTCGTCACGGGGCCATCGATCGAGAAAAGCATTGCGCCGCTGCGCAGCTTCGTGGCCGAGCCCTTGCAGTTCGGGCGCCTGTTCCTCGCCGGCGATGCGGGCCACATCGTCCCGCCCACCGGAGCCAAGGGGTTGAACCTGGCCGTGTCGGACGTGCGTTACCTGTCCGACGCCATCATCCGCCACTATGGCGGAGATCGCGAGGGCATCGCCACCTATTCCGAGCGCTGCCTGAACCGAGTCTGGAAGGCCGTCCGCTTCTCGTGGTGGATGACGTCGCTATTGCACAAATTCCCCGAGAACGGCGAGTTCGGGCAAAAGATCCAGCATGCCGAACTCGCCTACCTAGTAGGCTCGCAGGCGGCTTCCACGGCCCTGGCCGAAAATTACGTCGGCTTGCCGTACTGAACGCTCAGCGCTCCTGGCCCCGGCCTGCGCCCAGCCCCTTCCACCGCTTGAGGCGGTCGGAATGGATGCCGAACAGGTCCAGCATGCGCAGCACGGTGTGGTTGACTAGGTCGTCGACGCTTTGGATGCCTGCGTAGAAGGCGGGAACGGGGGGGAATACGATTCCCCCCATTTCCGTGACTGCGACCATGTTCCTCAGGTGCGCCAGGTTCAACGGCGCTTCGCGCGTCAGCATCACCAGCCGGCGCCGCTCCTTCAGTACGACGTCGGCGGCGCGCGTGATGAGGTTGTCCGCATAGGCGTGCGCCACCGCCGCCAGCGTTTTCATAGAAGTGGGCGCGATCACCATGCCGGCCGTCAGGAACGACCCGCTCGCGATCGCCGCGCCCACGTCGCCGGGGTGATACACCACGTCGGCCAGGTTCGCGAGGTCTTTGCGGCCGAGGCCATGCTCGTGCATGGTATTGAGCACGCCGGCCTCGGATACGACGAGGTGGGTTTCCCAATCGGGCAGGTCGCGCAGCACTTCCAGCAAGCGAAGTCCATAGATGGAACCTGTGGCTCCGGTGATCGCGACGATCAGGCGTTGGCGCGGCTGCTCGGCCGGCGATGAACTCATGGGGTCTCCTTGGCAAAGGGCGTACGTGGCGCCCGATTCGTGGCCGCCGGACCGTTCGGCGCGTCAAGTCCGGGCCGCTCCATTGTATTGGGCTTTCCGGCTGTGCACGAAGGAAAAAAGCGCGCCGGCGGGGCTGTCTTGCCGCCCGCCGGCGCCGGTCGTTCATTCCGGCTGGAGGTTGGCTTTTTCGATGACCGCCTTCCAGATCCGCGCTTCGCTTTCGATGCGCGCCGCGAACTCGGCCGGCGTGCTGCCTATGGGGGTGAGCCCAATGTCGGCATACTGCTTGCGCACCGCGGGATCTTGCATGACTTCCCGCAGCGCGGAAGAGAGTTGCTGGATGACTTGCGGATCGGTGCCCAGGGGCGCCGCGAGGCCCCACCAGTTGCCGGTGACCAGGCCGGGCAGTCCCTGCTCCGCCGTCGTCGGAACCTCGGGCAGGATGGACAGGCGTTCTTTGTCTGCCACCGCGATGGCGCGCAGTTTGCCGGAGGACACGTGTCCGGCGACCGAGCTCAGGGCCGTGATGTAGAGCTGGATGTCGCCAGCCATCAAGGCCTGCACGGCGGGAGGCGAACCGCGGTACGGCACGTGGGTCAGCTGCACGCCGGCAAGCTGGCTGTACAGTTCGGCCGCCAGATGCGGAGGCGTGCCGTTGCCGGGCGAGCCGTAGTTCAGCTTGCCTGGGTTTTTCTTGGCCGCTGCGGTCAAGTCGGCCAGCGTGCGGATGTCAGACGCGGCGTTGACCACGAGCACGGACGGGCCGTTGCTCAATAGGGAAACCGGCGCGAGATCCTTGATCGGATCGAAGCGCATGCTCTTGAACAAATACTGGTTGGTGACGAAGTTATTGGTGGCACCGAGCAGGAAGGTGTAGCCGTCGGGCGCGGCGCGCACGACTTCTTCGGCGCCGATGTTGCCCGAGGCGCCGCTCTTGTTGTCGATCAGTATGCGCACGCCGAAGCGCTTTTCCAGCAGAAGCTGGGTAAAGCGCAGGGTGATGTCGCCCGTATTGCCGGGAGCGTACGGAACGACGACGCGTATGGGGCGCGCCGGCCAAGGCTCGGCGGCGTAGGCAGAAGCGTGCAGGCATGCCGAGGCGGCCAGGCATGCCAGCAGCGACCGGCGGACCGGAGACGGAGGAAAGGGCATCATGGAACGATCTCCTTGCAGGACGGATGGGCGATGATTCGGCCGTCGACTATCGTCAATAGCGAATGCAGCGACGCGATGTCGTTTTCCTCGCAGGTCAGCGGGTCCGCATTTACCACCATGAGGTCGGCGAGCTTGCCCGGCGCAATGGCGCCGCGCACGTCTTCATCGAAAGTCAGATAGGCTCCGCCGCGGGTCGCGATGCGCAGGGCCTCCTGCCGGCTGAGCGCCTGGGCCGGTGCCACCTGTGTGCCGTTGCGGCTCAAGCGCGCGACGGCATGCCAGATCGGCCCGAACAGCGAGACGGGAAGATTGTCGCTGCCGAATGCGACCGGGACGTTTGCATCGAGCAGCCGGCGCAGCGGCACGATGTCGTCTTGCCCTTGCGGGCCGCGACGCTGGACCCAGAGGTCGCCGTCTTTGTAGATATGCCGGTTGGTGTGTGTCGTCAGCACGAGGCCGAGGTCGCATATGCGGGCCACGGTCTCCGCATCGAGCACGGGTTGGTGTCCCAAGACCCATCGCTGGTCGTCGATGGCATGTTGCCGGTGGGCGGCCTCGAACAAGGGAAGCAGGTCTGGCCAGATGCCCGCCACCCGGATGCGCGCGCGAGCGGCCTCCACCAGCAAGGGCGCGAGCAGCCCGGCATCGAGCGCCGCACCCGCCTGGAATCCTGCCCATCCGGTGCAGGGATGATTGCTGGCGCGCAGCTGGTTGTTGAGCGGGTCTTTGTCGATCTCCGCGTAAATGCCCTGGACGCGCAGCAAGTCGTCGCCCCGGCCGCGCCGCGCAAGCCAGGCGCTCCACTCGCGCAACAGTTCGATCGCGTCGCCGCTGCCGCGGGGGCCCCAGTAGGGGCTCAGCACGAGGGTCGCCCTGACCGTGGCGGCGCCCTGGGCGTGCACGGTTTCATAGGCGCGTATGACTTCATCGGCGACGCCGTGTCCTTCGAACACGGCGGTCGTGCCATAGCGGTTGTATTCGGCCATGGCGTGGCTCAGGCCCGCTGCCCGCTGTTCCAGGGTAAAGCCCGGGGCAGCCCGCATCAGGGTGTGCTCGACGATGGGCACGAGCGTGTGTTCCACGAAGCGGCCCGTGGGGACTCCCCGTTCATCGCGTTCGATCTCTACGTCAGGCGAGGGCGAGACGGTGTCAGGCCCGATGCCCGCGAGTTCCAGCGCCCGCGAGTTCGCGACCGAGATGAGCGGAGTCCGGTTGCGCCAGTATCCCCAGATCGGACGTATGTACACCGGGTGGTGGAGGCTGGCGCGGTCGAGGTCTGTGCGCGTGGGGTAGAGCCCGGCCGCGAGCGCGTTTTCGGGTTCGGGGTATTCGGGCGGTTGGCCGATGGGCTGGGTGACGATCCAGGTGCCAGGCGGGGCCTTGCGCGCTTCCTCGGCGATGAGTTCGAGAACCTCTTCTTTGCTACGGGCGGCGGAAAGGCTCGGCAAATGGCGCCGCAGGCCCTCGCGATCCATATGGGCATGCCCGTCGGTAAATCCGGGCAGCACAGTCTTGCCGGCGAGGTCGATGCGTTCGGCGCCGGGGCCGGCCGCGGCCAACACGTCCTCGTCCTTGCCCACGGCGACGATGTGTCGGTCTTGGATGGCGACTGCAGAGGCAATCTCATCCCGGTCGTTGCAGGTGATGATCTTGCCCCGATGGAGAACGAGGGGTGCAGGCACGGCCGGCGAACTCCTGGCTAAGCGTTTGTAGGAAATCTAGCAGAGTCGACTAATTGTAAAAATTGAAATGTTCATATAGATTTATATGAATC
>NZ_JADGHH010000166.1 GCF_019689535.1 Pigmentiphaga sp.
GCCCGCCCCACCCTGCCGTCCAGGCTCAAGCCGGCCAGCGCGCCGCGGGAAACGGCATACCGGGCACCGAGTGAGAAGCGCTGCTCCGACACCTCCGGATAACGATTGCTCAGCAGGTTCGCATAGGCATCGTCGCTCGCGCGCCGAACCGCGGAATTGATCACGGCATAGCTCGCCACGAGGTTCAAGCCCTGCAACGGCTCCAAGCGGCTTTCGACCGTCGCGCCACGAATGCGCAATTCGGCCCAGGCGCGGCAGCCCGCCACGGCGCACCCGGCTTGCGCATCGCTGACTTGCGAATTGTTCTGGATCTGGTTGAACGCGGTGACCGTCATCAACTCCCCGAGGGCCGGCGGCTGGAAGCGCACGCCTGCTTCGTACTGCTGGCTTTCCGCGGAAGCGGCGGCCGCCGTGCGGGGGGCATAGCTTTGCGAGTAATTCACGTAAGGCGCGAGCCCGCTGTCGAACTGGTAGCGCAATCCCAGGCGGGCGCTGTAGACGTCATCCTCCTGGATGCCCGTTCCGCCGTCGGTCGAGGTCAGGTCTATGGTGCGATGGGTGTTCTGGTCGCGCCTCCCGACCATGGACACCGTCCATTTGTCGTATTGGATCTGGTCCTGGACGAAAAATCCCAGGTTGCTTTGCTCAGTGAACGAGCGCGTGACGACGCGGGGCTGGCCGATGGCCGTGCCGTAGGCCGCATCGAAAATGTCGAGCGAAGGCGACGGCGCCAGCCCGCTTTCCTGGATGTCGCGGGACTTGAGATAGTCGAAACCGAATTTGACCTGGTGACGCAAGCCTCCCGTCGCGAAACTGGCCTGGGCGTGCGTGCCGACGTGGAAAGTTCCCAGGCCCGGACCGATGGCGTCCTGCCCGGCTACCGGCGATCCCGTGATCCAGTCGACCTTGGGTTGGTTTTCGGCACGACCGTAGCGCACGCTTTGCTTGACGACCCACGTGTCGTCCAGCTTCTGTTCGAACTCGTAACTGGACGGTCGGCTGGCGCGCGGCTGTCCGTAGACCGGGACGGTCCCCCTGAGGTCGACGGGCGAGGCAGCATGGGGATTCCAGCCGGGCGTCGTTGGGGCTTCGATCGAGCCGGCATCGGTCACCGCGTAAGCGATGGCGACCGGAGTATGAGGCAACTCGGGTTCTGGGGCAGCCGCCCCGCGTGCGCTGGCTGCGGCCGGCGGCGCGACAGGCGGCGTTTCCGGCTCATGCAGGGAGACCGCGGGCGTGCAAGCTGCCGCGGCGAGCAGCGCAGCCGCCAGCGTCGCCCACCGTAAAGGTCGATCGCGAAATGAAAAACGACTCGAAAATCGAGAAACCATGCTCATCGCTATCGGCCACAACGGACGGCATGGTCGAACCGCGGGCACGCTGCGCACGCGGCCAGGAATGGCGTCAAGGCACTAGGCTTCCTGGATCCATGCCATTTGTATGGCTTCAAGAATCTTTTCCCCGGATCGTTTCGGATCATCGTCGAAGCCGGGAAGTTCCAACACCCAGTTGTGCAGATCCGTAAATCTCACTCGAGACGGGTCAACGTCGGGGTGTGCTTCGGCCAAGGCGGTGGCAATCTCGTAGATGTCCGTCCATTTCATCCGATTTCTCCGGATCAGCGCCAAGCCGAGAGCCGGCAAGGCCAACATAGCGTCGGGGACGGGCCGGCGCAACGGAAATTTCCGGGAAGGTGCCACCCTTCCAGTTTAACCGCCCCCGCGCGCAGCGGCGTCGCTCGTCAGTGGTTCTCGCTGGCGTGATTGATGGTGTACTTGGGAATCTCGATCGTCAGGTCGGCATCCTCGATGATGGCCTGGCACGAGAGCCGCGACGTGGAAGTCAGGCCCCATGCCTTGTCGAGGAGATCTTCCTCATTGTCGCTAGCTGCCTCGAGGGAAGAAAAGCCCTCGCGCACGATGACGTGGCACGTCGTGCACGCACACGAGAGTTCGCAGGCGTGCTCGATGGGAATGTCATGCTCGAGGAGCACCCGGCAAATGGACTGGCCCGAAGGAGCATCTTCGATGACGGCGCCCTCGGGGCAAATTTCGGGGTGCGGAAGCACCGTAAGTTTAGGCATGATGACTACCTGATACTGGAGCGGCGAACGGCTTTATGCGATTTCGTCGAGGCGCCGGCCCGACAAGGCCCGGCGTATGCTGCGATCCATCCGGCGGGCGGCGAAATCTTCGGTAGCGCGGGACAGCGCTTCCACCTGGGCGCGCACCGCGTCGCTGTCTTCGCCCTCGGCTGCCGCCGCCGTCCGGTCGAGTTCGGCGCGTATCGCCGCCAATTCGTCCTCGTTCAGCAGGTCGGCGTCGGCCTGCAACGCCGATTCCACCGACTCGACGAGACGCCGGGCCTCTACCTGCTGCTCGCGCAGCGCCCGCATCTTCATGTCGACCTCGGCGCTCTTCATGCCATCGGCCAGCATGGCGGCGACTTCCTCATCCGACAAGCCGTACGAGGGCTTGACCGACACCGAAGCCTCTACGCCGGAACTCTGCTCGCGGGCCGTGACGCTGAGCAGGCCGTCGGCGTCGACCTGGAAGGTCACCCGTATCCGCGCAGCGCCCGCCACCATCGGCGGAATTCCCCGCAGCTCGAAGCGGGCCAACGACCGGCAATCGGAAACGAGTTCCCGTTCGCCTTGCACCACGTGGATTGCCATGGCAGTTTGGCCGTCCTTGAATGTGGTGAAGTCCTGCGCGCGGGCAATGGGTATGGTGCTATTGCGGGGGATCACGCGTTCGACCAGCCCGCCCATGGTTTCCAGTCCCAGCGAAAGCGGTATGACGTCCAGCAGGAGCCAATCTCCGTCCGCAGTACGGTTTCCGGCGAGAAGGTTGGCCTGCATGGCGGCCCCCAGCGCAACTACTTGGTCGGGGTCGAGGTTGATCAGGGGTTCGGTGCCGAACAGCTCTGCAACCATGTTCCGCACGATGGGCATGCGCGTCGCCCCGCCCACCATGACTACGCCCTTGATGTCTTCGACGCTCAGGTCGGCGTCGCGCAACGCGCGGCGGGCGCTCGACAAGGTGCGGGTGACCAGGGGCTTGGCCAGCGCCTCGAAGTGCTCGCGGCTCAGTTTCAACGCGACGTTTCTTCCGCCGGACAAAGCTACCGACAGCTCGGCCTCGAGCGCGTCCGTCAAGGCTTCGCGCGTGCGGCGCGCGGCAACCAGCAAAGCCCGACGGTCTTCCGGCCCGAGCTCGCCGAGCTGCGATTCCTGTGCGGCCCAAGCCGCGATGGCCGAATCGAAGTCGTCGCCCCCGAGCGCGGTGTCGCCACCGGTCGCGATGACTTCGAAGACGCCCTTGGAAAGGCGGAGAATGGAGATGTCGAACGTTCCGCCGCCAAGGTCGTAGACCGCATAAATCCCCTCGGCCGCGTTATCCAGCCCATAGGCGATCGCCGCCGCCGTGGGTTCGTTGAGCAGCCGCAATACATTCAGGCCGGCCAGCCGGGCTGCGTCCTTGGTAGCCTGCCGCTGCGCATCGTCGAAATAGGCCGGAACCGTGATCACCGCCCCCACCAAGTCGTCGCCGAGCACGTCTTCGGCCAACTGGCGCAACTTGGCCAAGATCTGGGCGGATACCTCGACCGGGCTCTTGTCTCCCTGCACCGTGCGTATGCGCACCATGCCGGGCGCGTCCACGAACTCATACGGCACGCGCAGCTTTTGCACGTCGGCCAAGCCGCGCCCCATGAAGCGCTTGACCGACACCACCGTGTTGTGTGGATCTTCAGCCTGGGAGAGCAGCGCCTTGCGGCCGATCACGACCTCTCCCCCGGGCAGGTAGCGCACTGCCGATGGCAACAGGGCGTGCCCCTCCTCGTCGCGTAGGACTTCCGCCATTCCGCTGCGTACGGAGGCTACGAGCGAGTTGGTCGTGCCCAGGTCTATCCCCACCGCCAAGCGGCGCTGATGGGGAGCTTCGGACATGCCGGGTTCGGCTATCTGCAAGAGCGCCATGCGTTCCTATATGTCAGTCTTGTTCCGCGAGAGCTTCGACGGCCGCGTCGATCTCCTCGGAGAATTTCTCAATGAACATCCACTCCCGCACGCGGGCGGCGGCAGCGGCGTAATCGTGCTTGCGGTCCAGCAGTTCTTCGACCTCGGCCATCATGGAGCGCCGCGCCGCAGCCAGTTCGCCCGCCAGCGCTTCAAGCGCGGCCGTATCCCGCGACGCACGCGCCTCGCTGAGCGCTTCGCGCCACTCCATCTGCTGCATGAGGAAAGCAGGCGTCATGGCCGTGTTGGTCTCGACTTGCAAGTCGACGCCCGCGCGTTCGCACAGATAGCGGGCGCGCGCGAGCGGCGACCGCAGCGTCCGGTAGGCCTCGTTGGCCCGCGACGCCCATTGCATGGCGACCCGCCTCTCCTGGGCGGACCCGGCGGCATGGCGGTCGGGGTGAACCCTCGCCTGGACTTCGCGCCATGCCCGGTCCAGCGCGTCGCGATCGACGGCGAAACCGGGCTTCAGGCCCAACAGTTCGAAATGGTCCAGTTCTTTTTGCATCACACGGTGAAAGACTCACCGCAACCGCAGGACGCCTTTTCGTTGGGATTGTTGAATTTGAAGCCTTCGTTGAGCCCTTCACGCGCGTAATCGAGCTCGGTGCCCGCCAAATAAGGAAGGCTCTTGCGGTCGACGACCACTTTCACTCCCTGGCTCTCGAACACCTCGTCGTCGGGCTGGATTTCGTCCACGTACTCGAGCTTGTAGGCCAGGCCCGAGCATCCCGTGGTGCGCACGCCCAAGCGCAAGCCTATGCCTTTGCCGCGCTTCTCCAAGTAGCGGTTCACATGCCTAGCCGCGCGTTCGGTCAACGTTACCGACATGGCTCCCTCTTAGCTGTTTCCGTGCTTGGCACGGTAATCGTTCACCGCCGCCTTGATGGCGTCCTCGGCCAAAATCGAGCAGTGGATCTTGACCGGCGGCAACGCCAGTTCTTCGGCGATTTGCGTGTTGCGGATGCTGAGCGCCTCGTCGAGCGTCTTGCCTTTGACCCATTCGGTCACGAGAGAGCTCGACGCAATCGCGGAGCCGCAACCGTAGGTCTTGAAGCGAGCGTCTTCGATGATGCCCTGTTCGTTGACCTTGATTTGCAGCTTCATGACGTCGCCGCAGGCGGGAGCGCCCACCATGCCCGTGCCGACCGACGCGTCGCTCTTGTCGAACGACCCGACGTTGCGGGGGTTTTCATAGTGATCGATGACTTTTTCGCTATAGGCCATGTCTTTCTCCTGGCTCAGTGTGCAGCCCACTGCACCGTATTGATGTCGATGCCGTCCTTGACCATCTCCCACAGCGGAGACATTTCGCGCAGCTTTTCGACTTTGCTGCGGATCAGTTCAACGGCGAAATCTATTTCCTCCACCGTCGTGAAACGGCCGAGGGTGAAGCGGATGGAGCTGTGCGCCAGCTCGTCACTGCGGCCCAGGGCGCGCAGCACGTACGACGGCTCCAGGCTGGCGGAAGTGCACGCCGAGCCGCTGGACACGGCCAGTTCCTTGACCGCCATGATGAGCGACTCCCCTTCCACGTAGTTGAAGCTGACGTTCAGGTTGTGCGGGATGCGCCGCTCCATGTCACCGTTGAGGTACACCTCTTCGATGGTGGAAAGTCCGGCCCACAGGCGGTCGCGCAACATGCGCACCCGTTCGTTCTCGGTCGCCATTTCTTCCCGGGCGATGCGGAAGGCCTCGCCCATGCCCACGATCTGGTGCGTGGGCAGCGTGCCCGACCGCATGCCGCGCTCATGCCCGCCGCCGTGCATCTGCGCTTCGATGCGCACGCGCGGCTTGCGCCGCACGTACAGCGCGCCTATGCCTTTGGGGCCGCACATCTTGTGCGCGCAGAACGACATCAGGTCAACCTTTAGCTTGGCCAGGTCGATCACGACCTTGCCGGTGGCCTGTGCCGCGTCGACGTGGAAAATCACGCCCCGCTCGCGGCAGATCTCGCCTATGGACTCGATGTCCTGGATCACCCCGATCTCGTTGTTGACGAACATGACCGAAGCGAGGATGGTGTCGGGACGTATCGCGGCCTGGAAGGCGTCGAGGTCGAGCAGCCCATTCTCCTGCACGTCGAGGTACGTCACCTCGAAGCCTTCGCGCTCGAGCTCCCGGCAGGTATCCAGCACAGCCTTGTGCTCGGTCTTGACGGTGATGATGTGCTTGCCGCGCTCGGCATAGAAATGCGCCGCACCTTTGATCGCCAAGTTGTCTGACTCGGTTGCGCCCGAAGTCCAGATGATTTCACGCGGGTCGGCGTTGACGAGCGCCGCCACCTGCTCCCGCGCCGTTTCCACCGCCTTCTCGGCATCCCAGCCGTAGGCGTGGCTGCGCGAGGCAGGATTGCCGAAGCGCTCATACAGCCAGGGCACCATGGCGTCGACCACGCGCGGGTCGACCGGCGTGGTGGCGGAGTAGTCGAGATAAACCGGTGTTTTGATCATGACATCACAACCTTCATTGTCTAGGAAACCGCAACCGCGTCAGGCCGCGGCGGAGGACTCCGTGGCGCCGGAGCGCCGGTCCACCAGGACCGACTTCGCAGCATTGGCCTCCTGCAGTTCTCGCATGCGCTGCTGATCGACCAGGTCCTGCAGGGAAACGGAATCCAGGTACTCCACCATCTTGCGGTTGAGCGTGGCCCACAGCTCATGCGTCATGCACTTGCCGGACTTGCCGTCGTTGCCGCGCGTGCAGTCCTGCTTGCCGCCGCAGTCGGTGGCATCCAACGGCTCATCCACGGCAAAGATGATGTCGGCGACCGTGACGTTCCGCGCCAGCTTGGCCAGCGAATAACCGCCGCCGGGCCCACGCATGCTCTCGACCAATTCGTGTCTGCGCAACTTGCCGAACAACTGCTCCAGATAGGACAGGGAAATGTTCTGGCGCTGGCTGATGGCGGACAGGGTAACCGGACCGCTGTGCTGGCGCAGCGCCAGGTCGATCATCGCCGTCACGGCGAAACGTCCTTTGGTAGTTAGTCGCATTCGAGACCCCTGAAGTGACTCTGCCCCTGCATGCATGCGCCGCCATGGCGGAGGATCGCGCACCGCCGGTGGCGGCCTGCTGCGCTGCAGCCGGGGGCAAGTCTTGCCGATTCAAGCATCGCGGGAAACGCGGTCGTTGCTCCACGCAACGGGCAATTCCTTAGCGATTTGCTCAAGTATATCGAATTCCCGAATGTTTTTCTAGGGATTTGTCGATCGGGGCTCGGGGAGGGAGACATCGGGCGCCCCTTTGCGGCCGGGGTGCCCGCCGGCGGCAAAAGGCCGGCGAAACAAGGCCCGGGGTGACCGGGCCTGCAACAATGAAGGGAATGGCCTAGTAGGAAAGGATGACGACCGGAGACGGGGCTCAGGCAGCTTGGTATTGCGTCGCGCGCTTGCGCACGACTTCAAGCAGGCCCTGGCAGGCGTCCTCGATGTAATCGAGCACCTTGGCAAAACCCTCGGGGCCGCCATAATAGGGATCCGGAACCGTTGCTTCTTCGTACTCGTTGGCAAAGCGCATCAGCAGCATCAGCTTGTGCTGATATTGCTTGGGAGCCTGCTGCTGCAGCAGCGACAGGTTGTCCCAATCCATGGCCAGGATCATGTCGAATTCCCGGAAGTCGTCGACACGGATCTGGCGCGCGCGGATTTCGCTGATGTCGTAGCCTCGCTTCCGGGCGGCAGCCTGCATACGGGCATCGGGAGGCTCACCGATATGGAAGGCGTGAGTCCCGGCCGATTCTATACGGACAACGTCGGAAAGACCGGCATCTTTCACCATGCGGCGAAATACGCCCTCTGCGCTCGGCGAGCGGCAGATGTTGCCCATGCACACAAACAGTACCTTGGTCATCATGTCCGAAAGTGTGCGGGAAAA
>NZ_JADGHH010000167.1 GCF_019689535.1 Pigmentiphaga sp.
CTTGCGCGTCTCGTGGGCGGGGAGTTGTGTATAACAGACCGGCGCGGCGGCGGCCCGCCGCGCGGCGCGCGCAGCGGCCGACTGGACCGTTGCGACGGGGTTGCCGGGGAATCCGGGCGGGATCTGCCCAGGCGAACGGGCGCCGTTCCCGTTGCCTCCGTTGGGGCCGGCTGCCGGAGAAGAGGGCGCGCGCAGCGGCATCGCCATGCGCGAGGAGTCTAGTTCGAACTTGACCTGCACCGGACGTTGGAACCACTGCGCCGCGAGAGATTCGATCCGACCGGAAAAATTGCTACGCACCCAGTCCAGCTTGAAGCGATTGGGCGCCGCAACCCGAAGCACCGACTCGGCTTCGTCGAAGGCAAGCGGTACAAGGGGGCGTATCCAGGCGCTGTATTGCTGAGGAGTGAGTTCCTGCTCCAGCGTCCGGGCGCAGTTTTGCCAAAAATCTTCCATGAATCTCGCTACAAAGGACCGGTGCATCCACACAGGACAGGGGATGCGGAGGTGGTGCTATAGGACGGCCCCGAAACCTGTCATTCTACTCCTCCGAAGGCGAGTTATCCACAGGCCCACCCGCTCCGCCTCCGCCGCGGCAGCGCTAACTGATTGACAATATTGAATTTATTTGCCAGTATGGAGGGCTTTCCGAATTTCGGGATGAAATTCGGACTGATTCAAGACCCTGGGTTGGCAGTCTTTCCGCTCTGATACATGCCTGGCATGCGCGTGCAGTCCTTTCTTGAAGGACGGGTGCCGGCTGCGCCGGGCTTTCGGGCAGGCCGGGATTGCGCAAGATTCCGGGGCGGCTTTCACACCCATACCGGAACTCAGCAGGAATCGTCATGAAACGTACCTATCAACCTTCCGTCACCCGCCGCAAGCGCACCCACGGCTTTCGCGTGCGCATGAAGACCCGTGGCGGCCGCGCCGTCATCAACGCCCGCCGCGCCAAGGGCCGCAAGCGCCTGGCCATCTGACGGCCGCGCCGGCCGTCGTTGCCGGCTGGTTGCGCCGGCGGACAGCCGGCAACGTAGCGTTATACCGTTGAAGCTGCGCGCGTCGTTTCCCGGCACCGCGCGGTTGCGCAGTCCGGCCGAATTTGCCCCTGCGCTGAAAGGGCGCCGCCTTGCGAAAGGGGCGCTTTTTGTTTTGAGCGTGGCGCCTTCGAGCCAGCCCAGGCTGGGACTGGTCATCGGCAAACGCTTCGCGCCGCTGTCGGTCAGCCGGGCCGCGCTAAAGCGCGTGGCGCGCGAGGCTTTCCGGCTGCGGCGTGCGGAACTGCCGCCCGGCGACTATGTCTTGAGGTTGCATGCCCGCATTCCGCAATGCTCGCTGACGACGCTCAAGCGCCAGGCCCGACAAGAGATCGACGGCCACCTGGCCCGCGCGATCAAGACTTACGGTTCTCCTCCCGCCCCCGCGCACGGCAAGTCAGCCGGTTCGCCGTAGGGCGGGGCGGTCGCAGGCGGGACGAATTCCCGCATAGAGGCCCATCGTGACGGAAAACCCTGGCAATCCACCGCCTGTCGGCTCGACCCTGCCGCGCCGGCTGCTGATTTGGCCCATCCGTTTCTATCGGTTTTTCCTGAGTCCCTGGGTGGGGCAGTCCTGCCGTTTTACGCCGACTTGCTCGGCCTACACCATGGAAGCGATCGATCGCCACGGCCCCGTCTACGGAACCTACCTCGGCTTGCGCCGCATCTGCCGTTGCCATCCGTATGCCCAGGGCGGCCTCGACCCGGTGCCGTCAGTCCGGCAGCGCGGCCGAGCCCACCCACCTGCGCCGGGAGAGCTCGATCATGACCTGTAATCTTCCCTTCGCCCGGCCGCAGGCCCCCTCCGGAACGCGGCCGGCCCGGCTCCCCGAACCGGCGCGAATCGCTCCCCGCAAAACGCGCGCAAGGCAGCCTCGGCTACACTAGCGGACTTTGCCGCGACGACTGGAACTATCCGTCCATGGACATGCAACGCACCATCCTCTGGATGATCTTCTCGCTATCCCTGCTTTTCTTGTGGGATAGCTGGCAAAAGTACAACGGTCACCCCTCCATGTTCGGCTCGGCGCCGACCACGGCGGCGTCGACGCAAGACCCGCAGAACGCACCCGACCAGGCGGGCGTGCCCACCCCGGCGCCGGCAGGCGCGTCGGCCGCCAATGCCGAGACGGTGCCCGGCGGCGCTCCGCAGGCCCAACAAGCGGCGGCTGCGGAAAAGGTGGTGGTCACGACCGACGTGCTGCGCCTGACCTTCGACACCCTGGGCGCCCAGATCGTCAAGGCCGAACTGCTCAAGCACGCCGACAATGACGACGAGGGGCGTCCGATCGTCTTGCTCGACGACTCCGCGCAACGGGTCTACCTGGCCCAGACCGGCGTCGTCGGCGCCCCGGCCGGCGCCTCCTATCCCACCCATCGCACGCCGTTTCGCGTCACCACGCCGGCGCGCGAGCTGAACGGCGACAAGCTGGAAATTTCGTTCGAAGCGGAAAGCGCGGGCGTCAAGGTCATCAAGACCTTCACCCTGCACAAGGGGCAGTACGCCATCGACGTGCGCCACACCTTGGAGAACGTCAGCGCAGACCCGGTTTCGCCTTCGCTCTATTTCCAATTGACCCGGGACGGCAACAAGCCCCCCGGCGAAAGCAGTTTCTACAGCACCTTCACGGGCCCAGCCATCTATACGTCCGAGGGCAAATTCGAGAAGGTGAACTTCTCCGACATCGAAAAGGGCAAGGCTTCGTACGTCAAGTCGGCCAACGACGGCTGGCTCGGCATGATCCAGCACTATTTCGCGGTGGCCTGGGTTCCGCCGCAGGGCGTCGCGCGCACCTACGACATGTCCAAGGTAGGGGCAAACCTGTACGCCGTGCGCGCCATCGAGCCGGTCGGGACCCTCTCGCCCGGAACCGGCAGCACGGTGGACGCCAAGCTGTGGATCGGCCCGCAGGACCAGGATGCCATGGCCGCCGTGGCCGAAGGGCTGGACCTGGTGGTCGACTACGGCTGGCTGACCATCATCGCCAAGCCGCTTTTCCTGCTGATGACCTGGCTGCATAAGCTGCTCGGCAACTGGGGCTGGACCATCGTTGCGCTCACCGTCCTCATCAAGCTCGTGTTCTTCCCGCTTTCGGCCGCGGGTTACCGGTCGATGGCGCGGATGAAGAAGGTTGCCCCGCGCATGCAGGCGCTGAAAGAGAAGTACGGCGACGATCGCCAGAAGCTCAACATGGCGATGATGGAGCTGTACCGCTCCGAGAAAATCAATCCGCTCGGCGGCTGCCTGCCCATGCTCGTGCAGGTACCCGTGTTCATCGCGCTGTACTGGGTGCTGCTCGCCAGCGTCGAAATGCGCAACGCGCCGTGGATCCTGTGGGTGCAGGACTTGGCTTCGCCCGATCCGTGGTTCATCCTACCGGCGCTGATGATGGCCACCATGTTCCTGCAGATGAAGCTCAACCCGACCCCGCCGGATCCGGTCCAGGCCAAGGTCATGATGATCATGCCCCTGGTGTTCGGCGGAATGATGTTCTTCTTCCCCGCAGGCTTGGTGCTGTACTGGGTGGTGAACAACATCTTGTCGATCGCGCAGCAATGGGTCATTACCCGGCAAGCGAGCCAATGAGCCCGGCGCGTTGACGTCCCGGCGCCCGCGGACCTGGCTCCGGCCGTCCGCTGGACCCGGCCCTTGGGAAACGATCGATCATCGTGCGGGGGCCGGTTTCGAGGCCGTTTCGGAATACCGGAACGGCCTTTTGCTTTACAGTGCGGTGAGACGCCGCCCATCCGCGCTTTTTCCGATTCGCCCCATGATTTCCGACCAGGACCCCATCGCCGCCATCGCCACGGCCGCCGGACGCGGCGGCATCGGCGTCGTCCGCGTTTCTGCACCGGTGCCGCTGGATGCGCTCATGCAGGCCGTGCTCGGCCGCACGCTCGTGCCGCGCCATGCGCATTACCTGCCATTCCTCGACACGGACGGCAGCATCATTGACAAAGGCATCGCGCTGTCCTTCCCCGCTCCGCACTCCTACACCGGCGAACATGTGCTTGAGCTGCAGGGGCACGGCGGACCGGTCGTGCTGCGCCGGCTGCTCGCCCGCTGCTTGCAGGCGGGCGCCGAAATGGGAATGCGGCTGGCCGAACCGGGCGAGTTCACCAAACGGGCCTTCTTGAACGACCGGATGGACCTGGCCCAGGCCGAAGCGGTGGCCGACCTGATCGACGCCTCTTCCGAGGCCGCGGCCCGCAGCGCGGCCGCCTCGATGACGGGAGCGTTTTCCTCCGAAGTCAACGGGCTGGCCGACCGCATCGTGCACCTGCGCATGCTGGTCGAAGCGACGCTGGACTTCCCTGAAGAAGAGATCGAATTCCTGGAAAAGTACCAGGCGCGCGAAACCCTGGCCTCGATCCAGGCTGACCTTGCCCGGCTGCTCTCTCACGCGCGGCAGGGCGCCATTCTGCGCGAAGGGCTGCACGTAGTGCTCGCCGGCCAGCCCAACGTCGGCAAGTCCAGCCTGCTTAACGCGCTGGCGGGCTTCGAGGCCGCGATCGTCACCCCCATCGCAGGCACCACGCGGGACAAGGTGGTGCAGCAAATCGACATCGATGGCGTTCCCCTGCACATCGTCGACACCGCAGGCTTGCGCGAGACCGAAGACACGGTGGAGCGCATCGGCATCGAACGGACGTGGGACGAAATCGCCAAGGCCGACGTGATCGTGCACTTGATCGACGCGACGCGCCCGAGCCCGGAACTCGATGCGGCCATTACCGCCAAGCTGCCGCCGCGCACGCCGGTGCTTGAAGTCATCAACAAGATGGATCTCATCGAAGAGGGCCGCGCCCCTGCCGACCAGCCGCATGCCAAGGGAGCGAAGCGCCTCTACCTGTCTGCCAAGACCGGCAAGGGCCTGGACGCGCTCAAGCACGAACTGCTCGCCATCGCCGGCTGGAACCCCTCGGCCGAATCCCCATATCTTGCGCGCGAGCGGCACATCCAGGCGCTGCTGGCGACGGCGAACCACCTCGAGCTCGCAGCCGAACACGCTGCGCAAAGCGACCGCGTCCTGGACTTGTTCGCGGAAGAGCTGCGATTGGCGCACGAATCACTCATGTCAATCACCGGCCAATTCAGCAGCGATGACCTGCTCGGGGTGATTTTCTCGCGGTTCTGCATCGGAAAATGACGCAACGGCCGGCGTCTTCCCCGTCCTTGCGCATCTGGGTCGACGCCGATGCGTGTCCCGCCGTGGTCAAGGACATCTTGTTCCGGGCGGCCGAGCGCTGCGAAGTGCCCGTCACGCTGGTTGCCAACCAGATGCTGCGCACGCCTCCGTCACGTTGGGTGAATGCCGTGCAGGTGCCGCGCGGCTTCGACGTGGCCGACGCCCACATCGCCGCCCGGGCCCGGCCGGGCGACCTCGTCATTACCGGCGACATCCCGCTTGCCGCCGAGGTGCTCAAGAAAGGCGCGTCGGTCCTCAATCCGCGCGGCGAACGCTACACCGACGCGACCATCGGCGAGCGCCTCGCCATGCGCGACATGCTGGAAGAGCTGCGCTCCGGCGGTATCGTCACGGGCGGGCCGGCGGCATTCAGCCAGGCGGACCGCCGTGCCTTTGCCAACGCGTTGGACGCGTTCCTGCGAACGGCATTGCGGACGACACCGCGCAGCCCTGGCTGAACGCCCGGAAGCTGTCGCTCAATCAACCTTGATGTTCATTTTTCGCACCAACGGAGGCCATGCCTCGATCTCCCTCGCGACAAACCGCGTGACCTGCTCCACGGTCATGGGTTCAGGCTCCACATCCAATCGACCGAGGGCTTGCTTGAGCGAGGGACTCTCCAATACTGCGTTGATCGCGGCGTTGAGCTTGGAAACGATGGCAGGCGGCGTCCCGGCGGGGGCGAAGAATCCCCAAGTGGTGCCATATGACAGCTCGGGCAAATCGAATCCTTGCTCTGCGAAAGTGGGGATATCCGGGTAAATCGGCGAGCGCTTGTCCCCGGTGATCCCGATCGGCCTGACCTTTCCGGACTCGAGGAACGGCCGTGCCGATCCCGTACCCGTAGTCATCATGAAATCGAGTCTCCCCGCGGCCAGGTCGACGAGGGCGGGTCCCGTGCCTTTGTACGGAATGTGCGTGAACTGCGTCCCCGACTTCATCATCAGCAGTTCCGGGCCTATGTGGGTCGGAAGCTGTCCTGCACCGCCGGCCGATCCGAAGTCGAGCTTGCCGGGGTTCTGACGGGCTGCCTGGACCAGGTCCCCGATGTTCTTATACGGCCGGTCGGATGATACGAACAAGAAGATCGCGCCTTTTGCCGCAAAGGCAATCGGCAGGAAATCCTTCTTTACGTCGTACGACAAGGTCTTGAGCACCGCGGGCTGAATGCCGAAAGTCGCGCCTATCTCGTGAAATAGCAGGGTATAGCCGTCGGGCGCGGCCTTGGCCACGTGCGCGGGGGCGATCGTGCCGAAAGCGCCCAACTTGTTTTCGATAACGAAGGGTTTCTTGAGTTTTTCACCCAGTGCTTTACTGATCTCCCTCGCGATCATATCGGTCGGGCCGCCGGTGGCAAACGGGACAATGACCTGCACCGGTCTCGATGGATAGTCAGCTGCAGCACCGTCATCGGCCGCCGCAAATACGCCATTCCACCACGCGGCCACCACGAGCGCGGATAGCCATTTGCAAGTTTTCTTCATGCGCCGTCTCCTTACGAGTTTTTCTTCTGGGGAACCAAGGATACGGAAGCGCGAGACGACCCACCACGAGAAAAATTAATAGCGGTATGAACGAGAGAGCATGAAGAAATCGCACACCCTCATGAAAATTCGTCAGGCATACACCGCGCACGAGTTTGTTAGGCTGAAAAAAACAACCATGAACGACTATGCCAAGAAGTCCAGCAACGATTTCTGTGTCCGTCCTAACCATTTTGTTGGTCGCTGCGTTGCTCTCGACACCCAGCGCAACAATTGACGGCACATCTTCCCTGTATCGCCTGACGACTGTCCTTATTTTCGCGCCGACGGCTGTCGGATACGCCGTTTATTTCCTGCGGGGCGCGCAGACGACTCAACTCGAATTTCGAGCTATAGGCCGATATTCCGCTTGGTTGGTGCTGGGCATCTCCGTCCTGATTATCTTGAATCAAATTGGGCTGGTGGGAGAAATTGACCCCGGGGCCCACCCACTCCATGAAAAGCTCATTGAATTATGTATTGCCTTGTTCGCCTGGGCATGCATCCTCGCCTTTAGCTTCAAGCGCGCGAAAGCGCTTGATTTCGGCGGAGACGGCGTCCTTGCGGCCATTTACTGCGTCGTGATCAGTATCCATAACGTCCCGGAAGGACTTGCCCTGGGATCGGTATTGGCCGCACATGACTCTCCCGGGGTCACGGGATCGCCACATATAGGGCTGCTCGCCGCCTTGACCCTGCAAAACGTGGTCGACGCCATTATTGCCGGCGCGGTGGTCTTGACCAAACGCATCTCCCTCTTGGTCAAGACCCTCTATCTGCTGGTCCTGCCTGTCGTCGAATGCATATGCGCGATGCTCGCGCTGGGCCGGCCGACGGGATTGGAGCCTATGTCCGGAGGTGCCCTGACGTTTGCTGCCGCGGGAATGTTCGTCGTTGCCGTTGCAGAAATCATTACACGCCACCGGGCGGATTGACCGAGTTATGAAACACCATGGCATTGAAAAGCCGCACCCCGGATGGATAGAAACGACTTGCCTCGACCAACCGGCGCGCACGGAGCGGATTGAGGAGAAACGGCACGACAGGATATTTACTGTTCGCAAAACCTAAATCTATTTATGCAGAACTGAGCGGTGCTTCAAAGCCCCGTTCAAACTTGAATAAGACCGTCTTGGAGATATG
>NZ_JADGHH010000010.1 GCF_019689535.1 Pigmentiphaga sp.
ACCCCACCCAGCGCCCCGATCGCCAATTTGATCTGACCGCTCAGCGTGTCCACCACCGCCGGCATGACACCCTTGTAAGGCACGTGCGTCATCTCCGTGCCCGTCGCCCTCATGAACAGCTGGCCTGCGATGTGCTGGGGCGAGCCATTGCCCGAAGAGGCATAGGGCAGCCCGGGATTCTTCTTCAGGTAGGCCACGAGATCCTGAGGCGTTTTCACGCCCAACTGCGGGTTGGCCAGAATGATGACCGGCGAGGAAGCGGTGCGAACCACCGGAGCCAAGTCCCGCAGCACGTCCACGCCGCTGCCCGCTCCCTTGGGCATGACGTGCGGCGCCCCCAGCAGGGTGCTCGGGGCCAGCAGCAGCGTATGGCCGTCTGGTTCCGCGCGCGCGACGGAGGCGGCGCCGATCAAGCCACTCGCGCCGGGGCGGTTGGTGACCACTACAGGTTGCCCGAGTGCCTCGGGCAGGCGCTCGCCCAGTATCCGGGCCAACATGTCGGTGCTCGATCCCGGCGGTACTGTCACGACGATGTTCACGGGCTTGGTCGGTGCCCATTCCTGCCCCAGGGCCGGTGCCATTGCGGTCACCGCCAGGGCCATGCATGCCGCGGCTGTCAGTTGTCTCATAGCGTTATCCTTGTTCTAGCCGGCCTCCGCCGGAGGCGGCGCCGCCCGGGCGGCGCGCGCCGAATTACGATCAAAGGGTGATGTTGATGTTCTTGCCCTGGGTGTAGGACAACAGCTCCTCGATCGACTCGTCGCGTCCGATGCCGGACTGCTTATAGCCGCCATAGCTCGTGCCCAGGAAATGCGGTCCCGCGTTGTTGACCCAGATGAAGCCAGCCTGGATACGGCTGGCGGCCCGGTGGGCATTGGCCAGGTCGCGCGTGAACACGGCGCCCGTCAGGCCGTATTCCACGGCGTTGACCTGGGCCAGCATGGTTTCTTCGTCGTTCCACTTGATGACCGACAGCACCGGGCCGAAGATTTCCTCGTTGGCGATGCGCATGTCGGCCGTGACGTTGGTGAATACCGTGGGCTCGATGAAAAACCCCTTGCTGAGCGCCGGATCGTCCGGCCGCTTGCCACCATAAACCAGGGTCGCCCCCTCCTCTTTCCCCAATTCGATATATTTCATGATCTTGTCGAGCTGGGACTGGGAGATGATCGCGCCCATGGTGGTGGCCGGATCGGTCGGCAGGCCCGGACGATAATGGCGGATTTTCTCCAGCATGCGCGCGACCACTTCGTCGTGGATGGATTCGTGCACGAACAGGCGTGAAGTCGATCCGCAAGACTGGCCGCACCAGGTGAAGTTCATCCCTTGTACCGCGCCCGCTGCCGCCCGATCCAGGTCCGCGTCCGGATAAACGATGCATGCGTTCTTGCCGCCCAACTCCAGCGTGATCCGCTTCAAGCGCTCCGCCCCAGCCCTGGCCACCGCGCGGCCCGTCGGCACACTGCCGATCAGCGAAACGAAGGGTACGTCGGGATGCGCAGACAAGGCCGATCCGCACTCGGTTCCGCCGCTCACGATGTTGAGCACCCCGGGCGGCAGGATGCCGTCGATCAGCTCCATCCACCGATAGGCCGACAGCGGCGCCTGGACGGGCGGCTTCATCACGACGGTATTCCCGGCTGCAAGCGGCGCGGCGCTCTTGGCGGCAGTGAACATCAGCGGGTGGTTGTACGCCACGATGCGGCCGACCACGCCGTACGGCTCGCGCACCGACATGTTGACGACGCCCTCTCCCATGGGAATGGTGTCGCCCTTGATTTCGGTGACCAGTCCGGCAAAGAAGTCGAACTGCGCTGCCGCGGCCTGTACGTCGCGCGTCATTTCCGCGACCGGGTTGCCGCAGTTGGCGGCATCGAGCAGCGCCAATTCGCTGGCATGTTCCCGCAGCACCGTCGCGACCTTGCGCATCAGCGCGGCGCGCTCGGACGGCTTGGTGCGGCTCCATTCGACGAACGCGGCCTGGGCCGCCTTGACGGCATCGTCCACGTCAGCGGCATTGGCCTCGGCGCAGGGTCCGAGGCATTCGCCCGTGGCCGGGTTCCAAGTATCCACGTAGCCGCCCTTCGGGACGTGCCACTGGCCACCGTAGTAGAGATCGCGATGTTGGGGCAGTTGAATGGTTTGCGGTCCAGACATATACAGGCTTTCCTTGATGGATGAGGCGCCGCGCACACATGGCGCAACCGGGCCGCGCGGCGCAGTCGATCATCTTAGGAATGCCCGGTTACGAGCGTCCAATGGATAGTCTGAATTCCGGAAATGGAAGAAACCGATATTTCGGGAAAACCCGGAAAAAATCACCCTCCCATCAGCCGCCTCACTGGCGGCTGTCGCAGTAGTTCGCGGCGAAGAGCTGGCGAAACCAACGATTGCCCGGATCGTGGTGCATGCGGTCGTGCCACTGCATGTTGAGATCGATCGGCGGCAGCTCGAACGGCAACGGTACGATGCGCAATGGCTGGGCCCGTACCATGGAACGCGCCGGCCCGTAAGGCACGGTCAACACGAGGTCGGACAACGCGAGCGTGGCGGCGAGCCCGCTGGAATACGACACGCTCAACGCGACGCGGCGCTTGACGCCCCGGCCGGCGAACTGGGTCTCCAGCAGCTGGTCGAGCGAAGCGTGGATGGATGCGGCCGGCCGGTAGCTCACGTGCGCCGCTTCCAGGTACTGCTCAGGCGTCATGGTCTTGCCGATGGTCGGGTGATGGCGGCTGATCACGCAAACCCACTGCTCGACGAACAGCGATTGGCGGTGGAAATCCGACCCCAGCTCGGGCAGGAAGCCAACGGCTAGGTCGAGTTCCCCCGAAGACATGGCCTCTTTGGCCTCCCTGACCGGCAGCGAGACGCCCACGAGGTCCACATGCGGCGCTTCCTTGCGCAGCAAGGCGACGAAGGTGGGCAAATGCGCCTGTTGGGCAATGTCGCTCAGCAATATGCGAAAAGTCCGCCTTGCGCGCGCCGGCTCGAATACCCGGCTACGCTCGAGCACCATCCTCAGCCTATCGAGTGCCTCGCTCACTTCGTCGGCGATTTCGAGCGCCAGCCCGGTCGGTTGCATGCCCGTCGGCGTGCGGACGAACAGCTTGTCGCCAAACGCCTCGCGCAGGCGTTGCAAGGCGTTGCTGGTAGCCGATTGAGACAATCCCACGCGCTCCCCGGCCAAGGTCACGCTGCGCGTGCGCACCAAGGCGTCGAAAATCAGGAGCAGCTTGAGATCGAGCTTGTGCAACTGCATGAGTCCCCCGTAGCATGGCGGCCCCGGGGGCGGCCCGGCCGCGGCCGGCTCCCCTCCTCAGCGACTCGGCATGTCCTTTTCGGTATAAACGAGTTCGCTGTTCGCATCCGGCGGAATGGGGCCGAAAATGGCATTCCAGCGATCATACCTTGCGCGCATTTCCGCCAGGCGCTCGGGGTAGCGCCGCGCCAGGTTGGCCCGTTCGCGCTCGTCGACGGACAAATCGAACAAGTATTCGTTCTCCTCGATGGCCAAGTACTTCCACTTGCCATCCCGCATGGCCCGTTGGTTGCGGTACTTCATGCGCCAATACATCTCGCGCGGGAAAGTGTGGGCTGGATCCCGCAACACCGGCTGCAGGGATACCCCGTCGAGCGGATAATCGGGATGCGGCGCAACGCCGGCAATGTCCAGGATGGTTGCCGTCCAGTCCATGGTCATGCAGTGCTGGGTGGATATCGACCCCGGCGCGAGCTTGTCGCCCCACTGGACGATATAGGGTACGCGGATCCCGCCCTCGGTCAGGTCCATTTTGCCCCCGACCAATGGCCACGAATCAGAAAACCGCTCCCCGCCGTTGTCACTGGTGAAGATCACCAGGGTATCCTCGGCCAGGCCGAGTGCCTCCAAGGCATCCAATACGCGGCCGCAGCCTTCGTCCAGGGCTTTGATCATTTCGCCGTAGACGTGTATGGACCCCCCGTCCAAGTGTCGGATGTCCTTGTCAGTCTCGGGGTTCGGGCCGCCTTGGCTGCGCGTCTCCCAGGGCCAGTGCGGCGCCGTATAGTGCAGGCTGAGCAGGAACGGCTGGCGATCCTGGCCCCGCGCCTGCAAGTAAGCCACGGCCTCATCGGTCAAGAGATCGGTGAGGTAGCGACCATCGTAGCGAACCGGCTCCCCGTTGCGGACCAGGTCGTGCTTGCCGGTGCGGTCTACATGGCTGAAATAGCTCACGCCCCCGGACAACGGACCGATGTGGTATTCGTATCCGCTCTTCAAGGGTCCGAAATGCGGCGGATAACCCAGGTGCCATTTGCCGATCAATGCGGTGCGATAACCGCGCTCGCGCAGCAGGGAAGGCAGGGTGGGATGCTCCGGCGGCAGGCCGACCGTGGTGCTGCCGCGGAACTTGCCCGTCATGGGCTCTTCGGCGGCGCCGCGCAGCCAATATTGATAGCGCCCCGTGATGAGGCCAAAGCGCGTCGGCGAACACACCGGCGAATTGGAATAGCCCTGGGTAAAGCGCATGCCGCGCGCAGCCATGCGGTCCAGGTGGGGGGAAACGGGCTGGCGCCCGCCGTAGCACCCGAGGTCCGCATAGCCGAGGTCGTCGGCCAGGATGAAGACAAAATTAGTCATACGCAATGGTCTCGTTCTTGACTCGGTTCAATCAACGCTCATGCCGGCCGACTTGATGATGCGGGCGTAGCGCTCACGGGTCTCGGCCAGTTCCCTGGCCGCGGCCTCCCCGTCACGCGTCTCGATCGTGAAATCCATGGCACGCAGCCGCTGCTGGACCTCAGGATGGGCCATGATCAGCTGCACGGCCCGGCTCAACGTCTGGACCACGGAATCCGGCGTGCCGGAAGGAACCATCGCAAGATACAGCACGTCCTGCCTGACTGCTGCGTAACCCTGCTCCGCCGTCGTGGGAACCTGCGGCAGCAACGGCGAGCGCTGGGAGCCCGTGACGGCGAGCGCCTTGACCGTGCCGGCGTTCACGTGCGGCAACAGCCCGGGCGTCGCGAGTACAGCGGCCTGGACCTCGCCCGAGACGACGGCCAGGACGGCCTGCGCATTGCCGCGGTACGGGATGTGGTTGATCTTCATCCGGGTCGCCTGCGACAGCATGCTAAGCCCCAGGTGCCCGGGAGAGCCGTTGCCCGCCGAACTGAACGCCACCATATCCTCATGCCCCCGCGCCACGAGTGCCTCGAGCGTGTCGGCCTTGGCACTCGGGTGGGCGGCGATCAGCATGCCCGACGACGCCAGCCGCATGATCGGCTTCAACTGGTCGAGCCGAAACCCCAGGGAGGGATACAAACTGGGATTCACGGTAAAGATCGAATCCAAGCTAAATAGCACGGTATAACCGTCCGGGGCCGCGCTGGCCACGGCGGCCGCCCCGATGTTGCCGCCGCTGCCGGTCTTGTTCTCGACCACCACCGGCTGCTTCAGGATGGCGCTGAGCCGCTCGGCGACGAGGCGCGCCATGATGTCCAGCGGCCCTCCCGCCGTGAAATTGACTACGAACTTGATCGGCTTGTCCGGGTACGCAGGATGTGCCGCCGCGGGCAAGCAGGCCAGCGCCCAAGCAAACGTCACGGCCGACACCCGAGCAGTCTTTTTCAGCATTCGAATCTCCTCCTCGCTTACGGAACGCCACATCGCGCGTTCCGCGCTTTGCTCACGATGATAGGCGGCTAAAAGTTAATATTGGTTGATCTTTTTTGAAATTGATGGAGCAAAAGGAAAACATGCCGCGCGTCCTCGACCCCAGGCTGCGCCTGCGCCACCTGCAATGCCTGATCGCCCTCGCCAGCCATCGCAGCGTGTTGAAAGCGGCCGATGCACTTTCGCAAACCCCGTCTGCTGTTTCCAAGAGCTTGGCCGAACTGGAGGCGATCACCGGAGAGACGTTGGCGCTGCGCCACCGCAAAGGCCTGGAACTCACGCCGGCAGGCCACATATTGCTGCGCCACGCCGCCCAGGCCATCGGGGCGCTGCGCGACGGCTTCGAACTGCTCGGCGCCGGCGACAAGGCCCCCGAGCACATCCGCATCGGCATTCTTCCTACCGCGGCGGCCACGTTGGTACCCAAGGCCATCCAGGAAATGCAGGCCCGTTACTCCCACCTCGTCGTGACCGCACATGGCGGCACCAACGCCGATTTGCTGGTGCGCCTGAAACTGCGCGAACTGGACCTGGTGATCGGACGCATCAGCCACCCATCCGAGATGGTGGGGATCTCATTCGAGCACCTGTACATGGAACCGCTCGTCATGGCCGTGCGCCCCGACCACCCGCTGCTCACTCGTCCCACCCTCGGGCCCGCCGACCTAGGGGCATTCTCAATGGTGTTGCCGATGAAGGGCACGTACATCCGGCCGGCAGCGGAAACCTTCCTGCAATCGAGCGGAGTAGGCATCCCGCAGCAGATCGTGGAAACGCTTTCCTCCACTGTTGCGCGCTCCCTGATGCGCACCAGCGACGCGATATGGTTCGTCCCCTACGGCGTCATCGAGGCCGACCTCGACCGCGGCGAGGCGCGAGCCCTGCCCGTGGATACCAGCCCCACCTCCGCGGCGGTCGGACTCACGACGCTCGGCATGGGCGAAGTGCGGGAGAGCGTGCGACTCTTCATCGACGTGGTACGGGAAGTGGCGGGCGAGATGCGCAATCGAAACCGGCGCTCGATGTTCATGCGCCGGTGACTCTCCGCCTACGTGCGCGAAGGGTATTGCCCATGCAGCGGCCTCATGTCGCCTCGCGCCTCGTGGCGACGCCGCAGGCTGACGGAAATAGACACAAAAACACGCAGAATGAACCACCCCCGAACCGCGTGGTTACTTAACATCCGCTATCATGAAGGTGAAAAAAAATGATACATAGAGCGCGCATCCACAGGCAATGACCGGAACGAACGAAAGCTCTCCTTCGTTTTCTTTCCTCAGAAACCTGCTTGCCGATACCCTGAGACAGGGCACAGCCCCTAGCCAAGGCCCTGCTCCCGACTTGGCACGCTGCGCCTTCTTTTTCGACCTGGACGGAACGCTTGCGCCGATCGCGCCGATGCCGGACGCCGCGGCGGTCCCCGCCTCCACGATCGCCCTGCTGCAACGCCTGCAGCGTGCCACGCAAGGCGCTGTGGCCGTGGTTTCGGGCCGTGCCCTCGACACGATAGACCGCATGTTGCAGCCGCTGCGCCTGCCTGCCGGCGGCCTGCACGGCGCGCAATGGCGGGCGCCCGACGGGCGTCTATGGGAGGCGTCGGTCGACCCGGATGAATCCGCGCGCCTGCGCGGCGCACTCGCCGCCATCGCTGCACGGCATCCAGGCCTATACCTGGAAAACAAGGGACTCTCGTTCGCGATTCACTACCGACAAGCCCCCGGCCTGGAGGACCGGGTCAGGGAAGAAGTGCGGGCGGCAGCCGAACCTTTCAGCTCACGCTACGCACTCCAATACGGGAAGATGGTCGTCGAGGTCAGGCCGCGCGGCGCGGACAAGGCCCGGGCCATCGAACGGTTCATGACCGTCGATCCGTTCTCGCGCCGCATGCCCATCATGGCGGGAGACGACCTGACCGACGAACCGGCGTTCCAAGCCGTCAACCGGTTGGGTGGCGTCTCGATCAAGATAGGCGGCGGCGACACATCGGCGTTATGGCGACTGGCGGATCCGGCTGCCCTCGCGCTCTGGCTGAATGGTCTCCTGGCCCTCGCTTCGCGCGGCGCCGGGAGCCGCGTATAGAGGATCACGGAATGAGCAAACTCGTCATCGTCTCCAATCGCGTGCCGTCCGCGGCCGTCGGAAGAAGCAGCGCTGGAGGCCTTGCCGTTGGCGTGCTCGACGCGCTCAAGCGGCAGGACGGCCTCTGGTTCGGATGGAACGGCAAGATCGAGGAGAATCCCGCCGAAGCCGGCCTGTCCACCTATCGCATCGGCCGCCTCGACTGCGCGACCACCAGTCTCTCCCGCGAAGAATACGACGCGTACTATCGCGGCTTCTCGAACGGCACCCTATGGCCCGCCTTCCACTACCGGGTGGATCTCGCCCGGTATGCCTCCCGGGAGTACGCCGGCTACATCGCCGTCAACGAGCGGATGGCCTCCATGCTCATGGAACTCGTCGACGAAGATGACCGGATCTGGGTGCACGATTACCATCTCATCCCCTTTGCGCGCGCCTGTCGTCGCAAAGGCTTGCGCAACCGCATCGGTTTCTTCCTCCACACGCCCTTCCCGTCCGAAGGCGTGCTGCGCACCATCCCGCCCCACCGGGAACTGGTGGAAGCCCTGTGCGACTATGACCTCGTCGGCTTCCAGACTCGCGGCGACGCACAGGCCTTCCTCGATTACGCGACGCGGCGGCTCGGCCTACCCCTCGATGCCGACGGCGTGCTGCGCACCCGTTCCCGGCGTGTCCGCGTGGGGCACTATCCCATCGGCATTCTTCCCGACGAGATACAAAACAAATCCAAGGCGCGCAGCCGCTCCAAGCTGGTCACGACGCTCAAGCAAGGGCTGCAGGAGCGCAAGCTCATCATCAGCGTGGACCGCCTGGACTACAGCAAAGGGTTGGTCGAACGCTTCAACGCCTTCGAGCGCCTGCTGGAAACCTATCCCAGCCACTGCGGACGCGTCAGCTTTCTCCAGATCGCGCCGCCGTCCCGCTCGGACGTCGAGGGCTACCGCCACATCCGCCGGCAGCTGGAAAGCACCGCGGGCCACATCAATGGCCGATGGACCGAGCTTTCCTGGACGCCCATCCGCTACATGAACCGCGCATACGACCGCGCTGCGCTGTTGTCGTTCTTCCGTGCCTCCCAGGTCGGCTTTGTCACGCCGCTGCGCGACGGCATGAACCTGGTGGCGAAGGAGTACGTGGCAGCCCAGGCTCCAGAGGACCCTGGCGTGCTGGTGCTTTCCGAATTCGCCGGCGCCGCCGACGAGCTGGCGGACGGGGCGATCATCGTCAACCCCTATGACATCGAGGCGATGGCCTGCGCCCTGCATCGTGCGTTGAACATGCCGCTACCCGAGCGGCTCGAGCGCCACGGCCACATGATGCAACTCCTGCGCGACAACAGCATCCGGCAATGGCGCGATCATTTCCTTGCCGACCTCGAGCCGCTGGCAGTCGCGGCATAAGGCGGCTCACCCGCCCCGGCTCTCCATGAGCCTGACCAGGGTTGCGAGGGTGCGGTTCACGGGCGTCGGGACGCCGAGCTCGCGCCCCTTGCGCACGATGTAGCCGTTCAGGTGGTCGATCTCGCTGCGCTTGCCGCGGGCCAGGTCCTGCGCCGTCGACGACAGCTGCGTCGGCATGGTTTCGCGGATGCGCAGCACCGCATCCCACGGATTGCCGGGCACGCTCACGCCCAGCCTGCCCGCCACCGCCAGGCATTCGTCGACGACGTCGCGCATCACGTCCAGGACCTCCCCTTGTTGGGTGAGCGGGCCGTAGGGGATCTGGGCGATGGCCGACAAGGCGTTGTACGCGCAATTGAGGACGAGCTTGGCCCAGAGCTCGCCCACGGCGCTCTCCGACACCGTTGCCGGAATGCCGGAGGCGTTCAACACGGCAGCGATCTCCTCGCTGCGCGTGGACCGGCCGAGCACCAGCTCGCCGCGTCCGTGATGGCGCACGTGCCCCGGGCCGGCCATCTCCACCGCGACGTAGACGACGGTCGGAATGACATGCTGGGCCAGCAGTGCCTGCAGGCGCTCGGTGTTGTCCACGCCATTCTGCAGGCTCAGGACGACTGCGTCGGCGCAAAGATGCGAACGGATCATCCGCCCGGCCGCTTCGGTATCGGTAGATTTCACGCAGAACAGCACGAGCTCGGCGCCTGCCACGGCCTCCGGCCCTTCGGCGGCCTGTAGCTGGACATGCCCCCGGTACGAATGCATGTCGAGCAGCAGCCCGCTGCGCCGCACCGCCTCCATGTGCGCAGGCCTGCCGATCAAGGTAACGCGGTGTCCGGCCCGTGCAAGCATCCCGCCGTAGTAGCAGCCCACGGCGCCCGCTCCCATTACTGCAATGTCCATCTCGTCCTCTGACTCGCTATTTGCGCTGATTCCCGCCCCTGCGCGAGGCGCGGCAAGTGTATTCCGCCCACGACGCGGGCGCGGTCGGTCGTTGCCCATCGTCGCACGCGTTGCTAGACTGTACGCCAAAACTCAAGCGCCGCCCCCGACCGCCAACCCCTCCCGGAAGACGCCGCAGCCCCATGGCTTGCAACGTCTCCCGCATGGTTCCGCGTCCTTTCCAGCTCATCGCTCCGGCAGGGTCCCGACCGCGGACGCACGACCGTCCGCCTCCGCACCGCCATGCGTCCGGCGGCCAGGCATGCTTTCTTCCGGACTTTGAAGACCCGGCTCGAAGCCGAGCACGGGCCCTCGCATATGGCTTTCAAGAAACTCGACTTCCGCGGTCCCTCCTTTCGGAGCGTGCTCGGCTTCACGTTCCGCCACTGGGCCGCGCAGCCCTGGCGCATCCTGGCCATCCTCCTCACCATCCTGCTCTCCACGCTGGCCGACGTCCTGACACCCATGTACGCGGGCAGGCTGGTCGACGCCGTGGCTGCAGGTGCGGCGCGCGACTCAGCCTGGCACGCCGCACTCACGGCATTCTGGCTGATCCTCGCCCTGGGAGCGGGAAGCACGCTCCTGCGCCAAGTCGCCTTCCGGAACATCATCGTCTTGACGCTCAAGATGATGAGCCAAATCGCTGGCCGGGCCTTTCATCGCGTGCAGCGCTTCTCGACCGACTGGCATGCCAATACCTTCGCGGGGTCCACCGTGCGCAAGATTACGCGCGGCATGTGGGCGCTGGACCTGCTCAACGATACCCTGCTGATCTCCCTGTTCCCCTCGCTCATCATGCTGGTCGGCGTGACCGTGGTGCTAGGCGTGAGCTGGCCCCTCATGGGCGCCCTGGTCGGGGTCGGGTCCGTGCTGTACGTGGCAATCACCGTGGCACTGTCGCTGGGATACGTCGCGCCAGCCGCACGTCTGGCCAATTCCTGGGACACCAAGCTGGGGGGTGCATTGGCCGACGCCATTACGTGCAACGCCGTCGTCAAGGCGTTCGGCGCGGAAACACGCGAAGAAGAACGCTTGTCCCGCATAGTATGGAAATGGCGGGAACGCACTCGCCGCACCTGGCGGCGAGGCACCCTCAATGGTGGCATACAAGGAGGCATGCTGCTGCTCATGCAAGGCGCCATCGTCGGCTCGGCCTTGCTGCTGTGGGCGGGCGGGCAGGCAGGCCCTGGAGACATCGCCTTCGCGATGACCGCCTTCTTCATACTCAAAGGCTATCTGCGCGACGTAGGCATGAACGTGCGCAACTTGCAACGGTCGGTCAACGACATGGAAGAACTCGTCGCGCTCGAACGGCAGCCCCTGGGCGTCGAGGACGCGCCAAACGCGCGCATCCTCGTCGTGCGCCAGGGAGAAATTTGCTTCGAGCGCGTGCACTTCCGCTATGGGACGCATGACCGACCTCTCTACGAAGACTTCTCGATACGCATCGCCCCGGGCGAACGCATCGGGCTGGTCGGCCCCTCCGGCTCCGGCAAGACGACGTTCATCAAGCTGATCCAGCGCCTGTACGATGTGACCGGCGGCCGCATCACCATAGACGGGCAGGATATCTCCCGCGTCCGGCAGGACTCGCTGCGCCGGCAGATCGCCATCGTGCAGCAGGAACCCATCCTATTCCATCGATCCTTGGCGGAAAACATTGCCTATGCCAGGCCGGGAGCGACGCGAGAGGAGATCGAACGCGCTGCGCGCCTGGCGAACGCCCACGATTTCATCGCGGCCCTGCCGCGCGGGTACGACACCCTCGTGGGCGAGCGCGGCGTCAAGCTCTCGGGCGGAGAGCGCCAGCGCGTGGCGCTGGCGCGAGCCTTCCTCGCCGACGCACCCATTTTGATCTTGGACGAAGCCACCTCTAGCCTGGACAGCGAAAGCGAAGTGCTGATCCAGCAAGCAATGGAGCGGTTGATGGAAGGCCGCACCACCCTCGTCATCGCCCACCGTCTCTCTACCGTGCGGGCGCTTGACCGGCTGCTGGTCATGGACCGTGGCAAGGTCGTGGAAGAAGGCAGCCACGAATTGCTGATCCGCAGGCCGAACGGCGTTTACCGCCGCCTGTTCGAGCGCCAGGCGCTGGAACTGACCCGGGGTCTATTCCTCGATGCCGATGCAAGGCGCGACGGCGAGGCGGGCGACTGGCTTGCCGAGCCGGACGAGCTCGCCCAAGCAAACGAAAGCGCGCGCCTGCCCTAGCGATCCCCGCAGCCGCGATGGGCCGCCGGGGATCGGGCCACCCTACGTCCGGTGTGGCTCTTCGCTGTAGTAATCCGCGCGGGCGTAGCGGTAGTTGCCATACTTGGGCCGGAACCCATAGCGCTTGGGCAGCAGCTTGAGGCCGTTGAACACCAGGCCGTCCACCGGCGCACCGGCTTCCACCAACCGCTTGGCCGTCTCCCGGATTTCGCCGACCGTGTTCATGCCATCTCTCACCACGATCACGACGGCCGCCGCGTGCACGCCCACGGCCGCGGCATCCGAAGAAGAAAGCACCGGGGCAGTATCGACGATGACGAGGTCGTAGTCTCGCGCCAAGGCATTGAGCGTATGCGCAAACGTCGACGAGGCGAGCAGCTCGGACGGGTCGAAGGCCACGATGCCGGTGGAAATGAAGTCCACGCCTTCGGCAACGTTCCGCTTGTTCACCTTCTCAACCGACGTGGAGCCGGCAAGCACTTCGAACAGCCCCGGTTCTTTCGGCAGATTGAAGTAACGGTTCAACTGACCTTTCCGGAAATCGGCGTCGATGAGCAGCACGCGTTTTCCGACCGCCCCCTGGATAAAAGCGTAGTTCGCCGAAACGAAAGATTTTCCCACGCCCGGGATCGGGCCGGTGAACACCAGGATATTGCTGACCGAATGCTGCAGCGACTTCTGCATGACGCCACGCAACGCGCGCAGGCTTTCGATGGACGGGTCTTTGCCCCGCTTCTGCGCCAACAAAGGCTGCACGCCCGTATTGCGCTTGAGCGCATGCCGCCACAAGCGCTCGTGCGCTTCGCTGTACGGAATGGTGCCGAGCACGCGCAAGCCGGTGAACCGCTGCGCTTCGTCCGGATCCGTCAAGCCACCGAACAAGGCATTGCGCATCAGGGCCAGCAACGTGCCGCCCACCAGCCCGATGCCCGCCGCCACGGCAAGGATGATGCCTGGTTTGGGCTGCACGGGCTCCTCCGGCACTTCGGCCATGTCAAGTATGCGTACATTGCCGATCTTGCCGGCACGGATCAGCTTGAGCTGCTGGGCGTTATTCAAGAGCGCCGTATAGAGCTCGGTGTTCACCCTTACGTCGCGCACCAGCCGCACGACGTCTTGCTCGAGATCGGGCAGCTGCCGGATGCGGTTGTTGAGCCGGCCGATGTCCGCATTCAACGATGCGATTTGCTGGTCGATGGCAATGATGCTGGGGTGGGAACGCGAGAAGCGCGTATCCAGCTCGCTGCGCCGCGCACGCAGTTCGACGACCTTGGTCTGGGCCTCGGTAGACTGGGCGAGTATCAGCTTGGCTTCTTCGCTCAGGTCAATGGTCCCGCGTGAGTTGCGCAACGCGTTGTACCGCGACTCGGCCTCGTCCAACGCCTTCTTCATGGCGGGCAACTGGCTATCCAGGAAAGCCAGCGAACGCTCTGCCTGCTCGGCGCGGCGATTGACGTTCTGGCGGACGTACTCCCGCCCGATCTCGTTGAGGATTTGGGCGGTCAGGATCGGGTCATTGCCTTCAAAGGTGGCCCCGATCACGCCGGACTGCCTCCCGCGCTCGAACACGGCCAGGTGCGCCTGCACAGATTCCTCGGCCATCAACCTCGACCACCGGCGCACCGTGAAGTCCGTGCCCGGCGCCGCCTGGAGCGCATCGATCTGGATGTCGATCGACCCGTCCGGCACGATGAACCGCTCGAGCCTCCCGACTGTTCCTTCGAAGGCCAAGCCGTGCGTCCGGTCGTAGAATCGGTAGCGGCCGTCGCCGAGCGCGGTGATCCTCAGCTTCTTGGTCAGCAACGAGTGCGGCACGTCCAGCTTGCTGACGGCGATGAGCTCATCGCCCCAGGCGTAGCCGTTCGGCGGCAGCCATTGGGAGATCACTTTTCCGTATTTCTTCTCCGCCAGCCAGCGGCCGACCACGGGGAAGTAGTCAGGCGATGCATCGATGTAGAGCCGGTACCGTTCCACGGCAGCCCGGACGACGGTGCGCGACCGCAGTATCTCCATTTCCCCCGTCGTGGCCGGCTTGACGTCGAACATGGCGGATACGTCGCCTAGCAGTGTGCGTGCCGGTGACGTGGGTTGCTCTTCCTCGACCTGCACCAGGATGTCAGCCCGGTAGACGGGGCGGGCCAACATTAGGTACAAGGCGGCAGCTCCGAGCGCCACCAATAGCGTCGCCAGGATGGACCACCGCCGCGTCACCACTGCATCCACATACGACGATACGGGGGTCTCCGGCCGTCGGACGGGCGTAGAAGGCTCGAACGATTCAATAGGCAAGGTCATCGTCAGCTCGCTTGTAAGGGTTTGGTCTTCATCAAACAGTCCTGGGCGTCGCTCAACGGTCGTCGATGCGTGCGGCGGTATAGGCAGTCTGTGCGCTCGGGAACAGCAGGCTGACGAAGCGATTCCAGCGACCCAGATTGCCGGTATCCACGAACACGACATCCTTGGGCTTGAGCTCGAACTGTTCTGCAACGGCTAGGGCGGAAGCCGAACTGGCATCCAGGTGATAAACGTCAGGTAACGCCTCCGGCGTCGTCCGCACGACGAAGATCTGCGATGGATCGACGGTGTTCTGGTTGAGCCCGCCAGCGTTGCCCAGCGCTTCGGTCAGGCTCATGCGTCCGTCGCGCAGGGTCATGGCTTGCGGCGCGTTCACTTCGCCCATCACGAAGATCTTGCTCTCTTCCCGGGGGGACACGCGCACGATGTCACCTGGCTTGAGCATGATCTTCGTCAGGTCCTGGCCGCGCGCGATCAACCGGGGCAAATCCAAGCGCACAGCTTGTCCGCCCCGGAGCACGTACACCCGGCTTCGGTCCGCCGACGGCAGCAACCCGCCGGCCCGGTTGATGGCCTCCATGAGGTTCAGTGGCAGGTCGTTCATGGCGACTGCGCCGGGGTTCTTCAACTCACCCTCCAAATACACCCGCTTGCTGCGGTAGCCGAGCACGCGCACGGTGATCTGCGGGTTGCGGATATAGTCGACAGCGTTCTTAGTGATCAAATCCCGGACCTCGGTCTCAGTCAATCCGGCCACCTTCACTAGCCCCAGGTACGGGAACTGGATGTAACCCTCAGCCGATACCGGATAGCCCGGAATGTTCGAAGACGAATCCCCGAGGGTTAGTTCCGTCGCGCCGGCCCCAATAGCGTAGGTTTGGGTCGGAAGCACGAGTTCCGGATGGTCCCAAACGACGATCGACAGGATGTCGCCCGGCCCGATCACATAGGGCATCCCTTCTCCTGCCAGGGCGTGATACGCGGTATCCGCCTCGGCTTCGCGAACGCGCTTCTCCTCGAGGACCAGGGAAGGCGTGATCCGCGTAATGCGGGGAACCGAGTTCGGATCGTTGGGGTCGACGGGCCAGTCGGGGTCGAAGCGCATGCCGGGCGCGAATGCGCACGCCCCGAGCGTAGAGAGCGTCAAAGCGAGGATGACGACTCGAACGGTAGTAGTAAAGAAGTCTTTCATGGCAGCTCGCGGTGGGTGACTACGTTGGCTGATGAGACCCGATGCAATCGGGTTGCCACCATTCCACCTTTTTTTGCCATCCCCGCCCATTGGACGGACGGTTTAGGTCCTACATCATCCCTCTCTTCATCCATCCGGTTGTTTCGCTGCACCACGCCGCTCAATAAGCTTTTCCACGTGGCGACCCGGGACTTCGCCAATCCATTGCATCAATCTGCGTACGTTCCCCATACCACCTAGGAGTGCGTAATGGAGTCGGCTTTTTCGGAATCCGAGCGCGTGAGTGGTGCGCCCGTCCTATATCGACTATTCGACGCCAGCCTCGTCGTGGCATGCGGACTGGCTGCGGCTGAGTGGCGGCTGCCTTACGGCACGAACATGGCGCCTGCTCCCATCCACCTTTTCCTGATCGCCTTCAGCACCTTGGCCGCGCTGCTGGTGTTTCCCGCGTTCCGCCTCTACGGTTCATGGCGCGGGAGACAGCTCAGCGAACTGCTATTGAGGACGCTGGCTGCATGGTGCACGGTCTACGCCTTGGGCATCCTGCTCAGCTTTCTTCTCGATATGAGCGCCATCGTTTCTCTGTCCTGGGCATCCTCTTGGTTCCTGTTGACGGCGCTCTCGCTCATGGGCCTGCGACTCGGCATCTACGCCGCCTTGGCGGCCATGCGTGACCGCGGGCTGAATCAAAAACGTGTCGTCATCATCGGATTCGGCGCCCTCGGGCGCGAACTCTGGCGACGCGTCGAACACTACCGGGCAACGGGCTATGAGGTTGCTGGCATTTATCCAGGCACCGATGAAAAGCTCCCCAGCTGCGTGCGCCGGCTGACGTCGCTAGAGGGACTGTCCAATTTCCTGCGATCTGCAAATGTCCGGGAAGTCTGGATCGTGCTTCCCATGGAGCAAGGGCAGAAAGTGCACGAAGTGCTCTACCAACTTCGCAATGACCTGGTCGAAATCCGTTGGATCCCGGACGTCATGTCGATCCGCCTGCTCGGCCACCGAATCGACAACTTCATGGGCCTGCCCTCCATCCATTTGAATAGCCTGCCCGCAATCGGCATCCGCGGCTGGGCCAAGGAAGCCTTCGACCGCGTCTTCTCGCTTTGCGCCATCCTCGTCTTTTCTCCCCTCATGTTGGTGATCGCCATCCTGATCAAACTCACGTCCCCGGGGCCGGTCTTGTTCAAACAGCCACGGCTCGGCGTGGACGGAAAAATCTTCAACGTCTACAAGTTCCGGACGATGAAGGTCCACGAGGAAGTCGGAACAGTCACGCAAGCGACGCGCAACGACAGTCGCGTCACTCGCATCGGCGCATTCCTGCGCGCCACCAGCCTGGACGAGCTTCCGCAGTTTTTCAACGTACTCAAGGGCGACATGTCCGTCGTAGGGCCTCGCCCGCACGCCCTGGCGCACAACGAGCTCTACAAGGACGTGGTTGACCGCTACATGATGCGTCACCGCGTCAAGCCCGGCATCACGGGTTGGGCCCAGGTCAACGGGTACCGGGGCCAGACGGAAACCATTCACAAGATGCGCGCCCGCATCGAGTTCGACCTGTACTACATACAGAACTGGTCGTTCCTGATGGACCTGCGCATCATCGCCAAGACGGCGCTTACTGGCTGGACGGGTCGCAATGCGTACTGACGTTCCGTCACGGCCCCAGGCCGGCTATCTGAGCAACGAGGACTTTCGCAAGGCAGTAGACATGCTGCCGCTCGTCTCCATCGACTTGCTGCTGCGCAATAGCGACGGCGCCTACCTGCTCGGGCTGCGTCGCAACCCCCCGGCCAAGGACACCTGGTTCGTGCCGGGCGGGCGCATCCGTAAGAACGAGACGCTGGCCCATGCGCTTGCGCGCATAGCACGCGAGGAACTGTCGCTCGTTCTTCCTGCTTCCGCCTGGACTCCGAAAGGCGTCTACGAGCACTTCTATTCCGTCAATTTCGCCGAGGAACAAGGCCGGGCGACCCATTACATCGTACTTGCCTTCGAAGCCTCGGTCGCGGCGGACGCGTTCACCTTTCCCCTTGGACAACACCGCAGCTACCGCTGGATGTCTCCCGGCGTCGCGGGCGCACACCCCGACGTTCACCCATACACCCAAGCCTACTTCAAGGAGAGCGTCTCATGACCGACCTCCCTGCCCGTTTCCGAGCCGTCGTATTGTGCGGAGGCGCAGGCTCCCGCCTATGGCCGCTTTCGCGCGAATCGCTCCCCAAGCAATTCATCAGCCTGAACGGCTCCCGCAGCCTGCTGCAGAACACGTTATTGCGCCTGGGCTATGCCAACGCGGAGCACCGGCCCATATTCGTGTGTAACGACGTGCATCGCTACATTGCCAAGGAGCAGGCGGAAGAAGTGGGGGTGACGGACGTCGAAATCATCCTCGAGCCCTGCGCCCGCAACACTGCCCCCGCCATTGCCTGCGCCGCGCTTCGCGCCATGGACGACGATCCGGACTCGGTGTTGTTGGTCATGCCATCGGACCACGTTCTCGAGGACGGGCCTTCCCTGCGCAAGGCCTTCGCCTCCGCCTACGCCCACGCCGCCCGCGGCGCGCTGGTGACCTTCGGCGTCACGCCGACGTCTCCTCAAACGGGTTACGGCTACATCCAGGCGGGCGGTCCCGCCGCCGACCAGGGCGATGCATTGAACGTGCGCCGCTTCGTCGAAAAGCCGCCCGCCGACCAGGCCAAGCGCTTCTTGTCCGAAGGCGGCTACTACTGGAACAGCGGCATGTTCGCGTTCCGCGCATCCACCTATCTGGCGGAACTCGAGCGGTGCGCACCCGCCATGCTGGAAGCCGCCCGTGCCGCCGTCGCCGACGGCAAGGGCGATCATGCGACCTTCCAGCTGGACCCAGTCCACTACGCATCCTGCCCTGCCGACTCCATCGACTACGCCGTCATGGAGCACACCAGGAATGCGGTCATCATTCCGCTCGATTGCACGTGGAGCGATGTGGGCACCTGGGACAGCGTCTGGAGCATCGCCGAGAAGTGCCCGGACGGCAACGCCATCCACGGCGACGTGCTGCTCGAGGACTCCCGCAATTGTTTGGTGCACGCTACCCACCGCATGGTGGCGTCCATCGGGCTCGACGATATCGTCGTGGTAGAAACTGCCGATGCCATCCTGGTCATGCACAAGAGCAAATCGCAGGACATCAAGGGCCTGGTGGAAAAATTCAAGGTCTTGCACCGCACCGAGATCACGCAGCACCGGCAAGTCCAGCGCCCTTGGGGCTGGTATGACTCCGTGGATCGCGGCGAGCGCTATCAAATCAAGCGCATCACGGTCAAGCCGGGCGCCCGCCTCTCTTTCCAAATGCACCACCACCGCGCCGAACACTGGGTGGTCGTCTCCGGCACCGCCCGCATCTACAACGGCGACAAGCAGTATCTCCTGACCGAGAACCAGTCTACCTTCATCCCATTGGGTGAGGTCCACAGCCTGGAAAACCCCGGCAAGATCCCCCTGGACATCATAGAAATCCAGTCCGGGCCCTACCTCGGCGAGGACGACATCGTCCGGTTCCAGGACATGTATGGACGGGTCTGATCCCGCCGCCCGTCCTAGACCCTTTGATCGATATCCACCGCGAAAACTGCAACGTAATCTTTTCACCACTGGCCGACTCTTTTCGGCCGAGCGTCCAGCCATAAGGACACCACCATGACGAAGCGAGCACTGATAACGGGCATAACCGGACAAGACGGCGCTTACCTCGCCGAACTCTTGCTGGAAAAGGGCTACGAAGTCCACGGCATCAAGCGCCGGGCGTCGATGTTCAACACGGCCCGTATCGACCATCTCTACCAAGACCCTCACGAGCGTTCGCGCAACTTCGTGCTCCACCACGGCGACATGACGGATTCCTGCAGCCTCATCCGGATCGTGCAGGCCGTCCAACCCGATGAGATCTACAACCTGGCGGCACAAAGCCACGTGGGCGTTTCTTTCGAAGAGCCTGAGTACACCGCCAACACCGACGCGTTGGGAACGTTGCGGCTGCTCGAGGCGATCCGCATGCTCAAGCTCGCCGACCGCACGCGCTTCTACCAGGCCTCGACCTCCGAACTGTTCGGAATGGTCCAGGAAACGCCCCAGCGCGAGACCACCCCGTTCTACCCGCGCAGCCCCTACGCAGCGGCAAAGCTCTATGCGTACTGGATCTGCGTCAACTACCGGGAAGCCTACGGCATTTATGCGTGCAACGGCATCCTCTTCAATCATGAATCCCCGCGCCGGGGCGAGACCTTCGTCACCCGAAAGATCACCCGGGGGCTTGCGCGCATCGCGATGGGACTGCAGGACTGCCTGTACCTGGGCAATCTTTCGTCGAAGCGGGACTGGGGACACGCCCGCGACTACGTCGAAATGCAGTGGCTGATGTTGCAGCAGGATAAGCCTGACGACTATGTCATTGCGACCGGCATGCAATACAGCGTGCGCGAATTCATCGACATGGCTGCACGGGAGCTCGGCCTGCTGCTCTCCTGGGAAGGGGAAGGCGTGCGGGAGACGGCAACCGTTCTCTTTAGCGCAGTCCACGACAAAGTCCGTCCCGGACAAGTCATCGTACGGGTCGATCCGCGCTACTTCCGCCCCACCGAAGTCGACACGCTGCTCGGCGATGCCAGCAAAGCCAGGGAGAAGCTCGGCTGGACGCCCAAGACCTCCTTGCCCGAGCTCGTCAGGGAGATGGTCGAAAGCGACCTGAAGGAGGCCCGGCGCGATGCGCTCATGGAAGAAAACGGATACGAAGTGTTCGCCTACAAGGAGTAACTATGAAGACCGGCCTCGCGCGCGTTTTCGTAGCAGGACATCGCGGGATGGTGGGCTCCGCGATCCGCCGGGAGTTGGAACGAAAGGGCTACGTGCACCTCCTGACGCCATCCCGCCATGAACTCAACCTCGAGAACCAGGCTGCCGTGCAGCAGTTCTTCGACCGCGAGCGGCCGGACGTCGTCTATCTTGCCGCGGCCAAAGTGGGCGGAATACTCGACAACGAGCGGCATCCCGTCGCCTACCTGGCACGCAACCTCCTGATCCAGACCAACGTCATCCGCGCCGCGTACGAGTCCGGGGTATCCCGGCTGCTTTTCCTGGGCTCCTCGTGCATTTACCCGCGCCTCGCCCCGCAGCCCATGCGGGAGGAACACTTGCTGACTGGCCCGCTCGAGAGTACCAACGAAGCCTACGCCATCGCCAAGATTGCCGGCGTCAAGCTGTGCGAAGCGTATCGCCGCGAGTTCGGGTCCTGCTTCATCAGCGCGATGCCGACCAATCTCTATGGACAGGGTGACAACTACGACCTGGAAAGCAGCCACGTCTTGCCAGCCCTGATTCGCAAGTTCCACGAAGGCAAGCTTGCCAACGCGTCCTTCGTGACGGTCTGGGGCACTGGCCAAGCGCTGCGCGAGTTCCTCCACGTGGACGACCTGGCCCGCGCTTGCGTCCAGCTCATGGAAGGCGACCCCGACCACGCCATCTACAACATCGGCTCCGGAGAGGAAATCAGCATCGCCGAGCTCGCCCGTCTCGTCGCCAGGATCGTGGGTTACGAAGGAAAGATCAAGTTCGACCTCAGCCGGCCCGACGGCACACCGCGCAAGCTGCTCGACTCCTCGCGCATGCGGGAGTTGGGGTGGAAGCCCGAGATCTCTCTGGCCGAGGGGATTGCGATGACGTATCGCCAGTTCCTGCGCGAATCCAGTGCCCTGCAGCGGCTGACCAGTGCGCTGAGCTGACCCATGGCCCCTCTGCGATGGATCCGGCGCCACGTCGCCTGCAATGCCTCCTTTTGGGGATTGATCGAGTACGGCTGCGGGCCGCTCATTGCACTGGCGGCCATTCCCGTGCTGCTGCACCGGCTCGATACGGTCGGCTACGGTCAATATGCCATGATTCTTGCAGTCGCCGGCTTCGGAAACCTCGCCAACCTGGGCGCGTCGGTCACTGCGACCAAGCTCGTCGCCGAGCGGGCGCACGAGCCCGGGGGAGCCTTGCGCGGCGCAGGCGTCGCATCGGCCCTCATCTTCTGCGCATTGGCCGCCGTTTCCGTGTTGACGCTCGCCGCCGCCGTCATGTTCGCGGTGGCCTGGCCCGAAGCCAGCTTCGGGAACGCCCCCCTGTTCGCCTTGCTTCCCGCGGCGCTGGCCATGTATCTCGCGCAACAGCTGGACCAGCTCTATGCCGGTGCGTTGAAAGGTCGCGAGCGCTTCACGGCCACCGCCTTGTGCGAATGCGGGGGCCGTGTCGGCGCACTGACATTGGCCTGCACCGCCGCCTGGCTCACGCATAGCGCGCTGTGGACGGCTGCCGCGCAAAGCTCGGGGCTGCTTCTGTCGGCTGGGGTCAAGATGCTGGTTTTCGCCCGCGGGGAAGGTCGATATGGGGTCCGCCCCATTGCAGAGCGCGCCGCGATGAAAGACGCATTCCGATTCTCGCGTTGGTCCTGGCTGCACGGCGTGAGCGCCCTCGCCTTCGGATCGCTCGACCGAGTTGCCGTCGGCAGCCTGATGGGCCCAGCCGCGCTGGCCCTGTATGCCGTGGGCGTTCAAGTCGGCCAGATCATCCATACCGCAGCGGTGGCCGTATTCCAGAAAGCCATGCCGCGCGTCAACCGCCTGCTCGTCGCCCCCCCCAGCCCCGGCGCCGCGGGAGAAGAGATACGCCGCCTGATGCGCTGGAACCTCATCCTATCGGCCGCCGGGACCTTGGCGCTGCTCGCCGTGAGCGAACCACTGCTGCGCTGGATGCTCGGGCCGGACAAGGTCGCAGGCCAGCAGTGGACATTCGACCTGTTGATCCTGGCGTCGGGCATCCTGTCGATGAACGCGGCTGCCCATTTTTCACTGCTCGGCCTGGGCAACGGCCGCGCCGTCGCCCTGCTCAACGGGCTGGGCGGCGCGGCCATGCTCGTGCTGATGGTGGTGCTCGCGGGCCCCGCCGGCCAGAACGCCGCCGCCATCGGACGCATAGCCTACGCTGTGATCACGTTCGCCGCCGTAGGGCTCGCACTACGCGATTCGCGCGAACATCTCCCACCTCCCGCCACGATCGCGACTCGATAGGCTGTCACATGTTCAGGGAATATATGCGCAGACATCACGCCACGAAAACCCGGGAACTGGTCAACTTCATCAGTTGCCTGAAACCTCCGCGCCCGGTAGCGACCGGCCTGTTGCCGAAGATCACAATCGTGACGCCGTCGTACAACCAGGCGAAGTTCCTCGAACGCACGATCCTGTCGGTGCTCAACCAGGGGTATCCGAACCTCGAGTACATCATCATCGATGGCGGCTCGACCGATGGCAGCGTCGAGATCATCCGGAAGTACGAGAAATACTTGGCCTATTGGACGAGCCGGCCCGATCGTGGGCAATCTCATGCGATTAACGAGGGATTCCTTCGCGCAACAGGCGAATACGTCGGCTGGCAAAACTCCGACGATCTGTTCTTCCCAGGTGCCTTGCTGCGTTTGGGCAAGGCGGCGTCGGCCGGACGGCCGCCCATCGTCAGCGGCAATCTTTATATCGCCGACGCCCAAAACCGGATATTCCGCGAAATCCAGTACACGCCCGTCGACCGCGGCATGCTGACCGTGGTGAAAGCCTCGATCCCGAACCAGGCTGCCATCTTCCGCCGAGACTTGCTCGAGAAATACGGCATGCTGGACGAAGACAAGCGCTATTGCATGGACCTGGACCTCTGGAGCCGCCTGCTGTATGCGGGCCCCAACACCATCGTGCCAGACGCCTACGGCGTCTACACCATGCATGCCGAGACCAAGACGGCCAGGCTGCAAGACGTATTGCTGGAAGAACGCAGTGCCATCGTTCGCAAGATACGACAGACAGAACCGGGCATAGGGCCGCTCTACGGCATATCGTGCCGGCTCGCCAAGATGGCCGCGCACGCCAAGCAGGGAGACATCCCTTACCTGCTAGAAAAGTTCACGAGCAAGCTGATCGGTCGCGACGACTGGAACGAACACTGAGGCCGCCTCCATGATGCCCGCGCCCACGCGCTCCACCCTACCCTGGCTGTGCCTGTTCTTTTTCGCCGCCACGGCCCTGAATTTCGACGAACTCACCATTGGCGTAGGCAATTTCAAGCTCTCGCCGTTCGACCTGCTCTTCGTCACGATCGTCATCGTCAAATTCTCCCGGCTGGGACAGCCCGGCGCCTATGCGCTTCCGTCGGGCCCGGTGCTCCTGCCCATGTTGTTGCAATGCCTGGCACTTGCCTATCTGGCCGCGACGAGCATCCATCCCAAGCCTGGTATCGTCGCTCCGGACATTGCGCGCGACCTGCGCATTGTTTTCTATTTCATGTGCATCCCCTTCCTTTGCTACAAGGACATCGATTCGGCTAGCGCATATGCCCTCCTGCAGCGGACCATCGTGTACTCCGGCTTGGCCGTCACACTCCTCCTGCTCGCCGAGCAGGTCGTCGGGTTCAGCGTGACCGAGCCGCTACGCAACGTACGCCTTGCGGTCTGGCTGCTTCCCTTCTCCATCCTGGCCATTTTCTTCTTTCCCAATACGCTCGGCCTGGGCCCCGGTCGGGCCTACTTGTGGACGCTGTTCATGTTCCTCGCGCTCGCCATGTCCCTCAACCGCAGCCAATATCTCCAGTTGGCCGTGACGGTCGCCGTCGCCGCATTCCTGGGGAGGCAGGCGAAGGCGTTGCAGAAAACGCTGTTGCTGTTCGTCCCAGCGATTGCAGCCGGCATGGTTGTGTTCTACATGATCGGCTACGTGGAGGTCCTCCTCGACCGCATCTTCACCGTCCAGGCGTTGGAATATGACTCGAGCTACGGGGCGCGCGTGGAGGAAATGGAAGGCCAGATGGAGCTCTTCCGGCAATCGCCCATTTTCGGCCATGGAGCGGGGCTGCGCAGCTGGGTCATGGGCGAGGAAGGCTTCGAGCTAAGCACCTTCGCCCACAACTCCTGGGCATTCTATTTGATGAAATTCGGCATCGTCGGGACGGCGCTCATCATGCTGACGCCGCTATCCATCCTGCTGATCTCGCTTTTCCGTCCCTATGGGCATCCTGGCCTGGAGCTCCATCGACGTTACCTGCTCTGCTGCCTGCCGATCTACATCGTCGTCGACTCGATGTCTGGAGGACTGGCTTATGCTCCCAAGACCGCCTTCCTCGGCTTCATGCTGTGCTACAGCCTGTCGCTGGCGGCCAACGGCGCGGCAGTAACGGCCGCCGCCGAGCAGGATAGGGTGAACGCCATGCTCACACCTCGGGCGGCACGCCATGGCTGATGTCCTCTTCGTCGCTCCTGATTTGTCACCCGGTGGAGTCGGTCGCTGCGTCATGTTCATCACTGACGCGCTCCCGGAGGAAGGCATCGACACCGCGCTATTCCTGCTTCGCCGTTTCCGGGGCGAATTCAAGGTCAGGAATCCGTCCGTCACGTACGCACTGCCCGAGACGCCCGGGCCCTGGCGCTTCCGCTCGGCACTGCCGCTCGCGTTCTGGCGCCTGCTCATCCACCTGCGCAACGACCCTCCAGCGTTGGTCTGCTCGCATGGCTTGCTATGCAATCTCCTCGTGGCGCTGGCGTCGATGCTGTCCGTGCGCAAGTACGCCACCGTGGCCATCGAGCACAACAGCCCGGCCGCGCACTACAGCGGCTCCGCCGTGCAGCGCTTCAAGCGTTGGCTCGCGCGTTTCAGCTATGCGAAACACGACCTCGTCGTGGGAGTCTCCCAGGGCGTCGTGCGCGACCTCTCCAACATGTTTCCTTCGCTGGCCGGAAAATTCCGCCACGTCTATAACGGCATCCCCATCGAGGAAGTCCGCCGCCTGGCCAGCTGCACGCCAAGCATGCCACCGCAGCCGGGAGTACTCGAGTTCGTGGCCATCGGCCGCCTGGACGAGCTCAAGGACTTCAAGACGCTGGTCGAGGCGGCTGACCTGCTCGATGACCCTCGCATCGCTTTCGTCGTTTTCGGGGATGGCCCGGAACGCGATGCACTGCAGCGGCAAATCGCGGCCTCGTCGTCCCGCTCCCAGGTCATCCTGGCGGGACATGTTTCCAACCCATTCCCCGTCCTGGCACGGGCTTACGCCTTCGTTTCGACATCCCGCCGCGAAAGTTTCGGCAATGCGATGGTGGAAGCCTTGTGCCTGGGCGTACCCGTCATCGCCGCCGACTGCCCCCACGGCCCCGGCGAGATCCTGGCCAACGGCCAATACGGCGTGCTTTTTCCCGTCGGTGACGCCGGCGCCCTGGCCGCCGCAGTGCGCCGCTTGGTTGATCACGAAGGCGAACGCGATCGGCTGGCCCAGGCGGCCGCGGAACGCGCTGCGGCTTTCTCGCTCGAGCAGCACCGGAGAAACGTGGCTGCACTTTTCAACCCGCTGCTATAGCCGCAACCACCCTCACGGAGAAAACCTTGGAACGCATTCCGGTATCCGTCGTCGTGATGACCAAGAATGAGGCACGCAACATCGTCAAGTGCCTCGCCAGCCTGAGGGATTTCTCAGAGGTGTTCGTGGTCGACTCGGGCAGCACGGACGAGACGCAGGCCCTCGCGATCGCGCACGGCGCCCATGTGGTGCCGTTCAAATGGAACGGCAAGTATCCGAAGAAAAAGCAGTGGTGTCTGGAAAACCTTCCTTTTTCGAACCGCATCGTGCTGTACGTCGACGCGGACGAGGAAATGACGCCGGCGCTGGCCGAAGAAATCCGCCACAGCCTACCTCGCTTCCATGACGGCCATGCCGGCGCATTCGCTGCTTTCGACTATGTTTTTTGCGGCAAGCCCCTCCGCCATGGCCATCGTGTCTACAAGCTCGTGCTGCTGGACAGGTTCCGCGCCCGGTTTCTCGACTATGACGACCTGGATGTCGCCAACATGTGGGAAGTCGAAGGCCACTACCAGCCGCATGTAGAAGGCCGGACCTTCGTATTGTCGAACCCCATGATCCACGCGGATCACGACTCGCTCTACCACTACTTCGACAAGCACAATCGCTATTCGGACTGGGAAGCCCACCTGCGCCTCAAAGGCCTGCTCAACGATCCGCGCGAAGCGAACGTCGGATCGCGCGCATTGGCCAAGAAGGCATTCCAGAAGCTGCCGTTCAAGGGCATGACTGCATTCCTGCACAGCTACGTCTTCAAGCGCGGCTTCCTCGACGGCAAGGCCGGATTCCACTATGCCATCGCACGCGCGTTCTATTACTGGCAGATAGGCATCAAGACCGAAGAGATGCGGGCCGCCGCCACGCGCGCCAGCCAGGGCGCCGGGCAAGGATTGGCGGGCGATCTGGATCGGAGTTCCACGTGAAAGAAGAATTCCATAGGCTGGACCTGTTTTCCATTTCCCCCGGCTTGCGCGGCCGCTCCCCCCTGGCCGTCCAGATATGGTGGCTGGCGCAAGCCACGCTCTTCAGGTGTTCCCCGCAAATCGCCTATGGATTTCGCCGATGGCTGCTGCGCCTGTTCGGCGCAAAGGTCGGCAAGAAGGTCTTGATTCGTCCCAGCGCCACGATCACCTATCCTTGGAAAGTCAGCATCGGGGATTATTCCTGGATCGGGGACGACGTCGTGCTCTACAGCCTTGCTCCCATCCACATCGGCGATCACGTCGTCGTGTCCCAGCGCAGCTTTGTTTGCGCTGCCGACCACGATCCCAGCCTGCGAGCCTTCCCGATCCGCGAGCGACCAGTCCGCATCGAACACGGAGCGTGGATCGCGGCCGACGTATTCATCGGCCCCGGGGTAACAGTGGGCGCCGGCGCCGTAGTCGGCGCCCGAAGTTCCGTATTCAAACCCGTTCCCGCGGCGATGATCTGCCACGGCAATCCCTGCCGGCCCGTGCGCAGGCGCACAATGGTGGACGCATGAGACTCTTGATATACGGGCTGAATTTCGCGCCGGAACTGACGGGAATAGGCAAGTACACCGGTGAACTGGCCGCCTGGCTCGCCGGCCGGGGTCACACGGTGTCCGTCATTGCCGGCCCCCCCTATTATCCGGCCTGGCGCATCGAGCCAGGCTACTCGGCCTGGCGTTACCGCCGGGAAACCTGGCGAGGCGTTACCGTCATCCGGACGCCGCTCTGGGTGCCTGCCCGGCCGGGCGGCCTCAAACGCCTGCTGCACCTGGCGAGCTTCGCAGCCTCCAGCCTGCCGGTCCTCATCATGCAGGCCTTCAAGCGGCCAGACGTCATATTCGTCGTGGCACCCTCCCTTTTCTGCGCCCCGGCTGCATGGCTGGCCGCCCGGCTATGCGGCGCGCGAGTATGGCTGCACATCCAAGACTACGAAGTGGACGCAGCGTTCGAGCTTGGCCTGCTCAAAGGCCGTGGCTTGAGAAAAGTCGTCCTGGGGCTGGAACGCTGGCTGCTGCGACGCTTCGATCGCGTCTCCACCATCTCGGGGCGCATGCTCGAACTGGCGCGGCGCAAGGGCGTAGACGCGCGCCGGCTGGAGACGCTGCCTAATTGGGTCGACGTCGATGCCATCTGCCGCCCAGGCTGCCAATCGCGCTATCGGTCCGAGCTCGGCATCCCCCCCCATGCCGTCGTCGCGCTCTACGCCGGCAACATGGGCGTCAAACAGGGCCTCGAAGTCCTTGCGCAAGCCGCTCGTATGTTGGCAGCGCACCCCAAGCTATGGTTCGTATTCTGCGGAGAAGGGCCCCAACGCGATGCCTTGCATGCCTTGTGCAAGGGGCTGCCCCAGGTCCGTTTCCTCGATCTGCAGCCTGCAGAACGGCTGGGCGAGCTCCTTTGCACCGCAGACATCCATCTGCTGCCCCAGCGCGCCAACGCGGCGGACTTAGTGATGCCCTCCAAGCTCTCGGGCATGCTAGCCAGCGGACGCCCGGTCATTTGCACCGCACAACCAGGAACGGAACTCGCCGGGGTAGTCGGGGGCAAGGGCATCGTCATCCCGCCGGAAGATGCACAGGCCCTCGTGGCCGCGCTGGAAGAACTCGCCGACGATCCGTGCCGCCGCCACGCACTCGGCCGCGCCGCGCGGCATTACGCGCAGCGCCATCTCCACATCGACGCCGTGTTGTCCGAAGCCGAAAAGGCGCTCATCCACTGCATCGGGGGGATACCCCAGGGGTAACCGGACCGGCCGCCTGACGGCGCTACCGGCCCGGCTCAGTCCTCGCCTTCGTCGTCCGGCTTGATCAAGCCGCGATGCCGGGCCACGAACGCTGCTTCGGCCTGGTTGCGCACGTTGAGCTTCCAATAAAGCGTGCGCGCATGGCTCTTGACCGTCGCAGCGGAGATGCCGATGTGCTCGGCTATCTCTCGCATGCTGTGTCCCTGTACCAGCAGCCTCAGGATTTCCTCCTGCCTCTTCGTCAGCCCCCGCATGGCGGACCGGGCCGCCACGGGGATGTCCGGCGGTATCTCCCGGCGTGGATAACACTCGCCGCCCGCAAGGACCAGGCTCACCGCTGCGGCCAATGCGGCAGGATCGGAAGAGCGTGATATGTAGCCCTGGACCCCGCGACGGGCGAAAGCGGCACTGACGGCCGGGTCTTCCGTGCCATAAAGCGTCAAGACGACTCGGGGGGAAAATATTGCCAACGCTCGCTCGAGCGTCTCGATGACTTGTACCGGATCGGGGTTCACGTCCAATACCAGCAATTCCACGCTCTTGTTCCACGACGTTCCGAGCTCGCCCAGCTGGCGGGCGGACAAGACGATGATCTCGCCCGCACCCTCTACACGCATCAATATATGTTCCAAAGCGAGCCGCAACAGCGCGTAATCTTCAATCAGAACTGTCGCCATTCCCCGCGGCCTTTTGAACGCGCCCTGACGCCCCGCCTGGCCGACCATGGAACGCCATGGCCGGCTCGGAAAGAGAGAATCTGGAGCACTGCTGATAGACACAACCGTCGCGGCCCCGCCACCGACGGGTGCCGCGTGCGGTCATTCAACACGCTTGTATCCTATCAGCGGCCGCGTGTGTCGACTCTCGTACAGGCGATTGAATCGGTTCGGATTAACGCTATTTGTGCGTATGCGCGTAGGGCTGCACCCGCTTGTTGTCGCGGTCGAGTTCCGGGCCGTGCCACTCGAGCGTAGCCCCCCGCTTCAGCGCCGTATAGACCGCTTCACCCTTGTTGCGCACGTGCAGGCGTTGATAGAGGGTACACGCATGCGTCTTCGTGGTCGCGACCGAGATATTGAGCATCCGGCTGATCGTCTTGATCGGATGACCGCGCGCGAGCAATACCAGCACTTCGTATTGGCGCGGCGTCAATTGCAATAGCTGCGCTCCTTCGGCGATGCTGATTTCGTTCGGCTTGCCGTTCGAACCTGCCGGCTTGAGCCCGTTGGACGACAGGACCCCGCCCGCCTGGTCGGCTGCAGGCCGGAAATAGAAATCCGGGGCCTGCAACTGTTTTCCGGGAAAACACTGACCTCCGGCGATGACCAACCGAATCGCAGCCTCGAGAATCTCGACTGAAACGGTTTTCATGACACAGCCGGATACCGGCAAGCCGGACAAATTGCTGAAGCTTGGCGGCAACGGCAGCGCATCGGCCAGGAGCAAAATCCGCTTCGGCTGGAGAGTTTTATGAATCTCGGTGAGGTACTGGCTATCCGACCCCGCCCCCGACGAAACGCCATATATCAGAAGATCTACTCCGATAGCCGGCGACTCGCCTTTGGCAAGAGCGTCGTAATCCAGTTCGACTATCTCCCAAGGCTCGCCCAGTTTTTTCACGATCTGCCACAAACCGAGACGCAGCAACGGATGAGATTCCATCAGGACTATTTTTCCCATCACTTCCTCTGTTCAAATCCAAATAGGCACCAGCCCGATAAGACATCAGCCCACCACGCGCCCCGCCGCATTCCGTTAATTTTTGTTACAACCATCTCGGAATCAACGACCCGTCTCCTGCCTGAAGTTAGGCGGGAGTGAGCACTTTCGGTGGATTAAAAGTGAGGTAACCCCGACGAAAAGACGTTCTTGGCTGAGGCAACCCGAATATGTAGCATTCGGTCGCAGAAAAAACGTCTTCCCGCTATTTGTAGCACAACCTTAAAACGGTATGCGCGTTTCTGCGCCAGTAAGTCTCTATCTCCAACTGCCTCCCGAGGCAAACATATATATCATTTTGTGCGAACTGTGGATGACTAGACGCAATGCCTAGGAC
>NZ_JADGHH010000168.1 GCF_019689535.1 Pigmentiphaga sp.
CCCGGTGGGTAGCGTCATCAACGGCAGGATGTTTCCCACCCAGACCCAGCCCCAGCGCCTGATGGTGTTCGGCGCAGTGCTACTCGCGGTGGGATGCGTGGGGGTCACGTTGCTCGAGCGCGGCGCCTCGATGGCCTTTGCCGTTTCGGCCTTCTGTATTTCAGGTGTCGGGCTGGGGTTCATCATCCCCAACCTGACGCTGTTCATGCAGATGATCGCCGAGCGCCGCGACGTCGGCGTCGCCTCTGCGTTGATCCAGACGACGCGCATGCTCGGCAGCGCCGTGGGAACGGCGCTCGTGGGCATCGTCATCGCGCGCACTTCCGTGGTCACCGGCATCAAGGCGGGCCTGGTCACGGCGGTCGTCCTCTGCGCCGCCATGATGGCGCTTTCGCTGCGCATCAAGATGAAGAACGTGCGGCGCTGAGCGCCGCCACGCTTCAGCGCATGAAGGTGTGGTAAGCCACCAGCCCGCCGATCACGCAAAGCACGAGCAGCCACGATAGCCGGTTGAGCCATTGCGCGGGCATGTGCAAGGCATGGCTTGGGGCCGCGGCGGCCGGGCGGGCGTTGCGCGGCCGCCGGGGGGCCGGGCGATCGAGCGCCGGCGAGGCGCATACGGAGAACAGCGCGAAGAAGTTGTCCATCATCTTGCGCGCGATTTTCTCCGCTTGGTCGGGCCGCAGCTGGCTCAGCCCGCCTTCCAGGTCGGCGTGCGCAGCATAGGAAAGCCGCGTGCCGCCAGCCTCCGGCGCAAGCCGGATGTCGGCGTAGCCCTTGGCCGAACCGGCCGCGCCGCCCGTTCCTTCGAAGCGCAAGTGATAGGCGTGCGGGGGACGGATGTCAGAGAGCTCCAGGAAGGCTTCGAAGCGGGCAGAGACGGGGCCGACGTCGGCACGCAGGTTCACGCGGTATTCATGCTCGGAAATCCGCTCGACCTTCTCGCATCCGCTGATGCAGACCTTGAGGGTCTCGGGGGCGATGAGCTTTTGCCAGGTGCGCTCTTGAGACGCAGGAATCAGGCGCGAACCAGATAGTTCCATGATGTGTCTCCTTCGCCGTATGGGCGGGCATGCCGCCGGGTGAGCAGGCCGGTCTGAGCCGGCTTGGCCTGGGCGAGGCGCCCTGTGGTCAATGTGCCACCGAACGCCCAGAGTTGTCCAGCCTGCCCCTTGCCCGCACAGGGGCGACGCATGGCCGCCCGCCGCCGGCGGCGCGACGCGCAATCACCCGGCCCGCAGGTCCGGCAGGGGCCTGGGGCGCCGCTGCGCGTCGGTTGCCACGTACACGAGCGTCGCTTCCGTCACCTTCACGACCTCTGAGTTCAGGCGTATGCGCTCGGCATAGACCTCTACCGCGACCGTGATGGACGTGCGCCCGGTCTTGACGATGTGGGCGTAAAAACTCAGCAGATCGCCGACGAAGACGGGTTGTTTGAAGACGAAGGAGGTCACCGCGACGGTGGCGACCCGGCCGTTCGCGCGGCCCTGCGCGGGCACGGACCCGGCCAGGTCCACCTGGGCCATGATCCACCCGCCGAATACGTCACCCGAGGGGTTGGCGTCGGCCGGCATCGGGATGACGCGCAGCACGGGCATCTGGCCTTCAGGCAGGGAACCGGGGGCAGGGGGAGGATACGGAAGAGAAGTGGTCACGTCGGACTCCGGAGAAAAAACGCGGTTGGGCTCGTGGCCGCCCCGCAAAACGGGCAAGTGTAGTCGGCCGCGATCCGGCCCACGGTACAATTTTTCTCCGTTCCTCCACGGTTGCAAGCATGGAAGCCAAATGGCTCGAGGACTTCATCGCGCTCGCTGAAACACGGTCGTTTTCGCGGGCCGCGGAACTCCGGCACATCACGCAGCCCGCCTTCTCGCGCCGAATCCAGGCGCTCGAGGCCTGGGTGGGTACCGACCTGGTCGACCGCACCGTGTATCCCACGCGCCTGACCCCGGCGGGAGAGACCTTCCGGGCCGAGGCCATCGCCATGCTCGCCAAGCTGGAAGAAACCCGCGCCATGCTGCGCGGCATGCGGCCGGCTTCCCAGGCGGTGCTGGACTTTGCCGTGCCGCATACCCTGTCGCTGACCTTTTTCCCGCAATGGCTGAGCCGCATTCGCGCCGAAGCAGGGCTGCCCCGCTTCACCGCGCGCTTGATGGCGCTGAACGTGCACGACGCAGCCATGAGCCTGGTGCAGGGCGGCAGCGACCTGGCCATGGTCTATTACCACCCGAGCCTGCCGGTGCAACTGGATCCGCGCCACTATGACGTCCTGGTGCTTGGCACCGAGGCAGTCTATCCCTATGCGCGCAGCAATCCCGACGGCACGCCCCAATACGTGCTGGGCGAGACGCAGCCGGCGCCTTACCTCGCCTACGCGCCCAACGCCTACCTGGGTCGCATTGCCGAGCTCATTCTTTCGGCGGCCCAGCCCCGGCCTGCGCTTGACGAACAGTATGAGACCGACATGGCCGAAGGCCTGAAGGCCATGGCACTCGAAGGGCACGGCGTTGCCTTCCTGCCCGAGAGCGCCGTCACCCGGGAGGTCGCGTCCCGGCGCCTGGCCTGCGCCGGCGCGGCCTACACCGAAACCATGGAGATCCGCCTGTATCGCGAAAGGCCACCTGCGGGCGGTTCCGCCAAGCCACTGGTCGACGCGCTCTGGCGCTATTTGTCGCACTCGCGCTGAGTCGCCGCGCGCATGCCCTGGATGGCTCCCTGGGAATGCAAAAAAAACATCGGCCAATGCGAACATGGCATTGGCCCTCCCGAGAAGCGCCTGCATATAGTGAGTGTTTCCCAGCGCCGCACCGTGCGGCGAAATCGCAATGGAACGACCTATGAGCAGTACCGCTACCTCGGGTGCTTATCGCATCGAACACGATCTTCTCGGCGAGCGGGAGATTCCCGCCGATGCCTATTGGGGCATCCACACGCTGCGGGCGCGCGAGAATTTTCCCATTTCCGGCTCGACCATCGGTGGCCAGCCCGACCTAGTGCGCGCGCTGGCGTGCGTCAAGCTGGCCGCGGCGCACGCCAACCGCGACCTGGGCATCCTGCCTCCCGACCGCGCAGGCTTCATCGTGCAGGCCTGCCAGGAGATCATCGACGGCGCGTTGCACGATCAATTCATCGTCGATGTGATCCAAGGTGGCGCAGGCACGTCCACCAACATGAATGCCAACGAGGTCATCGCCAACCGTGCGCTGGAGCTCATGGGTGCGGAGAAGGGACGCTACGACCTGCTGCACCCCATCCAGGACGTCAACGCCTCGCAGAGCACCAACGATGTTTACCCCACGGCCTTGCGCATCGCCATGTGCTTTGCGCTGCAGAGATTGATGTCTGCCATGGCGGAGCTGCGCGCAGCGTTCGAGGCGAAGTCGCTGGAGTTCGACGACGTCCTGAAAATGGGCCGCACGCAGCTCCAGGACGCCGTGCCGATGACGCTGGGCCAAGAGTTCCTGACCTATGCAGTCATGCTGGGCGAGGATGAGGCGCGGCTCGCCGAGGCGCGTGCCCTGATGCTGGAAGTGAACCTCGGCGCCACCGCCATCGGCACCGGCATCAACACGGACCCAGACTACAGCCCGCTCGCCGTGAAATACCTGGCCGAGATCACCGGCCTGCCGCTGGTGCGGGCCGCCAACATGATCGAGGCGACGCAGGACACCGGCGCATTCGTGCAGCTGTCGGGCGTGCTCAAACGCGTGGCCTGCAAGCTTTCCAAGACCTGCAACGACTTGCGCCTGCTTTCGTCCGGGCCGCAAGCCGGCCTCAACGAGATCAATCTTCCCGAACGCGCCGCGGGCAGTTCGATCATGCCGGGCAAGGTCAATCCGATCATTCCGGAAGTGGTGAACCAAGTCGCCTATGAGGTGATCGGCAACGACATGACGATCACCATGGCGTCGGAGGCCGGACAGCTGCAGCTCAACGCGTTCGAGCCCATCATCGCGTGGAGCCTGGCCAAGAGTATTTCCCACCTGGAAGCGGCGTGCGCCACCCTGACGCACAACTGCGTCAAGGGCATTACGGCCAATCGCGAGCGACTGATGGACACCGTGAAGCGGTCCGCGGGACTGGCGACGGCGCTCAACCCGGTCATCGGCTACGAAGCCGCCACGCGCATCGCGCGCGAGGCGATGCGGACGGGCCGCCCGGTGGCGGAGCTGGTGCTGGAGGCCGGCCTGTTGGATGCGGAGACACTCGCCCAGGTGCTCAAGCCCGAGGTATTGACCAAGCCTTATCGATACAGGAAGGACAAGGTCGCGGCTTGAGTCGTCGGCGGCTTCGATGCGCCCGATACGGGCCTGCGCCCCGCCGCGCCTATCGGTGCCTGCGTCGCCGGACGCGGATTTTTCGGGTTTCCCTCCCCCTCCTGCACGAAAATGCGGCGCGCCGCGCACCTTCCCGGGGCGCGCGCGCACACCCTTCGCTCCTCGCACGGCAGGGTAAAAAGCCATGTCCGTGCCGCCCGCTTGTTGCTACACTCGGGCCGTCCCATCCAGGAAGGAGATTCCATGAAGAAGTTCGTGCTGTTCTCCGCCGCGCTCGCTCTGGTCGCCGCATCGTCTGTCTCGGCCCAGGACCTCACCGGCCGGCTCAAGAAAATCAAAGACACCGGAACGCTGACGCTCGGTTACCGCGACTCGTCCATCCCCTTCTCTTACCTGGACGACAAGCAGCAACCCATCGGCTACTCGATGGACATCTGCTACAAGATCGCCGATGCAATCAAGGCCCACCTGAATCTGCCCAAGCTCAACATCGCGCTTTCGCCCGTCACCTCGGCCACGCGCATCCCCCTCATCGCCAACGGCACCGTCGACCTCGAATGCGGCTCCACCACCAATAACGTGGAACGCCAGCAGCAGGTCTCGTTCGCGCCGACCACCTTCGTCACCGCGACGCGCTTCGTTGCCAAGAAAAGCGCCAACCTGAACGACCTTCCCGACTTCAAGGGCAAGACGGTGGTCTCCACCGCCGGGACCAGCAACCTGAAGTGGCTGACCGAAACCAACGGCAAGGAAAACCTGGGCATGCAGATCATTCCTGCCAAGGACCATGCCGATGCGTTCCTGATGGTCGACAGCGGCCGTGCCGCGGCGTTCTTCATGGACGACATCCTGTTGTACGGACTGGTGGCGAGCTCCAAGAATCCGGATCAATGGATGGTCAGCAGCAAGGCTTACACCGTCGAGCCTTACGGCGTCATCGAACCGAAGAACGATCCGGCGTTCAAGAAGGTCGTGGACGACGCCGTGGTGGCGCTGATGAAGTCCGGCGAGCTGGAGAAGCTCTACCAGAAATGGTTCAACTCTCCGATTCCGCCGCGCAACGTCAACTTGAAGGTGCCCATGAGCGATTCGCTCAAGAAAGCCATCGCGAACCCGACCGACTCGGGCGATCCGGCGGCCTACCGTTGATGCGCGAGCGGCCGGCCAGGCAATCCGCCATGCATGCGCATGACTGAGCAAGACTCCAGGGGACCTACGCGGTCCCCTGGTTTTATCGGTCCGGCCCGGCGGCTGGACGATGCAATCTCGCCGGAGCGGTGATGAATTACAACTGGAACTGGAAGATCTTCTGGGAGCTGTCCCCCGACGGGCAGGGGACCTACCTGGACACGATGCTGTCGGGGCTGCAATGGACTGTCGCCACGGCGCTGGCGGCCTGGGTGCTTGCCTTCGTGATGGGCTCGATCATTGGCGTCATCCGCACCACGCCGGTGAAATGGGCGGCGCGCCTGGCCGAAGCCTACGTCGAACTGTTCCGCAACATTCCCCTGCTAGTGCAGCTCTTCCTCTGGTATTACGTCATGCCAGAGGCCTTGCCGGAAGCGTGGGGAACCGCCATCAAGCAGATCGCGCCGCCGTGGGGCGCGTACTGGCCGGCCGTGCTTTGCCTGGGATTCTTCACCTCGGCGCGCGTGGCGGAACAGATACGGGCCGGCATCCAATCATTGCCGCGAGGGCAGCGCATGGCGGCCACTGCATTGGGCCTGCGCGAGGCGCAGGTCTATCGCTACGTGTTGCTGCCCATTGCCTACCGTGTAATCCTGCCACCGCTCACGTCCGAGTTCATGAACATCATCAAGAACTCGTCGGTGGCGATGACCATAGGGCTGCTCGAGCTGACGGGCCGGGCGCGCTCCATGCAGGAGTTCAGCTTCCAGGTGTTCGAGGCGTTCGCGGCTGCCACGGTGCTGTATCTCATCCTCAGTCTCATCGTCGTGACATTCATGCGCTGGGTCGAGCGCCGCGTGGCCGTGCCGGGATTCATCGGCCCCATGCGCGGCGGATCGCACTGAGGGGAGGCCGCGATGTTCAGCGATTTCGACTTCGACGTCATCTGGCGTTCGCTGCCTTATCTGTTCAAGGAGGGCATGACGTTCACGCTGACCTTGACGGCCATGGCAACCGTCGGGGGCATTATTTTCGGCACCCTGCTCGCGATGATGCGCCTGTCGCGCTTCCGTTGGCTGTCGGCGGTGGCGGGGACGTACGTGAACCTGATGCGCTCGCTGCCGCTGCTGCTGGTGATCTTCTGGTTCTACTTTCTCGTGCCGTACATCGGCGCTTGGGTCATCGGGTCTCCCACCCCCATCCAGGTCGGTGCCTTTTGGTCGTCGGTCATTACCTTCACCATGTTCGAGGCGGCCTTTTTCTGCGAGATCATGCGCGCCGGCATACAGTCCGTCTCGCGCGGGCAGACCTACGCCGCCTATGCGCTGGGGCTGAACTACTGGCAGACCATGGGGTCGGTCATCCTGCCGCAGGCCTTCCGGAACATGATCCCCGTCCTGCTCACGCAGACCATCGTGCTGTTCCAGGATACGTCCCTGGTGTACGTGCTATCGATCACTGACTTTCTTGGCGCCGCCTCCAAGGTGGCACAGCGCGATGGCCGGTTGGTCGAGATGTACGTCTTCGCTGCGCTGGTCTATTTCATCATCTGCTTCACGGCCTCGAGGCTGGTACGCGTTCTCCAGCAGCGCGTCGCCATCGTCCGCTAGCAGCGCGTGCGCGCCGGAATGAACCGTCATACAGGAGTCTCGCATGATCGAGATCAAACACGTCAGTAAATGGTATGGATCGTTCCAGGTCCTCACCGACTGCACGACCTCCATTGGCGCAGGCGAGGTGGTCGTGGTATGCGGCCCGTCTGGGTCGGGAAAATCAACGCTGATCAAGACCGTCAATGCGCTCGAGCCTTTCCAGCAGGGCGAAATCATCGTCAACGGCATCTCCGTGGGCGATCCCAAGACCGACCTGCCCAAGCTGCGCGCCAAAGTCGGCATGGTGTTCCAGCATTTCGAACTGTTCCCGCATCTCTCCGTATTGGACAACTTGACCTTGGCGCAGACGAAAGTGCTGGGGCGGGGCAAAGACGAAGCCGCCGACCGCGCGCTCAAATTGCTCGACCGGGTCGGCCTCAAGGCCCATCAATCCAAGTATCCCGGCCAGCTCTCCGGAGGCCAGCAGCAGCGGGTCGCGATTGCCCGCGCGCTCTCGATGGACCCCATCGCCATGCTGTTCGACGAGCCCACCTCCGCGCTCGACCCGGAAATGGTCAATGAAGTCCTCGACGTCATGGTCGACCTCGCCAAAGAAGGCATGACCATGATGGTCGTCACCCACGAAATGGGCTTTGCCCGCAAGGTCGCCGATCGCGTCATCTTCATGGACGGCGGCCGCATCGTCGAAGACACGGGCAAGGACGAATTCTTCGATCCCCGGGGCGAGCGCTCCGAGCGCGCGCGCCAGTTCCTCTCCAAGATATTGCCGCATTGAAGCTCCTGGCTTCCGGGCGCGGGCGGCCTCAGGAG
>NZ_JADGHH010000169.1 GCF_019689535.1 Pigmentiphaga sp.
GCGCCGGACGAAGCGCAACCCCCCGCCCCAGCGCAAGGCGAGGAGGCATCCGGCGAACCCGCAACTGCGCCAACCGAGGCTGATGACGCCGCCCGCCTCCGCACGCTGCGCGACCAACTGATCGCCTACGTTGCCTCCGAACTCGGCCGGGATGACACCCCCAAAGAGATCGAGTTCGTCGAAGCCCTGCCGCTAACCCCCTCCGGCAAGATCCGACGCCAAGCGCTCAAGCAGATCGCGGACGATCGCGTCCGGAAATGGCCGCCAGCTCCAGCGCACGCAGCTCCGTCTCCGTGAAACCCGCCGCCCGGCGGGCCGGAAGGTTGAACGGTCCATACTGGCCCGGCGCCTCATAACGCTGGGCCAGGACCACATAATGGCCCACTGGGTCGACGCCCTCGCGCTCGCACAGATAGCGGTACCAACGATTGCCGATCGCGACATGCCCGATCTCGTCGCGCAGGATGACATCGAGTATCTGCGCGGCCTTCATGTCTCCGGCGCCTGCCAGTTTCGCCCGTATGGCCGGGCTGACGTCTAGCCCGCGCGCCTCCAGGGTTCGAGGCACCAATGCCATGCGCGCGAGCAGGTCGAGCCGCGTGCGCTCGGCCATTTGCCACAGTCCGTCATGGGCCAGGAAATCGCCGTAGGCGTAGCCCAAGGATTGCAGGTGCTCCGCGAGCAGGGTGAAGTGCAGAGCTTCCTCGCTGGCGACCTTGAGTCAGTCCAGGTAATAGTTCTTGGGCATGCCGGCGAAACGCCAGATCGCGTCCAACGCCAGGTTGATCGCATTGAATTCGATGTGCGCCAGCGCATGCAGCAATGCCGCGCGCGCCTCGACCGAGGCCACGCCCCTTCCCGGTACGTCGCGCGGGGAAACCAAGACGGGGCGGAGCGGGCGGCCCGGGACACCCTCGGGCTCTTGTAAAACGCAGGCGGCATCCACATATACGGGCGAAGCCCCCAGCTCGCGCGTACGGGCGGCCTTCTCGGCCGGATCGCAAAGCGTGAGCAGTAGACGCGCCGCCTGTCGCAGTTCGGGTTCGGCTGTCATAAGACAGCATTGTAGAATGGCTCACCCCCACGCGCTTTCGAGGAAGTTTTTTGTCCGATCAGCTCAAGAAATACCTATTCGAGGACCAGACCGTCCGGGCTGAGGTCACCTCCATACGCCAGACCTGGAAAGAAATCCAGGCCCGTCACGACTATCCGCCCGCCGTCCAGCGCCTCTTGGGTGAACTGGTGGCGGCAAGCGCGCTGCTGGCCGCCAACATCAAGTTCAACGGCACCGTGGTCCTGCAGCTGCAGGGAGATGGCCCGATCGGCTTGATCGTCGTCGAATGCCATGCCGACCTCGGCATACGCGCGACCGTCAAGCTCCGCGAGGGCCACGCCGTGCCCGACGACGGAACGTTCCAGAGCCTGCTCAATAGCCAGGGAGGCGGCCGCTTCGCCGTCATGCTCGATCCCCAGGACCGCCAGCCGGGCCAGCAGCCCTACCAGGGCATTGTGGCGCTGCACGGCAATTCGGTGGCGGAAGCGCTCGAGCACTACATGCTAGCCTCCGAGCAATTGCAGACGCGCATCTGGCTCGCGGCCAACGCCGAATGCGCGGCCGGCGTGTTGTTGCAACAGCTTCCCCGGCATGGCGGCAAGACCGAAGGCCAGGCCGCCCAAGCCAAGGCCGACGACACCTGGGAACGCGCCCAAGTCTTGGCCGACACGCTCAAGCCGGAAGAGTTGCTCACGCTTACGCCGGACGCCTTGATCCACCGCCTGTATTGGCAGGAATCCCTGCGCGCCTTCGACCCGGCCCCGGTGACCTATCGCTGTACGTGTTCCCGCGAAAAAGTTGCCGACGTGCTGCTGCGCATCGGCAAGGCGGAAGTGGACGACATTCTGGCAGAACAAGGTCGCGTACAAATCCACTGCGACTACTGCGTCAAGAGCTTCGAGTTCGATGCGGTCGACTGCGCCGAATTGTTCGCCAACGATTCGGCCATGGTGAGGCACCAGAACACCACGCGCCACTGACGCCAGGCGGCATCGTGGCCGCGCTGCTGCAGGGGTGGAATGGCGCCTAACCCTCAGGCTGCGGTAGGCGCGTTTTGTCCTCGGGCAGTATCCACAATGGACGCCGGGCCGATGCACGGGCAAGCTCGCGTCATGCCTCCGGTCCATCACCCGCCTCGCATTCTCCTGCGCCGCCTACGCGGCACCGCCATGGCGGAATTCACCGTCGTGGCACTGCCGCTGCTGCTCGTAGGGCTCGGCGCCTTTGAAACCGGTCGCTGGCTATTGGTCCGCCAGGCCGTCGGCTACGCCTTGTTCGAAGCCGCGCGCGCCGGCGTCGTCTCGCACGCCGATCCATCCGCCATGGCAGGTGCATTCGAGCGCGCCCTCGCGCCGGCACTGGGCATCGACGCCCTCCCGGACCCTGCCAGCGTGGGGCCGCGGGTCAAGGCCAAGCTACAGGCCCGGGAGCGCGAATACGGCCTGCCTATGGCCCGCATCGAACAACTGAGTCCGAACCGGGCTAGCTTCGACGATTTTTCCAATGACCGGTCAAGCGCCGGGGGCGTTCGCGAGCTCGACTACGACTACCAGCGGCTGCACCACGACACCGTCTATCTTGCCCGTTACGGCAACGGTGCCGGCCCCCATTCGCGGCAAACCGTGTTCCAGGCCAATACGCTCGTGTTGCGCCTCACGTACCTGCACGCCCCCTACCTCCCTTGGATGGCTGCGCTGTTGCGCACGCTGGCCGACTCCGGCGAGGAGGATGATTACGTGCGACGTGCCCGCGCCGCGGGCCTGGTGGTGATACGGCGCGACATTGCGATGCCTATGCAGTCGGCCGCGCGTGAGCACGCGAAAAATGAAAATCTGCTGGCGGGGTAGTTCAGGAAGCGCCGGGTTTATCGATCCGCAGGCGCGGTCATGCGACGCTGGGGCGATGCCGGCGCAGTTCCCGGAGCAATCGCCGCAGCCGCCGGGCCTTCGACGATCTGCACGAATGCCTCGCCTTCCTTGAGCATGCCGAGCTCGTAACGGGCGCGCTCTTCGATGGCATCCGTGCCGCTCTTGAGGTCACGCACTTCGGCGTCGAGCGCAAGATTGCGCGTACGCAATTCCTCGTTGGTCTGGCGCTGGGCCTCGAGCTGGCGCTCGAGCTCCCAGGTGCGTAGCCACCCGCCTTTTCCCAGCCATAGCGGATACTGGATCAGCACCAATAGCAGGGCGATTATCAGAGTGAGCAGACGCATGCGGCCCGTCCCCCAATGGGAGCACCGGACCACCCGCCTAGGCAGTCCGGCGCAATTGCATCAACGCAGGTTGTAGAACGCCTCGCGGCCCGGATAGTGCGCCACGTCGCCGAGGTCTTCCTCGATGCGCAGCAGTTGGTTGTACTTGGCCATGCGATCCGAGCGGGACATCGAGCCCGTCTTGATCTGCATCGCGTTCGTGGCCACTGCGATGTCGGCGATGGTCGTGTCTTCCGTTTCGCCCGAGCGATGCGACACCACGGCGGTGTATCCCGCCCGCTTGGCCATCTCGATCGCGGCGAAGGTTTCGGTGAGGGTACCGATCTGGTTGATCTTGATCAGGATCGAGTTGGCAATGCCCTGCTCGATGCCGCGCTTGAGGATGCTGGTATTGGTGACGAAGAGATCATCGCCGACGAGCTGCACCTTGCGCCCCAGCTGCTCGGTCAGGTACTTCCAGCCATCCCAATCGTTCTCGGCCATGCCGTCTTCGATGGTCACGATCGGGTACTTGTCGCACCATGTGGCCAGCATGTGGGTCAACTCCTGGGAGCTCAGCGTCAAGCCTTCGCCCTCCATGTGATACTTGCCGTCGCGATAGAACTCCGAGCTCGCGCAATCCAGGCCCAGCGCGACCTGGGTACCCGGCTCATAGCCGGCCTTCTCGATGGCCTGCAGGATCAGCTGGATGGCCGCTTCGTGATTGGCGACATTGGGGGCAAAGCCGCCCTCGTCGCCCACGGCGGTGGACATCCCCTGGTCGTGGATCAATTTCTTCAGCGCGTGGAACACTTCGGCCCCCATGCGCAGGGATTCGCGGAAGCTGGTCGCGCCCACCGGCAGGATCATGAACTCCTGCATGTCCAGGTTGTTGTTCGCGTGAGCACCGCCGTTGATGACGTTCATCATGGGCACGGGCATGCTCATGGCGGCGCTGCCGCCGAAGTAGCGATACAGGGGCAGGCTGCACTCTTCAGCCGCCGCCTTGGCCACGGCCATGCTCACGGCCAGCATGGCGTTGGCGCCGAGGCGCTCCTTGTTTTCCGTGCCGTCCAGCTCGATGAGCGTGCGGTCCAGGAACGCCTGCTCCTGCGCATCGAGCCCCATCAATGCTTCCGCGATTTCGGTATTGACGTTCTCGACGGCCTTGAGCACGCCCTTGCCCAAGTAGCGCGACTTGTCTCCGTCGCGCAATTCGATGGCCTCACGCGATCCCGTCGAAGCGCCGGAGGGAACAGCCGCACGGCCCATCGCTCCCGATTCCAGCAGCACGTCGCACTCTACCGTGGGGTTGCCGCGGGAGTCGATGATTTCGCGCCCGATGATGTCTACGATTGCGCTCATAGGTATCCAGTCTCAAGAAGTTATTGGAAATCGTTTTCGAGAAACCCGTGACGTTTGGTCACACGGTCGAGTTCTATCAATGAGGCCAGCAGCTCGCCCATACGCTTGAGCGGTACCGCGTTCGGCCCGTCCGACTTGGCATGCGCCGGATCCGGATGTGTCTCCATGAACAGTCCCGACACGCCGACGGCCACGGCTGCGCGCGCCAGTACCGGCACGAATTCGCGCTGTCCGCCAGACGTTGCGCCCTGCCCGCCCGGCAATTGCACGGAGTGGGTGGCATCGAAAACCACCGGGCAATTCGTTTCGCGCATGATAGCCAGAGAGCGCATGTCCGACACGAGATTGTTGTAGCCAAACGATGCTCCGCGCTCGCAGACGAGGATATTGTTCCCGTCCCCGCCCGCTTCCAGCGCGGCCTCCCTGGCCTTGGCCACGACGTTGGCCATGTCGTGCGGGGCCAGGAACTGCCCCTTCTTGATGTTGACGGGCTTGAGCGTGGCCGCGCAGGCGCGGATGAAATCGGTCTGCCGGCATAGGAAGGCGGGCGTCTGCAGCATGTCGACCACGTCGGCGACCGGCCTGACCTGGTCGGTCTCGTGCACGTCGGTCAGGACCGGCACGCCGATCTGCTCGCGGACCTCCGAAAGCACCTTGAGCCCGAAGTCCATGCCCATGCCACGGAAGGACTTGCTCGAACTGCGGTTGGCCTTGTCGAAGGAACTCTTGTAGATGAAAGGCACGCCGAGCCTGCCCGTCAGCTCCTTGAGGGTGCCGGCGGTTTCGAGCGCGAGCTCGAGCGACTCGATCACGCACGGTCCGGCAATCAGGAAGAACGGCTTGGAAAGGCCGACCTCGAATCCGCACATGGAATAAGTACGGCTGGCGACGTCTTGCTGTGGACTCATGGTTGCCTCCTAGCGAGCAACGGCCTCCCCGCACTGATGGCGGGGACGCTCATGCCTGCTCCGCCGCGGCGCGCCGCAGCTTGTAATCGTGCGCGGCCCGGATATAGGCCGAGAACAGCGGATGCCCGTCGCGCGGCGTAGACGTGAACTCGGGGTGGAACTGCACGCCCACGAACCAGGGGTGGTTGGGCAGCTCCATCATCTCCGGCAGGTTCTCGGTCGGCGTGCGCGCGCTGATCACCATGCCGGCTTCTTCCAGCTTGGGCACGTATACGTTGTTCACTTCATAGCGGTGGCGATGGCGTTCATTGACCTCGTCACCGTAAATCGAGTGTGCCAGCGTGCCGGGCTTGACCGGGCAGCGCTGTGCGCCCTTGCGCATGGTGCCGCCCAGGTCGGAAGTCGCGGAGCGGCGTTCAATCTTGCCCTCGCGGTCCATCCACTCGGTGATCAGGGCGACCACGGGATGCGGCGTATCGAGCTCGAACTCCGTGCTATTGGCACCGGCCAGCCCGGCCACGTGCCGAGCGAACTCGATGACGGCCAGCTGCATGCCCAGGCAGATGCCCAGGTAGGGTACGCCGTTTTCCCGGGCGTAGCGGATCGCCTGGATCTTGCCTTCGGTTCCACGCTTGCCGAAACCGCCCGGCACCAGGATGGCGTCGTACTTACGCAGTTTGTCCGTGCCCTCGCTCTCGATTTCCTCGGAGTCGATATAGTCGACGACCACGTTGCAGCGAGTGTGGATGCCGGCATGTACCAGCGCCTCGGTCAGCGACTTGTACGACTCGGTCAGGTCCACGTACTTGCCGACCATGGCGATGTGCACCTCGCTCTCGGGGTTCTCGCGCGCGTGGATCAGGCCTTCCCACATGGAAAGATCCGCCGGGGGCGGCTGCAGGCCAAGGGCCTCGCAGACGAGGTCGTCCAGCCCCTGCTGATGGAGCATCGCGGGGATCTTGTAGATGGAGTCCACGTCCCAGACGGAGATGACCGCATCGAGCGGGACATTCGAGAACATGGAGATCTTCGCGCGCTCGTCGTCGGGTATGGGGCGGTCGGCCCGGCACAGCAGCGCGTGCGGATAGATGCCGATTTCGCGCAGCTTCTGCACCGAGTGCTGCGTGGGCTTGGTCTTGAGCTCGCCGGCCGAGGCGATGAAGGGCACCAACGTGAGATGGATGAAGGCTGCCCCCCCGCGCCCCAGGCGCAGGCTCATCTGGCGTGCAGCCTCGAGGAACGGCAGGGATTCGATGTCGCCCACCGTACCGCCGATCTCGACGATGGCCACGTCGGTCTTGCCATCCCAGGCCGCGGCGGCGCCGCGGGCGATGAAATCCTGGATCTCGTTGGTGATGTGCGGGATGACCTGGACGGTCTTGCCGAGGTAATCGCCCCGGCGCTCCTTGCGCAGCACCGATTCGTAGATCTGGCCCGTGGTGAAGTTGTTCACCTTGCGCATGCGCGCGCTGATGAAACGTTCGTAGTGCCCCAGGTCCAGGTCCGTTTCCGCGCCGTCCTCCGTCACGAAGACCTCGCCGTGCTGGAACGGGCTCATCGTGCCGGGATCGACGTTGATGTAGGGGTCGAGTTTGAGAAGAGTGACTTTGAGGCCGCGCGATTCAAGAATAGCGGCCAGGGACGCGGCGGCGATGCCTTTCCCCAGGGAAGACACCACACCGCCGGTAACGAATACGTACTTGGTCATTGCCAATGGCGCGCGGTTTTTGCCGAGCGCTTGCGGGAAATTGGAATTATAGCTTCTGTTCCGAAGGGCCGCGATCCCAGGGGGCGTAACCTTTGGCGACAAAAAGACATCGGGCGCGCGGCCAAGGCCGGCGGGCCGGAACGCCCGCGCGCTCCCAGGTTCAGTACAGCACCAGCGTATCCAGGGCGGGCTGCTCCCCTTCGATGCGGCCGGACTGGACGGATTCGGCGAAGAAGACCTGGCCGTCATGACGGCCCACCGCGTCCCGGGTAGTACGGGCCTCGTAGTCGACGTGCGATTCCTCGGCCCGGCCGGAGCGCTGAAAGACGGTGAGCTGCCGCAGCGAGCGCAGCCACCACCGCTTGGCCTGCCGGTCGTAGGACAGGGTCAGCTCGGCCGAAGTAGCCGTATCCTCGGCCTTGGAAAAGCTGCGGTCGGTGATGACGACGCGCCGGTGCCGGATTTCCACCTCGAAATTGCGGTCTGCGGGAAGATCCACGCCACAGGCCGCGCAGGGCACGAGAAACCCCCAGCCCGTGGCTTCGAACCCCCTGGCGC
>NZ_JADGHH010000170.1 GCF_019689535.1 Pigmentiphaga sp.
ACGGGGGTCCACCCCTGACCCCGCCCCCGGCGCCCCCCCCGGGGGCGCCCGGTCACGTCACATGTTCCAGTCCATCAGCCCGGCAGCGTTGCGCACCAAAGTCCGCAGGCCTTCGAAGGCTTCCTCCAGCGAATGGCCGCTGGTGTTGTAGCGGGCATCGGCCTTGGCATAGAACGCGGCGCGACCGGCAAGGATCCGCTTGAGATCCTCCATCGCCTCGCGACTGCCGGACATGGGACGGAAGTCGCCCTGCGCCACCACGCGGCGCATGTGGTCCTCGGGATCGGCCTGCAGCCAGATCGTGTAGCAATGGGTGAGCAGGAGATTGAACGTCGATACGTCCGAGACGAGGCCGCCCGGCGTCGCGATCACGACTTCCGGATAAATCTGGATGGTCTCTTCCAGCGCTCGCCGCTCGTAGCGTCGGTACGCGTTGGCGCCGTAGAGCGAATGAATCTCGACGATGCTACAGCCGGCAACCTTCTCGATCTCCCGGCTCAGCTCGATGAAGGCGTAGCCGAGGTCTTCCGCCAGCATCCGCCCCAACGTCGATTTGCCCGCGCCGCGCAGGCCGACCAGCGCGATGCGCGACAGCCGGGAGTGGCTGTCGCGACGCGAGCCGAACAACTCCGACAGCGCATTGCGCGCGCGATGCAGGTCGGCTTCGGAGCGGCCCTCCAGCAACTCGCGGATCAACAACCACTCAGGGCTGCTGGTGGTCACGTCGCCGAGGATTTCCGCCAGCGAGCACTGCAGCGCCTGGGAGACCTGGAGCAGGACGAGAATGGAGGCATTGCCCGTGCCCAGCTCGAGATTGGCTAGGTGGCGCTCGGAGATGCCCGCCGCCGTCGCCGTCGCCTTGCGGGTCAGGCCGCGCCGCGCGCGGATGATACGGATGCGATCGCCCAAGGTAACCAGGAACGGCTCTTTCGCCGGCACGCCGCCGGCCGCCAGGCGATCGGACTCGGAAATACCCACCTCTTCTTCTTTCATCGGAACTGGCTCGCACGACGAAGCGCGCTCCTGGGATTTACCCGCAGGATGCGGTTTTCTTTTTGACATGACCCGACCATGACGCGTATTGTCTCGCCTCAAGAACATGCACAATACTTCATGGACATCGGATGCAACATGAAGTTGAGTATGCCTGAGGAGACGAATTCATGCGCGATTCATTTGAATCCTTGGTGCAGAAGATAACGCAGTCCATCGCCGGCCTGCCCGTGGACGAGACGCTCGAAGCACATCTCAACCGGCATTACGGGTGCGACTCCGATTGGTTCCGCGACATGACGCGCGCTTGCGAGACGGGCGTGCGCGAAGGCTGGCTCTGCCAGCGCGAGGCCGGCGGCGTGCGCTACGGGCGCGTCGTCAAGCCCGGCCCCGAGACGGCCGGTTTTTCCGTCGACGTGGTGGAGATGGCCGACGTGGCGGGCCCGCATCACGTCCACCCGAACGGCGAGATCGACATGGTCATGCCGCAGACCCCGCAGGCCAGCTTCGACGGCAGTCCGGCAGGCTGGAAAGTGTATCCGCCCGGCAGCGCGCACCGTCCCACCGTCGCGGGCGGGCGCGCCCTGGTCCTCTACCTGCTGCCCGAAGGCGCCATCGAATTCACCCGCTCATGAGCACACTGCTACCGAACTTCCTGGCCGGACGCTGGCAGGCCGGCGACGGCCCCGGCGCCCCACTGTTCGACCCTGTATCGGGCGCCGAGCTCGCGCGGGTCTCGAGCGCCGGCCTGGACCTGGCCGCCGCATGCGAGTATGCGCGCCACGAGGGTGGCACCGCGCTGCGCGCGCTGACCTATCGCGAGCGAGCGGGACTATTGGCGGCGATCGCGGACGTGCTCAAGGCCAACCGCGACCGCTATTTCGACATCGCACTCGCCAATTCGGGTACCACCCACCGCGATTCGGCGGTGGACATCGACGGCGCGATCTTCACGCTCGGCCAGTATGCCCGGTGGGGCACGGAGCTGGGCGACGCACGATGGCTGCCAGACGGCGAGGCCGTGCCGCTAGCCAAGGACGGATCGTTCCGAAGCCAGCACGTGTCGGTGCCGGTGCGTGGGCTCGCCCTCTTCATCAACGCATTCAATTTCCCTGCCTGGGGGCTCTGGGAAAAAGCGGCTCCAGCCCTGCTCTCCGGCGTGCCGGTCGTCGCCAAGCCGGCCACCGCCACGGCCTGGCTAGCGCAGGCCATGGTGGCCGACGTCATCGCCGCAGGCGTGCTGCCGCCCGGCGCATTGTCCATCGCCTGCGGCAGCGCGCGGGGGCTGCTCGATGCCTTGCAGCCCTTCGACGTCGTGTCGTTCACCGGCTCGGCCGACACCGCCGCGGCCATCCGCGCGCACGACGCCGTCGTGCGGCGCTCGGTACGCGTGAACGTCGAGGCCGACAGCCTCAACAGCGCATTGCTGCTTCCCGACGCGCCGCCCGGTTCGCCGGCCTTCGACCTGCTGATCGACGAGGTGGTGCGCGAGATGACGGTCAAGTCCGGGCAAAAATGCACGGCCATCCGGCGCATCTTCGTTCCGGCGGCCCACTATGCCGACGCCGGCCGTGCCATCTCGGCGCGCCTGGCGCAAATCACCGTGGGCGATCCGCGCAATGACGCGGTGCACATGGGATCCCTGGTCAGCCGCGCACAATGGGAAAGCGTCCGCGCCGGCATCGCGCAGCTGCGGCGTCACGCCGAGGTACTACACGACGGCGAAGCAACGCCCCTGGTCGATGCCGACCCCTCGGTATCTGCCTGCATCGGGCCGACCCTCCTCGGCGCACCGGACGCCTCGGCCGGGGCGGTCCACGAAATCGAAGTCTTCGGTCCGGTGGCGACACTGCTGCCCTATCGCGACCTGGACGATGCGACGCGCCAGGTACGCCTCGGACAAGGTTCACTCGTGACCTCCATCTACACCGGCGACGATGCGCTCGCCGCCCGCGTCGCGCTCGAGCTGGCCGACGCGCACGGCCGCCTGCACGTGGTCACCCCCGCGGTGGGTGCCACGCACAGCGGCCACGGGAACGTGATGCCCATGTCGCTGCACGGCGGCCCGGGTCGCGCCGGCGGTGGCGAGGAGCTGGGAGGGTTGCGGGCGCTGCAGTTCTATCACCGCCGCACCGCGATCCAAGGCGCCGGATCCGTCCTCGACGGGCTGGGCGCCGGTGGGCCCTAGGCCCGCGCAAACGAGACATCGAGCACATTCCGGCGCACGCACTGCCTGACGGGAGCCGGAAAACGAGCATTGATTGGAGTGAGGAGACGACCATGCTTGCCGACTGTGCCGCCCCACCTGCGGAGTTCAATTTCGCCGGCCATCTGCTGGCGCTCAATGCAGGACGCGCCGCCAAGACAGCCTACATCGACGACCGCGGTTGCATGACGTACGGCGAACTCGACGAAAAAGTCCGCCGGGCCGCCTCCGCGCTGCTGGACCTAGACCTGCGCCCGGAAGACCGCGTGCTGCTGTTGATGAACGACTGCACCGACTGGCCCGTCAGCTTCCTCGGCGCGCTCTACGCAGGCATCGTGCCCGTCGCGGTCAATACGCTGCTGACGCCTGCCGATTACGCCTACATGCTCGAGCACAGCCGGGCGCGCGCCGTGCTGGCCTCGCGCTCGCTACTGCCCAAGGTTTCGTCCGCGCTCGCAACGAGCAGGCACCGGGTGCGGCACATCGTCGCATCGCGCGACGAATCTGGCACTCCCCTAGGCGGCGCGCTGGACTTCGACGACTGGCTGGCCGCGCACGAACCCATGGCTGCCCCGGCCGACACGCTCGCAGACGAGCCCGCGTTCTGGCTCTATTCCTCCGGCTCCACAGGCAAGCCCAAGGGCGCAGTGCACACTCACGCCAACCCCTATTGGACGGCCGAGCTTTACGCCAAGCGCGTCCTGGGCATGCGCGAGAGCGACACGGTGTTCTCGGCCGCCAAGCTCTTCTTCGCCTACGGGCTGGGCAATGCGCTGAGTTTTCCGCTCAGCGTCGGCGCCTCCGTCGTGCTCATGGCCGGGCGTCCCACGCCCGAAGCCTGTTTCGAAAGACTGACGCGCTTGCGGCCCACGATCTTCTGCGGCGCCCCGACCGGCTATGCCGGCATGCTGGCCAGCCCGGCGCTGCCCGCGCGCGAGGACGTCGCCCTACGCCTGTGCTCATCGGCGGGCGAGGCGCTCCCGCAGGAAATCGGAGAACGCTTCACCGCGCATTTCGGCTGCGAAATCATTGACGGCATTGGCTCGACCGAAATGCTGCACATCTTCATTTCGAACCGCGTGGGCGACGTGCGCTACGGCACCACCGGCAAACCGGTGGAGGGCTACGAAGTCGAACTGCGTGGCGAGGACGGCAAGCCGGTGGGCGTGGGGGAAATCGGCGACCTCTACATCCGGGGCCCGAGCGCGGCGCTGATGTACTGGAACAACCGCGAAAAGAGCCGCGAGACGTTCCAGGGCGCCTGGACCAAGAGCGGCGATAAATACAGCCGCGATGCGGACGGCTATTACACCTACGCCGGCCGCAGCGACGACATGCTCAAAGTGAGCGGCCAGTACGTCTCGCCCTTCGAGGTCGAAGCGACGCTGGTACAGCACCCCGCCGTGCTCGAAGCCGCCGTGATTGGCGTCACCGACGACGACGGCCTGACCAAGACCAAGGCGTACGTCGTGCTCAAGCCCGGCCAGCCCGCCGGAGACGCGCTGGACGCCGAGCTCAAGGCCTTCGTGAAAGCGCGCCTGGCACCGCATAAATACCCCCGCCAGATTGAGTTCGTCAGCGACCTGCCCAAGACCGCGACGGGGAAGATCCAGCGGTTCCGGCTGCGGGAGCGGGAAAGCGCCAAGGCATCGCAGGAGGTGCACGCATGAGCGCGAACGAACCGCTGCGCGCCGGGCTGCCTTGGCGCACCTACGCCACCCCGGACGCCGATGCTGTCCCCACGCGCTTCGCCGACGTTTCCTGGGACGGCAAGCGCCACGACATCGAATACGTGTTCATCGCGCCGCAGCGTACGCAGCAGCCGTTGCTCGTGTTCCTGCACGAGGGCCTGGGCTCGGTGGCGATGTGGAAGGATTTCCCGCGCACCCTCTGCGAAGCCGTCGGCTGCCGCGGCCTGGTGCTGTCGCGCTGGGGCTACGGCCGCTCGAGTCCGCGGCCCGGCCACGAGAAATGGCCGGTCGACTTCATGCATAGACAGGCCCGTCATTTCCTGCCCGCATTCTTCGAGGCCATCGGCCACGACACCCGCGCCGACCCGCCCTGGCTCTACGGCCATAGCGACGGCGGCTCGATCGCGCTCATGTACGCCGCCGCGTTTCCCGACCGCGTTGGAGGGCTGATCGTTGCAGCGCCTCATCTCTTCGTCGAGTCGATCACGCTGGCCAGCATCGAACAGGCGCGCGACGGCTACGTCACCACCGACCTGCGCAGCAAGCTCGCCCGCTACCACGCCGATCCCGATTCGGCCTTCTGGGGCTGGAACGACGTCTGGCTCAACCCCGAATTCAAGCGCTGGAACATCAAGGCGCTCTTGCCCGACATCCGCTGCCCCGTCCTCGCCGTCCAGGGCTACGACGACGAGTACGGCACCATGGCGCAGATAGACGGCATTGCCGAAGAAGTCCCGCATGCCGAGCTGCTGAAGCTGGAGGATTGCGGCCATTCGCCGCACCGCGACCAGCCGGCGAAGCTGATCGAGGCCTGCGTGGCCTTCATCCGGCGCCACCACCGATGAGCCGTCCGGAGAACTTCGGGCGTCACCGCGATGCGCAGCCACAGGGCGCATCGACTTTTTCCACCAAGAAAGGGGCGGCGCCGCCCGATGCCCGCCCGCCAGGAGACAAGAAATGAACGCTTCGAAACGCCAATCCGCCATCCTCGCCGCCGCGATGTTCGCCGCGTCCTGCCTTGCCTCGACGGCATCGGCCCAGGCTCCGAGCAAGGTGAAGGTCGGGCTGATGCTGCCCTACACCGGCACCTATTCGGCGCTCGGCACCGCGATCGAGAACGGGTTCCGCCTGTACGTGCAGGAGCAAGGCGGCAAGCTGGCCGGACGCGACATCGAGTACTTCAAGGTAGACGACGAATCCGACCCGGCCAAGGCCTCGGACAACGCCAACAAGCTCGTCAAGCGCGACCAGGTCGACGTGCTGGTCGGCACCGTGCACTCGGGCGTGGCCATGGCCATGGCGAAGGTCGCAAAAGACACCAAGACGCTGCTCATCATCCCCAACGCGGGCGCCGACGATGTGACCGGCCCACTGTGCGCGCCCAACATTTTCCGCTCTTCCTTCAGCAACTGGCAGCCCGCCTATGCGATGGGGCTGGTGGCCGCAACCCAGTTCAAACACAAGACGGCCGTCACGCTGAGCTGGAAGTACGCCGCGGGCGACGAGTCGACCAACGGTTTCAAGGAAGGTTTTGAATCGAAGGGCGGCAAGGTCATCAAGCACCTGCACCTGCCCTTCCCCAACGTCGAATTCCAGGCCCTGTTGACCGAAATCGCCGCGCTCAAGCCCGATGCCGTATACGTGTTCTTCGCCGGCGGCGGCGCGGTCAAGTTCGTCAAGGACTACGCCGCGGCGGGCCTGAAAGACAAAATCCCGCTCTATGGCCCCGGCTTCCTGACCGACGGCACGCTGGAAGCGCAAGGCGCCGCCGCCGATGGACTGCTGACCACGCTGCACTATGCCGACGGCCTGACGTTGCCCAAGGACAAGGCCTTCCGCGCCGCATATGAAAAATCGTACAAGCTCCAGCCCGACGTCTACGCCGTACAGGGCTACGACGCCGCACAGCTCCTCGACGCGGGACTGAAGGCCGCGAACGGCGACATCGGCAAGCGCGAAGCCGTGATCAAGGGCATGGAGCAGGCCAAGCTCGACAGCCCGCGTGGCGCATTCACGATGTCCAGGGCGCACAACCCGGTACAGGACATTTACCTGCGCAAGGTCGAGAACAAGACCAACCAATTCGTCAGCGTTGCAGTGCCCGCCCTCGCCGACCCGGCGCGCGGCTGCAAGATGTAAGGCGCGACCGCGACTTGCGGCGGCGGCCCGACGGGAGTGAGCGATGGATTTGACGACTTTCTTGATCCAGTGCCTGAACAGCGTGCAGTACGGCCTGCTGCTGTTCTTGATCGCCAGCGGATTGACGCTGATCTTCGGCATCATGGGCGTGATCAACCTGGCCCACGGCAGCTTTTACATGATCGGCGCGTACCTGGCGTTCACGCTGTCGTCGTTGACCGGCAACTTCGTCGCGGCGTTGCTGCTGGGCATCGCGCTGGCCGTCTTGTTCGGCTACCTGCTGGAATGGTGCTTCTTTAGCTTCCTCTATGAGCGCGAACACCTGCAGCAGGTGCTCCTGACCTACGGCCTGATTCTGGTGATCGAAGAAATGCGCAGCATCCTCGTAGGGGACGACGTGCACGGGGTGCCCGTCCCCGACTGGCTGTCCGGCGGCATCGCGATCGGCAACGACATGACGTACCCGGTGTACCGGCTCTTCATTTCGGGCGTATGCGTGCTGCTGGCCGCCGCGATGTACGCGGCGCTCAAGAAAACGCGGGTGGGCATGATGGTGCGGGCCGGCGCGACCAACCGCGAGATGGTGCAGTCGCTAGGCATCAACATATCGCTGCTGTATCGCATCGTATTCGCGATCGGCGTCGCCATCGCGGTGCTCGCGGGCATGATCGCCGCACCCGTCTCTTCCGTCTACCCAGGCATGGGTGGCTCTGTACTGATCAT
>NZ_JADGHH010000011.1 GCF_019689535.1 Pigmentiphaga sp.
GCCCCACCCCTGGCCGACCCCTTATAATGTCGAGTGGTCCTTCTCATCCAGGGCTTTTTCCCCGCCCATGTCCGTCGACGTCCTTACTTTCGGCCTGAACCACGTTTCCGCCCCGGTCTCGGTGCGGGAGCGGGTATCGTTGCCGCTGGAGCTGGTACGCCCAGCCTTGGCGGGGCTGCGGTCGGCGTTCGGCGGGGCGGTACGCGAAGCCGCCATTCTTTCCACCTGTAATCGCACCGAGATCTACTGTGCGGCCGAACCGGGCGTGGCCGAGCATTTGCCGGCCTGGCTGGCCGAGTACCGCCAGTTCGACAGCCAGGCGCTCCAGCCGCATTTGTACAAGCACATGCATCACGATGCGGTGCGGCATGCGTTCCGCGTGGCGAGCGGGTTGGATTCGATGGTGCTGGGCGAACCGCAAATCCTGGGGCAAATGAAGGACGCCGTGCGTGCCGCCGAAGAGGCGGGCGCGATGGGCACGCTGCTGCATCAATTGTTCCAGCGCACGTTCGCGGTGGCCAAGGAGGTCCGGTCGCAGACGGCCATCGGCGCGCAATCGGTGTCGATGGCGGCCGCCGCCACCCGGTTGGCCGAGCGGGTGTTCGGCGACCTTTCCCAGGTCAACGTGCTGTTCATCGGCGCCGGCGAGATGATCGAGCTCTGTGCCACCCACCTGGCAGCGCGCCATCCCAAGAAGATGGCGGTGGCCAATCGCACGGTGGAGCGGGCCGAGGCCTTGGCATCGAAGTTTTCCGCCGGCGCGATGCGCTTGTCGGAGCTGCCGGAGAAACTGGCAGATTTCGACGTGGTGGTTTCCAGCACCGCCAGCTCCCTGCCCATTCTGGGCCTGGGCATGGTAGAGCGCGCCACCAAGGTGCGCCGTCGCCGCCCGATGGTGATGATCGACCTCGCCGTGCCGCGTGACATCGAGCCGGAAGTCGGGCGCCTGAACGACGTGTACCTGTATTCGGTCGACGATCTCTCCCACCTGGTCCAGAACGCGTCGGACGCCCGCAAGGCGGCGGTGGTGCAGGCCGAGGCCATCATCGAAACGCGGGTGCAGAACTTCATGCACTGGCTGGAGACGCGCTCCATCGTGCCGGTGATCCGCGATCTTCATCACGCCGCAGACGCCATGCGCCAGGCCGAGCTCGAGCGTGCGCGCAAGGCGCTCGCCCGGGGCGAGGCGCCGGAGCAAGTCCTGGAACAATTGGCGCACGGGCTGACGCAGAAGTACCTGCATGGCCCGCTGCACGCCCTCAACCATAGCGAAGGCGCCGACAGGCAACAGTTGCTGGCCTGGCTGCCGCGCCTGTTTGCGTCGCGAAAAAGTTGAACGCACCCCCTACGCGCGTCGCGCGCCCGTCTGAAGGTGCGGCATTCGGGGGCCGGCCGGGCCGCGAATGTCCCGCGCCCCGTCGAGCCGATGCGCGCGCCTCGCGGTGGGTGGAGCCCTGGAATATCTGACATGAAAGCATCGATGCGAGCCCGGCTCGAGCAATTGACTCGACGCCTCGCCGAACTGGACGCGTTGCTCGCGGACCCCGACACCGCGAGCGATATGGACACCTTCCGCAAGCTTTCGCGGGAGCGGGCGGAAATCGAGCCCGTGGCCAACGGTTTCAGGCAGTATGAGGGAACGGAAGCGGACATCCAGGCCGCCCTCGAGATGCTGGACGATCCCGACATGAAGGCAATGGCGGAGGAAGAGCTGCGCGCCGGCAGGGCCCGGCTCGACGAACTCGAAAGCCAGCTGCGGATCCTGCTGCTGCCGCGGGACCCCGATGACAACCGCAGCCTCTTCCTCGAAATCCGCGCCGGCACCGGCGGGGACGAGAGCGCGCTGTTCGCCGGCGACCTGCTGCGCATGTATACGCGCTATGCGGAGCGCAACCGCTGGCAGGTGGAAATCATGTCGATGAGCGAATCCGAGCTCGGCGGATACAAGGAAGTCATTGCGCGCATCGCGGGCGATGGCGCCTACGGGAAGCTGAAGTTCGAGTCGGGCGGCCACCGCGTCCAACGGGTGCCGGCGACGGAAACGCAGGGACGCATCCATACGTCGGCCTGCACGGTAGCCATCATGCCCGAAGCCGATGAGATCGGCGAGGTCGAAATCAATCCTGCCGATTTGCGCATCGACACGTTCCGCGCCAGCGGAGCAGGCGGCCAGCACATCAACAAGACGGATTCGGCCGTCCGCATTACCCATCTTCCCACGGGGATCGTAGTCGAATGCCAGGACGACCGGTCGCAGCACCGCAATCGCGACAAGGCGATGAAAGTGCTCGCCGCCCGCATCAAAGACAAGGAGCAGCGCGAACGGCAGGCGAAGGAAGCCGCCCACCGCAAGAGCCTCGTCGGATCCGGGGACCGTTCCGAGCGCATCCGCACCTACAACTTTCCGCAGGGGCGGGTGACCGACCACCGCATCAACCTGACCCTGTACAAGCTGCAGAACGTTCTGGACGGCGACCTGGACGAATTGATTTCGGCCTTGACCTCGGAACACCAGGCCGAGCTCCTGGCGGCCCTGGGCGACGACTGAACGGCATGGCTGCCTACGCGCGTGACCTAATTGCGGGCTGCGGGCTGCCGCTGCTCGAGGCCCGGATGCTGCTCGAGCGCGCCCTCGGCGTCAATCGCGCGTGGCTCATCGCCCACGACGACGAACCGCTGCCCGAAGCGGGCGTAGCCCGCTTCGAAGATTGGGCGGCGCGTCGCCGCGACGGCGAACCCATGGCCTACCTGCTTGGCGAGCGGGAGTTCATGGGTCACCTCTTCCACGTCTCGCCCGCGGTGCTGATTCCCCGCCCCGAGACGGAATTGCTGGTGGAAACAGCGCTGGCGCACGTGCGGGAGATTCCCTCGCCCCGCCTGTTGGACCTCGGCACGGGCAGCGGCGCCATCGCCGTTTCGTTGGCCCTGGCGCGGCCCGACGCCCAGGTCGACGCGACCGACTTGAGTCCGGAAGCGCTGGCCGTCGCCGCCGGCAACGCCCGCCGGCTCGGCGCCCGCGTCGCCCTGCTCGAAGGCAGTTGGTACGAAGCCTTGAACGAGAGCGCCGCCGCGCCCATCTACGACGTCATCGTGTCCAATCCGCCGTACATAGCGGCCGGCGACCCACACCTGTCGCAAGGCGACCTGCGCCACGAGCCGGACATGGCGCTGACCGATCACGCCGACGGGCTCCAGGCCCTGCGCGACATCGCCCGCGGTGCCCCGGCCTGGCTGAAGCCCGGCGGCGCGCTGTGGATGGAGCACGGCTGGGACCAGGCAGGCCAGGTCCGCGACTTGCTGCGGGCTGCGGGCTTCCGACATGTCGAGAGCCGGCGCGACCTGGCCGGCATCGAGCGGATCTCCGGCGGCTCCCTATAATCGAGATATCAACGTTTACCCCGTACGAGGATCGCTATGAGCGACGTGCAAGATTTCATCCGGCGGACCGTCACCGAGAACCCCGTCGTCCTGTTCATGAAGGGCACGGCCCAGTTCCCGCAATGCGGCTTTTCCGGTCGCGCCATCCAGTTATTGAAGGCCAACGGCGTGCGCCGCGTCACCACCGTCAACGTGCTGGAAGACGACGAGGTGCGGCAAGGCATCAAGGAATATTCGAACTGGCCGACCATTCCCCAGCTCTACATCAAGGGCGAGTTCATCGGCGGCTCGGACATCATGTCCGAACTGCACGAGACCGGCGAACTCAAGCAGTTGCTGGCCGACGCCGGCGCGCTGTCCTGAGGCCCCCCGGCCCCCCGCATGAAGATTTACCTTGCCGGGCCGGACGTCTTCCGGCCCGACGCGCGGGCGCACGGCGAGCGGCTCAAGGCGCTCTGCGCCCGCCATGGTTTCGAAGGCCTTTTCCCGCTCGACGCCTCGGTGCCACCGGCCGCCGGCGCCGAAGCTGCCCGGGCGATTTATCGCGCCAACATCACGCTGCTGCGCGAGGCGGACGTCGTGATGGCCAACCTGGCCCCCTTCCGCGGTCACGAGCCCGATTCGGGCACCGCTTTCGAAGTGGGCTATGCCGCCGCCTGCGGCAAACCGGTCTGGGCTTACCTAGAAGACGCCCGCCCGCTCGCCGAACGGCTCGCCACGCATCGGGGCCCGGACGGCGGGCCCTTGGACGACCGGGGCTACCGGGTCGAAGATTTCGGGCTCGCCCTGAACCTGATGCTGGCCTGCAGCGCCACCATCGTCCAGGGCGGCCCGGAAGCCTGCCTGCGCAGCATTGCCGCGGCCCGGCCGCCAGCCCCCTCACTTCCGGAGCTCCCATGAAATTTACGCGCAACGCACTACTGGGCTTGACGCTCGCCGCTGCCCTGCACGCCTCACCGGCGCTGGCGGCCGACGTCGAGACCGAGACGCAAGTCATCAAGACGCTGCTGAACGCCATCGAAGCGAAGAACTACCAGGAGTTCGTCGCCGCAGGCAGCGAAGATTTTGCCAAGCTGGACCGCTCGCAATTCGATGCGGTGGCCGCACAGCTCGCACCGCGCCTGCATGGCGGCTACCAAGTGCAGCGCCTGGGCGACTATCGTCAACAGGCGTACGAGCTCTCGTTGTGGAAGATCACCTTCGCAGACGGCGGCGATGACCTGCTCGGCACGCTGAACCTGCAGGACAACGGGAAGGTCGGGGGATTCGTCCTTCGCTGATCAGGCGTGCTTGGGTGCGGAGGCCGGCAGGCGACGCACCCAGAATGCATACACGGCCAGGGCGGACAGCGTACATGCCACCATGATGCCCGTGATGGCCCGCGCGCCATGGGCGTCGTAGAGGAAGGTCACCAGGGAGCCGGTAAACGCCCCCACGGCCATCATGACACAGCTCACGACGGCCGACGCCGCCCCAGCCACTTCGGGCAGGGGTTCCACCGCAGCGTGCGAGGCGTTCGGCGCGATCATGCCGAACGAGAAGGTGTTGACCATCAGCAGCGGCACCAGCGTCCAGGCCGACAAGCTGTCGGTAAACCCGAGGATGGCGATCAGCACGCTGGTCGAGCTCGACAACCCCAAGCCCGTCCACAACAGCTTGTGTGGCCGGATGCCTCGCGCGTTCAAGCGACCGTTGATGAGCGAAGCGGCCATGATGCCGAAGGCGGTCATCGCGAACACGATGCCGAAGGCCTGCGGGGACATGCCCAGCAGCTGCATCATCAAGAGCGGCGAACCGGTGATGTAGGCGAACTGGCAACCGAAGGTCAATGCATTGACCAGTGTGTTTCCGAGGCAGACGGGATTGCGCAAGACGCGGGCATAGGTGCGCGCCAGCCCGGCCAGCGTCGGCTGCTCGGCAATTGTCCCGGCGGGCCGGGTCTCCGACATGCCGAGGTAAACCAAGACGGTGCTGGCCACGCCCGCCAGGGCCATCGTCCCGTAGATCGAACGCCATCCCGCGAAATACATCACCCAACTGCCCAGCGTCGGGGCGATCATCGGCGCCACGATGCGCATGCTGGCGACGTACGACAACCGGGCGCGCGCCACCGGGCCGTGAAAGAGGTCCCGCACGATAGTCAGCGCCATCACCGAACCGGCTCCCGCTCCCACACCTTGGAGAATGCGGAATGCCAGGAGCGACTCAAGGTTGGGCGAGAGTGCGCAGGCAGCGCTTGCCAAGGAGTAAATCACACCGCCGAACAGCAAAATGGGACGCCGGCCGTAGCGGTCCGCCAGCGGGCCATAGGCCAGCGGCGCGATGGCAAAGCCCGCCAGGAACAGACTCAACGTCAAGGCAACGCTGGCGGGAGGCACTTCGAGGTCCCGACCGATGGCGGCAAGCGCCGGCAAACCCATGTCGGTCGATAGCGCCGGCAACGCGGACAACGCTGCGAGGAGAAAGACGAAGGCCGCGGAGTCGGGGTGTATACGCATAGGCAGCAGTTTACCGCGCCTGCACAACGGTAATCCCGCAAGACGGCTCAATTTTTTATGACGCCAAGCACCCTGCTGGTGCGATGCACAATGTTGGGCGCACAGCCTGGGGCGCAGCATCGGCACGGCACCGCCGGCCCGCCAACGCAGGTCGCGCTGTTCAACGGCATGCTCCACCACGTGATCTGGGAAGGATGGCTGGACCACACCCACATCGCGCAGCACACCGAAGGCTTCGAGGCGGTCAAACACATGGTGCGCGACATGACGCCGGCCGCGGCGGCCGCGCTATGCGGGATCTCCGAAAGCGACCTGTGCCAAGCTGCCGAGTGGTTCGCCCGCAGCCCTGCCGCACTCTCCCTCTATTGCATGGGCATGAACCAGTCCAGCCACGGCACGGACAAGAACCTGGCGCTGATCAACCTGCACTTGGCCACGGGGCAGATCGGCCGCCCCGGCCTAGCCGCCGTGGACATGTTCGATGCCTTGGCCGAGGGCAAGGTCAAGGCTGTCTGGATCGCCTGCACCAACCCGGCGCATTCCCTCCCGCGCATCGAAGCCGTCCGCCAGGCGCTGCGGCAAGCTGAGCTTGTCGTCGTACAGGAAGCTTTTGCCGACACCGACACCGTCGCCTTCGCCGACGTACTGCTGCCTGCCGCAACCTGGGGGGAAAAGGAGGGAACCGTCACGAACTCAGAGCGCCGCATCTCGCGCGTGCGCGCGGCCGTGCCCCCGCCGGGGAACGCGCTGCCCGACTGGCGCATCGCGACGGAAATCGGACGGCGGCTGCAGCGCCTGGTCAAGCCCCAGGCACCCGACCTCTTTCCGTACGAGACACCGAGAGAGATCTTCGACGAACATCGGGCGCTGACGAAAGGCCGCGACCACGACATCGGCGGGCTGAGCTATGAGGTGCTGCAAGCCCTGGGCCCGCAGCAATGGCCCTTCCCCGAGCACAGCAAGCGAGGCCAGGCCCGGCGCTACACCGACGGTTGCTACGCAACGGAGTCGGGACGCGCCCGCTTCCAAGCCGTGACCTACCGGCCCGTGGCCTCGCCCACCACCGCACGACATCCGTTTCACCTGATAACGGGGCGGCTGCGCGACCAGTGGCACGGCATGAGCCGCACAGGGCGCATCGCCCAGGCGTTCGCGCATGCGCCGGAACCCAGCCTGGACATGCACCCCGACGATGCGCGGCGGCGCGGCCTCGCGGCCGGCGATCTGGTGCGGGTCGAGAGTCGCGACGGGACACTGGTCCTGCCGTTGAGACTGAGCGACGACCTCACCCCCGGCACTGTGTTCGCTGCGATGCATTGGAACGGCCAGTTCCTGGGCAGCGGCGGCATCAACGAAGTCTGCAACGCCGCGGTGGATCGGCGCTCGCTTCAGCCCGAGCTCAAGCATAGCGCGATACGCATCGAAAAGATGGCATTGAATTGGCGAGTGCGCGCCGCCGTGGAAGTCGACGGCCAGGCCGATGCCATCGATCGCCGGGCGACGCTGCAACCCATGCTGGCCGCCTGCGGCTTCGGCGCCCTTGGGCTGCGAGGCGATGCGCACCGCACGGTCCTGACCCTGAGTGCGGCGATGGCCGAGCCTGACCAAGCGTGGCTGCGAGCACTGGGCGAGGCGCTGGAAATGATTGCCGCGCCGGATGTCCTGGAATACCGGGATCGGCAAAGAGGCATCTACAAGAGTGTGCGTTGGCATGGAGACCGCCTGCGCGCCTTCCTACTCGCTGGCGAAGTCGGTCAGGCCGATGCCTTGCTGGAGCGCCTTGTGGCCGGCGTCCGCTGGGAAGGCTCGCGCTTGCGCGTATTCACTCCCGCCTCGTTGCCGGCAACGCGCGACCGCACGGTTTGCCAATGCACCGGAATCAAGGCATCGGCCATCGAAACCGCCATCGCCCAAGGCGCGGACGTCGCGGGCCTCAAGGCTGCACTAGGCTGCGGCACCGTGTGCGGCGCGTGCGTCCCGGAATTGACCCGCATGTGCAGCGAATCCCGGTTGCCGGCATGAATGAGACGGAGGTAGAGGCCATGAACCAAGGACGTGTCACGCTCATGGGCGCCGGCCCGGGAGACATGGAACTCTTGACGCGCAAGGCAGTACGCGTACTGGCGCAAGCCGACGTGCTGCTGGTCGATGACCTAGTGGCGCCCGACATCGCCGAATTGGCGCCGCGGGCGCGCGTGGTGCGCGTGGGCAAGCGCGGCGGCTGCCGCTCGACCCCGCAGGACTTCATCCAGAGGTTGATGCGCCGCTATGCGCGGCAAGGCCAGAACGTGGTGCGCGTCAAAAGCGGGGAGGCACTATTGTTCGGCCGGGCCGGCGAAGAGATCGCTTTCCTCGAGGCGGCGGGCATCGAAGTGGAACTGGTGAACGGCATCAGCTCGGGGCTCGCGGCAGCCGCCGCGCTCGGCGTTTCCCTCACGCACCGTGGGCACTGTCATGGCGTGAGCTTCGTGACGGCGCACACGCAGCACGGCGAACCGCCCAACTGGGAGGCACTGGCACGCAGCCGCACCACGTTGGTCATCTACATGGGCATGCAGCGCATCGAGGAGACCGTTGCGAGCCTGCTCGAGCACTTGCCCGCCTCAACCCCCGCCGCCGTAGTGCAATGGGCATCAACTCCCCGCGAGGTGCGGAAGCTGACGCAGCTCGGGTACCTTGCCGTAGTGGCACGCGAAGCCGGCATGGGCAGCCCCGGCATCATCCTTGTCGGGGAGGCGATCGGCCTGGCACGCATGCCGTTCACGCTGCCCGGGGCACTCACCGCTCAGTTGCGCTTCAACCAGTCCAGTGTTTCCTCGGTACGCCGTGACGGCACATACTCCGCCCCCACGAACCCCTCGTAAGGCAAGCGCTCGATCTCGGCAAAAACGTTGTCGAAATGAATCTCGCCGGTTCCCGGCTCATGGCGGCCGGGATTGTCGGCGAACTGGATGTGGCCGATGCGCGGCCAGTGCGTGCGCAGGGTGTGGACCAGGTCCCCTTCCATGACCTGCATGTGATAAATGTCGTACTGGATGCACAGGTTCGGATGCCCCGCGCGGTCGATGACGTCCAGCGCGGCCTGGGTCCCGTCCACCAGGTAGCCGGGCCTGTCCACGGTATTGAGGGCTTCGACCGCCACCGCGACGCCCATGTCGCCCATGACCAGCGCCGCATGGGCGAGGTTCGCGGCCATGGTGTCCAGGCAGCGTTCGCGTTCGTGCCCGACCGGGCATCCGGCGAGCACATTGATCAGGCGCGGTCGCAACACCCGGGCCCAAGACGCAGCCTCCGCGACCGCCGCGCGGAACGCCGCCTCCCTTCCCGGCACACCCGCCAGTCCCTGACCGCCCTCCATGAAATCGCCTGCCGGAACGTTGAACAGGACCATCTCCACCCCCGCTTCGGACAAGGCACGATGCCAGCTTTCGAGCGGCTGGCCGTAGGGGAACTGGACTTCGACGGCATCGAAGCCCGCGCGCCGGGCGGCCGCCGGCCGCTCGAGTTCCGGCACTTCGCGAAACAACAGGGATAAATTGGCCGAGAAACGAATCATGGATGCGTGACGTCAAGATGAAACGGACATAGGGCGTCGCCCCGATGGACGGCCGGCACCACTCCGGACCGCAATGCGTGGCGAGGAAGCGCCGTCCGAACGATATCGCAATTTGCGTCACTGCCGGTCGCGCCGGTGCGAGGCCGACGCTCCCTATCCGGGCTAGGGCAGCTCGAGCACGGACTTGGCCAGGATGTTGCGCTGGATCTCGTTGCTGCCCGCGAATATCTTGGCACCCAATGCATTGAACAGCGGTGCCACGACGTGCAGGTCCACCTCGTCGGTCGCGACGTGGTGCCGCATGCCGCCATACTCGTCCGCCGCCTCGATCAGCAATAGCGCGAGGCGCTCGTACGTTTCCGTGGACCAGACCTTAAGCATGGAAATGGATGGCGGAATGGGCTCGCCCCGTTTGGCGAGCTCGGCAAAGCCAGCATAGGCCGCCGCCAGGTCCAGCGTATCGAGCTGCAGGGCAGTGAAGCGCTCCGCGAACAGGGGGTCGTCGAACAGGCCCCGCTGGCGCGCCAGCTTCTCCACCTGGGTCAGGGTATGCCGGCTGTGCTTCGGGCTTCCGGTGAACAGCCGTTCGTAGCCGAGCAGGGCCTTGGCGATCGTCCAGCCCTGGTTCAGCTCGCCCACCAAATTCTCGCGCGGCACCCTGACATTGTCGAAGAACACCTCGCAGAACTCCTGCTCGTCAGCGATATTGCGGATGGGGCGGATCGTAATGCCGGGCGTCTTGAGATCCACCAACAGGAAACTGATGCCCGCCTGCTTCTTCACTGTCTTGTCGGTGCGAACCAGCATGAACATGTGCGTGCCGTCCGCCCCCCAGGTGGTCCACGTCTTTTGCCCGTTGACGATGAAGTAGTCGCCGTCGAGCACGGCTTCCGTGCGCAGCGCGGCAAGGTCCGAGCCGGCGTTGGGCTCCGAATAACCCTGCGTCCAGACGTGCTCGCCGGAGAGGATCTTGGGCAGGTAACGCGCGCGCTGCTCCTCGGTGCCGAATCGCATGAGGATAGGGCCGACCATGTTGATGCCTTGGTCGGGCGGGCGGGCGATGCCCCAGGCTTCGCTCTCCTCGATGTACGCGATCAGCTTGTCAGGGGGCAGGCCCATGCCGCCGTATTCTTTCGGCCACGCGGGCGCCAGCCAGCCCAACCGGCTGAGCGTCATGTACCAATCCCGGGTCTGGGCCCAGGTCTGCCGATAAGGCATGTGGCGACGATCATCCGGGTAGTAGCGCGCAAACAGCGCGCGCACCATGGCCCGGAACTCCGCCTCTGGCATCGCCTCCCAATCCAGGTCGTTGGGAAAACGCTCATATTTGCTCGGGTCGGGTGGCGGCGGCTCGGCCTCCACCGTATTGAGCGACGCGAACCTGCGCCGATGCGCCGCCGCATTGCCCAGCCGCGCGGAAAGCGTCATGGCGCGGCGGAAATACAGGCCGATGTCGTATTCGAAGGTGGTGCCGATCGCCCCGTGCATCTGGATCGCCATCCGGCACATTTCGGTGGCAGCGTAGACGCATCGAGACTGCGCGCGACTCGCCGCGGCAGCCAGCGAGGTCGGATCGGCCTGTACATCGACGTGCTTGAGGACGTCACGCAGGCACGCCACCGCCAACTCCACCTGCATCCAACCGTCCACCAGCCGGTGCTGCAACGCCTGGAAACTGCCAATGGGCTTGCCGAATTGCTCGCGGTCGCACAAATACTGGCGGGTCATCTCGAAGGCCCGGCGCGCAATGCCCGCGAGCTCCGCGGCCTGCACGATGCGCGCCGCATCGTTCGCCCGCTGCAAGGCGGCCCGCGCTACCTCCCCTGCCGCCAACACCGCGCCCTCGCCGTCCGGCACGCGCACGTCCAGGTCGAAGTCGCACTGCCTGCTGCCATCCACGCTGCAGCGGGACTCGATGCGCCCCTCGAGCGCCTCCGCGGGCAGCCACAGCACGGCCTCCTCCCCTTCGAACCGGCACCACACCAACCAGCCGTCGGCACCGGCCGCCGGCTGCACGAAGCGCTTGCGTCCCCGCAGCCGCCACTGCCCGCCCTCCCGCACCGCCTCGACGGCGAGCAACTCGGGCTCGGTCTGGCCGGCACGCTCCTGCCACGCCACGCCCGCGACAATTTCACCCGACTGCATGCCCTCGATGAGACGCCCGCGCAAGGCGCTCGCCGGTAGCTGCGCCAAGAGCAGCACGGGCTGGACCCCCGCATCGACAAAGGGCTCTGGCAACAGGTGATAGCCCGCCTGGTCGGCGATCGCACAGGCCTCCCGCAGTCCCAGGCCCAAGCCACCGTCCGCCTCGGGCACGAAGATGGAGAACCAGCCCTGCTCCGCGAGCTCGCGCCAATACCCCCGGTCGAAACCGGCGGGATGATCCTGCAGCGAACGCGTGCGCATGCGCTGATCCACAGCGCCGAGAAAGTCATTCGCGCTGTCCCGAAAAGCGGCAAGATCCGGATCCTGGGCCACGAGTGAAAAAGGCGTCGTCATGTCTTATCCTGGCCTACACGATTCCTTCCCGCCGCAACGCGGCGATTCGTTCGGGCGGCATTCCCAGCAGATTCGTACACACCTCCTCCGTGTGCTCACCGAGCCCCGGGGGCGGCCGCTCGTACACCGGCGACGTCCCGGAAAAGCGCAGGGGATTGGCGATCATGGGCAAGGAGCCCGTCGGCCCGAAGGGCATGGACATGACGAGATTCCGGTGCCGCACCTGCGGGTCGTCGAAAGCCTGTGCGAAATCGTAGATCGGCGCGCAGGGCACCCCCGCGCCACGGAACACCTCCAGCCATTCCGCCCGCGGGCGGGTGCCGACCAGGGCTTGGATCTCCTGCGCGAGCCACTCGCGGTGCCGCAGGCGCTGCGGATTCGTCGCGCAGCGCAGGTCCGCCGCAAGATCCTCCCGCCCCAGTGCCTTGGCCAGGCTGCGGAACTGCGCGTCGTTGCCGCAAAGGATGACGAGCGGATGGTCGCTGCACTGGAACACCTGGTAGGGCGCCATGAAATGCGAACCAGACCCCAGGCGCGCAGGCTGGACACCCGTCAGCAAATACTGCATCGCAACGTGCGAGGCAGCCGCGATCTGCGTGTCCAGCAATGCAACGTCGATGTGCTGGCCGGAACAAACGCCGGCTTCCCGGGCATAGAGCGCGCCGAGTATCGCCACGACTGCGTGGTAACTGGCCGTGATGTCGGAAACGGAATACCCCACCCGCAACGGCCCTGCGCCCGGTTCGCCATCCGGATGCCCGGTAATGCTCATGACGCCGCTCATGGCCTGGAAAACGAGGTCGTAGCCTGGCTCGCCACTGCGCGGCCCGGTCTGGCCGAAGCCGGTAATCGAGCAATAGATCAGCCGCGGGTTGACGGCCTGCAGCGATGCATAGTCCAAGCCGTAGCGCGCCAGCTCGCCTGCCTTGAAGTTTTCGATGAGCACGTCGCTGCGCGCAGCCAAGGCCCGGATGATGTCTTGCCCTTCCGGACGCGAGATGTCGACCGTGACCGAACGCTTGCCCCGGTTCATGGACGCGAAGGCTGCCGTGACGTCCGTCTCCCGCCCCTCCCCGTCGCGCACGCGCTCGCCGTGGTACCGGGTTTCGTCCCCCACGCGCGGACGCTCGACCTTGATGACGTCCGCCCCAAAATCAGCCAGCATCTGGCTCGCGAACGGACCCGCGAACACCCGGCTCAGGTCCAGGACGCGAATGCGGGACAATAGCGCCGGCATCGCTCAAATGACCTTGTCGCGGCGCAGCCGCTCCAGGGTTGCCTGGTCCAGGCCGAGCACCTCGGTCAGCACTTCGTCGGTATGCTGGCCCAGCAGCGGCGGTGCCCGATGGTACTGGATAGGTGTGGCCGAAAACCGCACTGGGTTCGCGACCTGGGGCACGCTGCCGATCTCGTCGTGCGGCAGGTGCATGAGCATCTGGCGATGCTGGATCTGGGGATCGGCGAAGACCTCCGCGAAACCGTTGATCGGCCCGCTCGGCACCCCCACCTCCTGGAACGCCGCCTGCCAATGCGCGACCGGGCGCTTGGCGAGCTCTGCCGCCAGCATGGGAACGAGCTCCGACTGGTTCTTCGCGCGCATCCGGTTGGTGGAGAAACGCTCGTCCTCGGCGAGCTCCGGCATGCCCAATACCCGGCAGAACGCGGCGAACTGCGTGTCGTTGCCCACGGCCACGACGATCTGGCCGTCCGAACAATCGAAGGACTGCCACGGGCAGGTAATGGGCGACGCATTGCCCAGGCGAGGCGGCTGCTCGCCCGAAACCAGGTACATCATGGCAACGTGGGAAACGGCGGCCACCTGCGCATCGAGCAGGGCCAGGTCGATATACTGCCCCTGCCCGGACACCACGTCGCGGTGCCGCAAAGCCGCCAGCACCGCCGCCACCGCATAAAACCCCGCCGTGATGTCGCCGACCGAGTACCCCACGCGCAGCGGCTCGCCGTCCGGATGACCGGTGATGCTCATCAGGCCGCTCATCGACTGGAAGATCGGGTCGTAGCCTGGCAGGTGGCGGTATGGACCGGTCTGCCCAAACCCACTGATGGAGCAATAGATGAGCCGGGGATTCGCGGCCGACAGCGACTCGTAGTCCAGCCCATAGCGGGCGAGGTCTCCGGCCTTGAAGTTTTCGATGAGGATATCGCTGTGCCGGGCCAGGTCGCGGATCAGCGCCTGGCCTTCAGGGTGCGAGAGATCGACCGTGATGGAACGCTTGCCGCGGTTCATGGCGAGGTAGGAGGAGGTCTCCTTTGTCTCGCGGCCTTGCGCATCCTTGACCCGCAGCCCTTGCTGGCGCACGTCGTCGCCGCGGCCCGGCCGTTCGACCTTGATGACGTCTGCGCCAAAATCGGCCAACATCTGCGCCGCCCACGGGCCGGAGAACACGCGGCTGAGATCCAGCACTCGGACACCAGATAAACACGTCATGGCGCATCCAGGAGAAATCGGGCAACTCGCCTCGGAGGCTGCCAGCATACGCAGCGCGACCGGCGGCAGCTATCGCCCCGGCGTCAAAGCTGATATGTATGCGCGACGCCTTGGCCCCGGGCACACAGGCGAGCCACACACCCGCGGTATCCTAAGAACGGACGCAACGCCGACGCATTGCGCACTGCAGCAGGAGTTCCCGATGTCATCAACCGCCATGCCCGGTCGCGCCGCTCCCAGCCGCTTGCGGTGTTTCATCGCGCTCGGTCCCGATCCGGCAACGCGCAAGCGCCTTGCCGGGCTGGCCCTTGCCTTTCCCGAACCGGCGCGCCTACACCCAGCCGACCTGCACCTGACCCTCGCTTTCCTGGGCACCTTGACCGAAGATCACGAAGCGCGCCTGCGCGAGGCGTTGCACCCTTTGGCGCGTCGTCAACCCGACCTCTCCTTCTCGTCGCTGGCGATCTGGCCGACGCCGGAGCGACCACGTGTCGCGGTGGCGGAGTACGCGCTGACAGAGGCGCTGCGCGAACTTGTCCGCAGCACGCAGCGCATCCTCGGGGGCATGGCGCTGCCGGTGGAAACCCGTCCCTTCCGTCCGCACGTAACGCTGGCTCGTTTCAAGCCGGGCCAACGGACCCTCTCGCCACCTGCATCGCCGAGCGCAGGCCCGCCGGCGCGCTTCGACTGCCTAGGCCTGTACTGCAAGGCGGCTCCCGGCTCGACGGTCCGTTACACGAACCTGTTCCGTTTCGACCTGTCCTGAACGCCGACCAGGCCCCGTTGGCTCAAGCTTGCGCGCTGGGCAGCGGCGAGCTTTCGGAGAGGCGGATCATCTCCACGGCCAGCATGCTTATCAACTGGTCGCGCACCGGCCTCGCGGCGGGATCATTCCACAGGTCCTCGACCTCGTGCGGATCGTCCTGGAGATCGTAGAACTCGCACACGGCCGGATCGTCCGAGAGCGTCAATCGATGGCGCTCGGTGAACAGCGTCCGGACCTTGAAGCGCCGCGGGCGGCCAAAGGCGTATTGCAGCGGCTCGCTCTCGACGACGATTCCGGCACGCTCCGGCTCTGTCTGCGCCTCACCGCGGATCGAGGGCAGCAGGTTCACGCCCTGGATGCCGTTGAAAGGTGCCACGCCTACGCGGGCGAGCATGGTCTGCGCCAGGTCTATTGTCCCGGCCAAGGACCCCAGCACCGCGCCCCGCCGCTGCGCGGGCAGCGCGGGGTCGCTCCAAATGAAGGGAACGCGTGTCACGCCCTGGTAGTGCATGACGCCCTTGAGCGCAATGCCATGGTCGCCCATCATCTCGCCGTGGTCCGACGTCACCACGATGACCGTGTTCTCGCGCAGCCCGAGCCGGTCCAGCTGCGCGAGTATCCGCCCGACGCAGTCGTCGATCAGCGAAATGGAGCCGTAGGTCAGGGCCGTGATCTCGCGGCATTCGCGCTCGCTGAGCGCAAACGGCACATAAGCCTCGCGTGAGCCGCCCGCGCGGGTGCGGTCGTGGACGGCCTGCAGCAGCGCAGGCATGCGCTTCTGGTGGAATGAAGGCGGTAGCGGTATGCCCGCCGGATCGTACATGTCCCAATACTTGCCCGGCGGAGTAAAGGGATGATGGGGGTCCGGGAACGAACACTGGATAAAGAACGGCGCATCGCCCCCCGCCCGATGAACGTGCGATTCCAGCCACTCACACGCCTGCTCGGCCACATAGGTCGACGGATACAGCTCCACCGGCATCCGCGTGCGCCATGCCTGGGGCGCGCTGTAACGCGGGTCGGGAATGGCATGCTCCCGTCCGCGCAGGCTGTCGGGATCGGGATGCCGCTGCGCGAGCCAGCGCGCATAATCGCCTTGAACGCGGTCGCCGTGGAGCGTGCACAGCCGCACCTCGTCGAAGCCGTAGAAGGGCGTTTGCACGTGAAACGATGCGTCTGCCTTCCAATATGGCGTCCATTCGTTGTCGTACTCGCGACCGCGCCGGTGGTGCTTGCGGGCGTCTTTGAGCGCGTCCGATGGCGGCACGCCACCATTGAGGTTTTCCCAACTCCGTATGGGCGGGTTGTTGTAGCCGAAGTTCTGCAAATGCGATTTGCCGATGAGCGCGGTCGCATAGCCCGCGTCCCGCAGCAATTCGACGAAAGTCGTGTCCTCTCGCGAAAGCGGGATGCCGTTGTGGAGCACCCCGTGCAGCGACGGCATGCGGCCGGTCATCAGCGTGGCGCGGTTGGACATGCACGTTGGGCTGGCCACGTAGAACCGGCTGGCGCGCACGCCCTGGCGCGCCAGGCCATCGATGTTCGGAGTACGCAGGATGGGGTTGCCGTAGCACCCCAGGTGATCGGCCCGCTGCTGGTCAGTCATGATCAGCAGGATGTTGGGCCGCTTCGCAGTCGCAGGGTTCATGCGCTCAATCGGCCGAAATGTTGAACTCTTTGACGATCTTGCCGTAGTTGTCGTACTCGGCCCGGGCCATGCGAGCCAAGTCCTCCGGCGAGCCGCCGAGCGGCACTTCCCATTGCTGCTTGAGCTTGGCTGCCACGTCCGGCAGGCGCAGCGCGGCGTTGAACTCGCTGTTCAGCTTCTCGACTACCGCCGGCGGCGTGCCCTTGGGCGCGAACACCCCATACCAGGCGCCGGTCGCCGTATTCGGGTACCCCTGCTCCGCCAGGGTGGGAAGCTCCGGCATCAACGGGGAACGTTCTTTCTCCGCCATGCCGAGCGCCACGAGGCGGCCGGCAGCGACGTGCTGTGCGACTACCCCGATGCTGGCATAGGTGATCTTGACGTGGCCGCCGAGTACGTCCGCGATGGCCGGCGCCACCCCTTTGTAGGGCACGTGCAGCATGTCTACGCCGGCCGACTTCTTGAACAACTCGCCCGCGATGTGCATGGGCGAACCGCTGCCCGGGGTCGCGTACGCGAGGCCGGGCTGTTTCTTGAGCAACGCAACCAGTTCCTTCGCGTTCCGCACCCCCAGCGAAGGATGCGCGACCAGTACCATGGCGCCCTTGGACGGCGCCACGACCGGCGTGAAATCCTCCAGCACGTCGAGCCGGACGTTGGTGCCTTTAGGCAACACGTGCGGCGCGATCAGGAAGGTGTTGGGCGCGAACAGCAGGGTGTAGCCGTCGGCGGGTGCGCGCGCCACCGAACTTGCGCCAATCATCCCGCTGACGCCGGGACGATTCTCTACGATGACAGGTTGGCCCATCCGGGCCGCCAGTTTTTCCCCTAGCATCCGGGCCCCGATGTCCGGCCCGCCGCCGGCCGGATAGCCGACCACGATCGTGATGGGTTTGGATGGAAAGTCTGCCGACTGCGCATGAACCACGGAAGCGGACGCCGACAGCCCGCCCAGGGCCAGCAGGAACGCGCGGAAAACAGGAATCATCGAGCACCTATGAACAAAAGGCGTTGCCACCCCGGTTCGCACCGGGCGGGACGTCGTGCACGGCCGCGCGGCGGCGGCCATGTCATTGCTTCCTCCCCAAACCTTCCGCCCACGCCCTTCGCCCACGTGCTCGCCGAATACGGCATGCGCGAGCGCGGGGAGAAACCCCTGGTTTTCACCCATGGCGACACAGGCCCCGCGACGGAGCTCTTCACCACCATCGTGGACTACGGGCCGGTGGCGCAAAACTCCCTGCTGCGCTTCCTCCCCGCCATCATCCACCTGCGGGAGGACGACGTGAACCTGGCCTCGTGCCTCGCACCGACCATGGAACTCTTCATCAACGAAAGCCTGAACCGGCAGCCAGGCTGGAAACTCTCGGCCGCGCGCATGGGCGATTTATTGATGGTCCACGTCCTGCGTGCGTACCTGCTGCGGCATCGCGACACGGAGCCAAACTGGCTGCGTGGCCTGTCCGACCCGAAGATCGCCCATGCCATCATGCTGATGCACCGCTGGCCGGAGAAACCCTGGTCCGTGCCCGGCCTGGCCGACGAAGTCTGCATGTCCCGGTCTCGCTTCAGCGCGCGCTTCCGGGAACTCGTAGGCATCTCGCCCATCGCCTATCTCACCGCGCGGCGCATGGAACGGGCAGCGGAGCGACTGCGACTCGGGCCGGTGCGCCTGGCCGACGTCGCAGAGCAGGTAGGCTACGGTTCGGAAAAAATCTTTGCCCGGGCCTTCCGCCGCTGGGCCGGCGTGCCGCCCAGCGTCTACGGCCGCCAGGCGACCTAAGCCTCGGCCCTCAAGCCGACGGCGTGGGCTGGCGCACGATCAGCACGTCGCAGGGAGTGTGCTGGATCAGCTTCTCCGCCACGCTACCGATCGCCGTCCGCAGGATGCCCGTGCGTCCATGGGTGCCGACAACCATCAATTCGCAGGGATGGCGCGCCACGTGGTCGGGCACGATTTCTTCCGCCAAGCCGTGCTCGATCTTCCACTCGATATCGGGGCGGTTCGCAATAGCGCCCTGCATCGCGAACGCCGCGGCCTCTTTTTCGGCCGCCTGGCGCGCCAGCTGGACGGCAGCGGCGTCCGCATGCGCCTGGTGCGTCACGAATGCGTGGTACAGCACCGGACGGGCATCTGGAAACATAGACAAAGCCGCATGCAGCGCGTGGCGCGACCCCTCCGAAAAATCGACCGCCACCAGCATGTTGCGATAAGGATGATGGGGGCGCTCGCGCACGACCAGTATGGGCAGCGAAACCTCCCTCGCCAGCTTCTCGACCGTGGTGCCCAGAAGCAGGCGCCCCAGGGTTTCCTCGCGGGAAACGCCGGTGACGATCATATCGCATAGATGCGCCGCCGCAGTCTTACGGATCACCTCCACCGCATGCCCCGGTTCCAGCACCAGCTCAACCGGCAAATCGACCTCGCCGAGCGTGGCACGAAGCCGGTGTTCAGCCGCCTTACGGTCCACAACTTGACTGCGCCGGGCGGTAAGCACATCGCCCAGGGAGTTCTCGATGACGCACACGGCAACCAGTTTCGCGCCGTGCTCTTGGGCCAGCTGGACGGCTCTGTCCAGCGCGCGGTCACATCGCGCGCTCAAGTCCGTGGCGAGCAAAATGCAGCGCAACGGATCGGTGGTGACGCTTTCCATGCTGATCTCCCCGCAAAGGCGCTCCTATCCCCCGGAGCAAGGCATGTGCCCAACCGCGCGCGCATGAAGCCTGCGCTCAAGGCCGCGCTGGAGATGCTCGTCTGGCACCAAGCCGACAATGCGCGCCCGCGACCAGGCATCCCAAGAGCAATATCAACAACGCGTAATGAAAAAACCACCCTTCGCAGCGCGTTACGACCCAGAAGTCGTCTGCCGCAGCCCCAACCTCGCCGCAAGCCGCGCCAGATTGGCCCGGTCCACCCCCAGCTCGCGCGCTGCGGCCGCCCAGTTGTTATTGTGTCGCACCAGCGCCGCGGCGATCAGGCTGCGCTGGTAGTCGTCGACCGCTTCCCGCAGCGGCCGCGGGGGCACAGGGAAGGAGTCTGCGCGACGGGTTTCCTGCGCGGGCACAGGCGGCATCTCCTGGCGCGGCTCTAACCCGAGGTCGGCAGCGCTCAGCGTCAGTATGGAGGGGCGCTTGGCCTGCTTCGCCATGGCCTTCAATGCACTGCGGCTGATCAGGTGCTCGAGTTCGCGTACATTGCCCGGCCAATCGTACGCCAACAGGGCTGCCTGCGCATCGGCAGACAGGCGCAAATTGCGCAGGCCCAGGCGCGAACGGTTTTCTTCGAGGAAGGCGCCGCTCAGCAGCAGGACGTCGCGCCCGCGTTCCCGCAACGGCGGGACGCGCAAGGGGTATACGCTCAAGCGGTGATAGAGGTCGGCGCGGAACCTTCCCTTTCGGACCTCTTCGGCCAGGTCGCGGTTGGTGGCAGCGATCAGCCGCACGTCGACGCGATGTTCCCGGTCGGAACCCACGCGCTGCAATTGGCCGCTTTGTAGCACCCGCAGCAGCTTGGCCTGGACCAGCAAGGGCAGTTCGCCCACTTCGTCGAGCAGCAGCGTCCCGCCATCGGCCAATTCGAACTTGCCCCGCCGATCGTTGACCGCGCCGGAGAAAGCCCCCTTGACGTGCCCGAAGAGCTCGCTTTCTACCAGGGAGTCGGGCAAGGCGGCGCAATTGATCGTCACGAGCGGTTTGTCCGCGCGCGGCGATGCCGCGTGCAGCGCTTGCGCGACCAGCTCCTTTCCGACGCCGGTCTCGCCGGTGACCAGCACCGTCAGGTCGCTGGCGCCCACGGTGCGCACTTCGTCGAGCAACTTACGCAGGACCGCGCTTTGCCCAAGCAGCCGGCGTGGCGCCGTCTCGACCGCGGCGCGATAGATTTCCGCGCGCTGGTATTCCTGGCTCGCGCGCGAGGCCAGCTGCTCCATGCGGTCGGCGACGCTCACCGTCGCCGCGGCCAAGCTCGCGAAGGCCTGCAGGATGTCGAGGTCGTGCGGCGCGAAACGCTCGGCCTCCAGCGCGTCCAGCGTCAGCAACCCCCACGGGCGCTCGCCTACCCGCAGCACACACCCTAGACAGTCGTGCACTTCCAGTTGCTCGCCCTCCATGCCCTCGACCAGTCCATCGTAGGGATCGGGCAAGCGGCTTCCCGCCGGAAACCGCCTCGGGCCTTCGGCTTCGAGCAGCAGCTGTAAACGGGGGTGCTCGTCGACCTTGAAGCGTCGGCCAAGCGTGTCGCTGCTGAGCCCGTCCACCGCCAGCGGCACCAACCAATCTCCGTCCAGCCGGAGCAGCGCGGCAGCGTCGCACGGAACCAGGGTGCGCACGGCCTTCAGCAAGCGCCGGTAGCGCTCGCCTTCGGCCAGGTCGCGCGCCAAATCGTCCACCAGCGGCACGAGGGCACCGAGCAAGGCATTCGCAGTTATTTTGACTACCTCTATGTCAAAAAGACACCAATTTACCTCAGGTCATTATGACTCACGCCACCCAGAAACCGCGTGCGTGCTGGATTCCTGGGCTGGCACGCATCTTGAAATACCTGGGTTGAAGGCTGCCCATTCATGCAGCCGCTCTCGCAGGAGATCATATGCTGTCCGCTCAACACCGAGCCATCGTCAAGGCAACCGTACCGCTGCTGGAAACCGGCGGCGAGGCATTGACCACCCATTTCTACCGGCTGATGCTGGTGGAATACCCGGAGGTTCGGCCGCTGTTCAACCAGGCCCACCAGGCCAGCGGCGATCAACCCCGCGCGCTGGCCAACAGCGTCTTGGCGTATGCGCGTCACATCGACGACCTCACGCCCCTCAAAGGGCTGGTGGGCCGCATCGTCAACAAGCACGTCGGCCTGCACATCCAGCCTGAGCATTATCCCATCGTGGGCACGTGCCTGCTGCGCGCGATCCGGGAAGTGCTCGGCCCGGAAGTAGCCACCGACGAGGTGATTGCGGCCTGGGGCGCGGCCTATCAGCAACTCGCCTCGCTGCTGATCGACGCCGAAGAACAGTACTATGCCGCGCAGGAGAGCGCGCCCGGCGGCTGGCGCGGCACGCGCGACTTCCGCGTCGCCCGCAAGGAGCGCGAGAGCGCGGAAATCACGTCGTTCTATCTCGTTCCCGTCGACGGCGGCCCGCTGCGGGACTATCAACCCGGCCAGTACATCGGCCTGAAAATCCTGATCGACGGCGCCGAATACCGCCGCAATTACTCGCTTTCCGCCGCACCCAACGGCGTCGAATACCGCATCAGCGTCAAACGCCAACCCAACGGCATCGTGTCCAACCATTTGCACGACCGCGTCCGGGAAGGCGACGTCCTGGCGCTATATCCGCCTGCCGGCAACTTCACGCTGCAGGAAAGCGACAAACCCCTGGTCCTGATCAGCGGCGGGGTGGGCATCACGCCAACGCTGGCCATGCTCCAGGCCGCCCTGCACTCGTCGCGCCCCATCCATTTCATTCACTGCGCGCGCAACCACGCGGTCCATGCTTTCCGGGACTACATCGAGAAGACAATCGTGCAGTTCCCGCAGCTCAAGCGCTTCTATTGCTACGACCAGCACAGCGACGCGGCGCCCAAGCCCGATGCCGTCGGGTATTTGAGCAAGGAGCGACTCGCCCAGTGGCTGCCCCGGGAGCGGGACATCGACGTGTATTTCCTCGGGCCCAAGCCGTTCATGCGCAACGTCAAGCAGTACCTGAAAGAACTCGCCGTGCCCGAATCGCAGGCGCGATATGAGTTCTTCGGGCCGGCCGAAGCCTTGTAATGCGCCCGGGCTCGATCACGCGAACAGCTTCGCGATGTCGAGCTCCCGGATGATGCGGGCCGTCGCCTCGACCAGGGGCGGCAGCGGCCCGCCCGCCAGCGTCGCCAGCGTGAGGTTGTTCATGATGGTCGGTTCCGCAATGGCGGAGAAAGTCAGGTAGTCCTGCCCCTGCATATCGCCCAGCGCCGAGCGCGGAATGATGGTGAACATGCTTTCCTCGGTCATGGTTTCGAGGATGGTGTGGACTACGTCGACTTCCGCGACGATGTTCAGGGTGACGTTGACCTCCCGGCAAGTGCGATCCACGAGCGCGCGTATGGTGTTGGGCGCGCTCGGCAGCACCAGCGGGTATTGTCCTAGGTCGCGCGCCCGCACGACCGGCGGGGGGACAGGACGGCATCCCTTGCCATAGGCGAGCACCAAGTCCTCGCGGTAGATGGACTCATACCGAACCAAGGAAGAAGCGGGCGGATCGTAGATCAGCGCCAAGTCGACCCGCTCCTTGACCAGCCATTCATTCATTTCCGAACTCAGCCCTTCGGCCAGCGTCAAGGCCGCGTTGGGATGCATCCTGCGGAAAGCCTGCACGATGTGCGGCGCCATTCTTCGCGCCACGCGATGCGGCATCCCGAGCCGCACCTTATCCTGGGCCGGCGACCGGAACGCATGCATGTCTTTCTTGGCGTGCGCGGCCAAAGCATCGATCGCCTTGGCGTGCTCCAGGAACCGCAGGCCGGCCTCGGTCGGCTCCACGCCCCGGCCCGTGCGCCGCAGCAGATGATGGCGCAGCTCCGCCTCCAGCAATTGGATCTGCCGGCTGAGCGAGGGCTGCGAAACGCCCAGCACGTCTCCCGCGCGGGAGAGGCTGCGCATCTCGCACACCATGATGAAGTAGCGGATTTGGCGGAGGTCCATGGCGCAATGGTATACGTTTTTTCTATATCAGAAGTCAACGCGGACGCATTGCTAGGCAGGCCGCGGTTCCGCATGATGCGAGATTCCGTCAGCTCCGACTGCGTCATGTACGACTGTGCCCCTCCCTTGAGCGAAATCACGCCTCCTGGCCAAGCCCTGCCGGCAAAGGCGTGCGACACCCATTTCCACGTGTTCGGCCCGGCGGCGATATTCCCGTATGCGGCGGACCGGCCTTACACCCCGCCCGACGCGCCGTTCGAGCAGTTGCTCGCGCTGCACCGTAAGCTGGGTTTCGAACGCGGCGTCATCGTGCACCCCGGCTGCCACGGCACGGACCTTTCCGTCACGCTGGACGCCCTGCGGCGCGGGGCCGGCCGCTATCGCGCCGTGGTGCTGCTGGACGCGGATACGGACGAAGCGCGCATCGCCGAGCTCGACCGCCTCGGCGTGCGCGGCGTGCGTTTCAACTTCGTCTCTCACCTGGCCAATGCGGGTTGGGAGGAGCTCTCGGCCATCGTGCCGCGCATCGCTCCCTTTGGCTGGCACGTCTGCATCCATTCAGACCAGGCGTCGCTCGGCGGGCTGCTGCCCAAGCTCAGGACGCTTCCGGTGCCCTTCGTGCTCGACCACATGGGCCGCGTGGCTGCCGCCGCCGGCCCCAGCAGCGAGGAGTTCCAAGCGGTGCTGGCGCTGCGCGACCACCCCCGCGCCTGGGTCAAGATTTCCGGCATCGATCGCACCTCGAGCAGCGGCGTGCGCCCGTTCAGCGACGGCGAGCCCCTGGTTGCGGCGCTGCTCGAGGCCATGTCCGAGCGGTTGCTGTGGGGCACGGACTGGCCGCACCCCAACGTGCGCGGCGAGATGCCTGACGATGGCGAGCTGCTCAACACCTTTCTGCGCTTATGTCCAGACCCGCTGGTACGACAGCGGATTCTCGTGGACAACCCGCACCAACTCTACCGATTCGCGGACTGAGACCGCCCGCGCGACGAACAGGAGACCCGACCATGCCCCGACTGAACCCGCCTGACCCCGGGCATCTGACCGACCATCAGCGCCGCGTCTACGAGGCCATCGCCAGTGGACCGCGCGGAACGGTGCGCGGCCCGCTGGCCATCTGGCTGCACCGGCCCGGCCTGGCCGAACACGCTCAGGCCCTCGGCCAATACTGCCGCTACGACTCGAGCCTGCCGCCCCGCTTGTCGGAACTGGCCATACTCACCATGGCGGCGCTCTGGCGCGCGCCCTACGAATGGTGGGCCCATCACCCCATCGCGCTGAAGGCCGGCATCGAGGCCGACGTGGCAGAACGCATCCGCAAGGGTCAGACCCCCGAGTTTCGCGAGCGCGATGAATCGCTGGTCTACCGCTTCGTGCGCGAACTGGTGGAAACCCGCCAGGTTTCGGATGCGCTTTATGCCGAAGCGGTTGAGGTGCTGGGCACCGACGGCGTCGTGGACCTGGTCGGGATGGCGGGCTACTACACGCTAATCTCGATGACGATCAACGCCTTCGACATTCCGCCCCCGGACGGCAGCACCATCGAGTTCGGCAGTTGATTCCCATTTCCTTGTAAGAAAACGACGAGAGACGAGACATGACAGGTCGACTGGAAGGCAAAGTGGCCATCGTGACCGGCGCAGGCAGCGTCGGCCCGGGCTGGGGCAATGGGCGCGCCATCGCTTACCGTTTTGCGCAGGAGGGCGCCCGCGTGTTCGCGGTGGACCGCGACCTCGCCGCAATGGAAGAAACTGTCGCGCGCGTCCGCGAGATCGGAGGCGAAATCTCCATCTGGCGCGCCGACGTCACGTCGTCCGACGAGATCCGCGACATGGTGCGAGCTTGCGTGGACACTTATGGCGGCGTGGACATCCTGGTCAACAATGTGGGCGGCTCGCGCAAGGGCGGGCCGGTGGACCTGGATGAAGAAACCTGGGACGCGCAGATCGACTTCAACCTCAAGAGCGTCTATCTTTGCTGCAAGCACGTCATCCCGTTGATGGAAGAACAAGGCGGCGGCGCGATCGTTAACATCTCTTCCACTTCGGGCATACGTTGGACCGGTTCGCCCCAAGTGGGCTACTCGAGCGCCAAGGCAGGCGTCATCCAGCTGTCGCGGGTCGTGGCGCTGGAGTACGCCAAGAAAAACATCCGCTGCAACACCGTCATTCCCGGCCAGATGCACACGCCCATGGTCGAAGCCCGCCTGGCCGGCCAACGCGCCGGCGGCGACGTCGAAAAATTGCTGGCGCAGCGGCAGGCCCGCATCCCGCTGCCATTCATGGGCGACGGGCTGGACACAGCCAACGCCGCCCTCTTCCTGGCTTCGAACGAGGCCAGGTTCATCACCGCCACGGAAATCGTGGTCGATGGAGGCATGAGTGCACGCTGCGACTAACCCCCCCGTCCGCTATCCCGACCCGGCCGTCATCGCGCTGGACCCGCGCTTCGAGCACCTAGTGCTTCCGCTGGCGGCGGTCGAACGCATCGCCACGGGCTGCCGCTGGGCCGAAGGACCGGTCTGGTTCGGCGACGGCCGCTATCTGTTGTGGAGCGACATCCCGAACGACCGCATCATGCGCTGGGACGAGGTGACAGGCCAGACTCACGTATGGCGCCCGGTGTCCGGCTACGCCAACGGCAATACGCGGGATCGCCAGGGCCGCCTCGTCACCTGCGAACACCTGGGAAGGAGAGTGACCCGCACCGAGTACGACGGCCGCATCACGGTCTTGGCCGATCGCTACCAAGGCAAGCGGCTGAACTCCCCGAACGACGTCGTCGTCAAGTCCGACGGCTCGATTTGGTTCACGGACCCGCCCTTCGGCATCGTCGGCTACTACCAAGGCGAAAAGGCCGAGCAGGAATTGCCTGCCGCGATCTATCGCATCGACCCAGTCAGCGGCGAACTCTCACTCGTGTGCGACACGGTCAACGGTCCCAACGGCCTGGCCTTCTCTCCAGACGAGAAACACCTGTACGTGATCGAGTCGCGCTCGCGCCCTCGCAACGTCCTGGTATTCGACGTTTCGGACGACGGCCGGCGCCTGGGCAACCAGCGCGTCCTATTCGATGCAGCCGACGGCACGCCCGACGGTTTCCGCGTGGACATACACGGCAACCTCTGGTGCGGCTGGGGCATGGGCACGCCCGAACTCGACGGCGTGCGCGTGTTCTCGCCCCAAGGAGAACTCTTGGGTCGCATCGCCCTACCCGAGCGCTGCGCCAACCTTTGTTTCGGAGGCAAGCACCGTAACCGCCTGTTCATGGCGTCCTGCACTTCCGTTTATTCGCTCTTCGTCAACACGCAAGGCGCACCTGGAGGCTGAACGCCTGCGCGGCGGACAGTCAAAACCATAAAAGGAGTACACATGTCGAACCTTCGCTCCCCCCTCATCCTTCGCCCGCTCGCCGCGGCAGTGCTGGGCATGGCGGCCCTGGGCGCGCATGCCCAATCCGTCACGAGCCTCGTCGTCGCGTTCCCGGCCGGCGGCCCCGCCGACTCGCTCGCACGGGTAGTGGCCACGCAACTGGAGAAAGAACTCAAGCAAACCGTGGTCGTCGAAAACAAGCCCGGCGGAAACGGCGCTATCGCTGCCAACCATGTGGCGCGCTCGCGCCCCGATGGCCAAACGCTTTTCCTCAGCTCAGTAGGCGCAATCTCCATCAATCCCGCGCTCTATCCCAAGCTGATCTACGATCCGGTCAAGGATTTCGCCCCGATCTCCCTCCTGATCTCCACGCCCGAAGTCTTGATCGTGGGGCCTAACCATCCCGCCAAGACAGCCAAGGAATTCGTCGAGCGCGCCAAGACGCCCAAAGGCGTCACCATGGGCTCGTCCGGCATCGGCAGCATGCCACACATGGCCATCGCACAGTTGAAGCTGTCCACCAAGGGCAACATCCTGCACGTGCCGTACAAGGGTGCCGCACCCGCCATCACCGACACCATCGGCGGACAAGTGGATGGCTTCATTGGCGACATCTCCGGCCTGATGTCCAACATCCAGGCCGGCAAGGCGCGGCCGCTCGCCATCGCCGCGCCCAAGCGCTCGCCCTTGCTGCCCGACGTGCCGACCTTCGACGAACTCGGCATCCCCAACGTCTATGCCAACAACTGGTACGGCGTGTTTGCGCCTAGGAATACGCCGGCCGAGAAAGTGGAAGCGCTGAACGCCGCCGTGCGCAAGGTGTTGGCTTCGGAGGAGCTGAAAAACTACGCCGCAACCACAGGCGTGGAACTGTCTCCCACCTCGCCCAAGGAGTTCGAAGCGCTGATTCGCCAAGACGCGAAGAAGTGGGGCGACCTGATCCGCGCCGAAGGGATCAAGGCTGACGAGTAAGGCGGCCCTGGCCTTCGGGCCCAGCCACCTCCCGACGCGCCAGCGCCTACCCAGCATTTGCCGCAGCAGTCCGAGCCGTTTCCGACTCCATGTCGGAGACGGCTTTTTTTATGCCGTCTCTCCCTGCACACATGGAGCCGAGGCAGCGCGAACGGCGCGTCGTTGGATCAAGCGTTTATTCCGGGAAACGTCCCGCGGACGTTTTTCCAGTCGATGCGTTCAGGCCTTCTCGCCCTTGTGCTTGGGCTTGTCTTTGGTCTTGGTGGCCGCCATGTCGCGTAGTTCCTTCTTGCTCATGGACTCATACATAGACTTGGCCGGCCCCTTCAAATCGGCGACTTTCTTTTCGCCTTCCTTCGCCGCCAACGCGATGCCGGCGGCCTGCTGCTGGGCTTTGGATTTGGCAGGCATGGCTAAACCTCCTTCATGGACGGCGGCTGGCACAAAGCGTCGCCTGGAGCAGACACGGCAGCAAGCCGCATACCCGTTCCAAGCCCGGCGCATACCTTAGTCTTACAATCACGCAATAAAGGGCCGCGCCCTTTTGGGCGCGTGGAGTCCACCTATTCTTGCCAGAACCATCGTGATTGCTCTGCTCGAGGCCCATCGGGCCGGTTTGCTCAGTCGCCAGAACTGGTTGCCCAACATCATTTCCGGCGTTATCGTCGGCGTGGTGGCCCTGCCCCTCGCCATGGCATTCGCCATCGCATCCGGCGTCAAGCCGGAGCAAGGGCTCTACACCGCCATCGTGGCGGGCTTGGCCGTCTCCATATTCGGGGGCAGCCGCCTGCAGATCGCCGGGCCAACCGGCGCCTTCATCGTCATTCTTGCGGACATCGTCGCCAAACACGGCGTGAGCGGCCTGCAGATCGCAACCTTCATGGCCGGCGGCATCCTGGTTCTGCTAGGCGTGGCACGCCTGGGATCGGTCATCAAGTACATCCCCGCGCCCGTCATCGTCGGCTTCACGGCGGGCATAGGCGTCATCATTTGGGTGGGACAGTGGAAAGATTTCTTCGGGCTGCCAGCCGTCACCGGGGATCACTTCCACCAAAAACTGTGGCATCTCATCCTTGCCTTTCCCCAGCTCCACCTACCCACCACGGCGCTGGCGCTATTCAGCCTGGCGGTGCTCATCGTCTCTCCCAAAATCCGGCCCCTGCGCCGGGTACCCGCACCCTTGGTCGCCCTCGTACTCGCCACGGTGCTGATGGCGGCATTCAAGTTCGAAGGCGTCGCGACCATCGGCACTGCCTTCGGGGGTGTCCCCACCGGCCTGCCCTCGCTCACGCTGCCCGAAGTCACGCTTCCCAGGGTGATCGAGCTAGTCGGCCCCGCCTTCGCGATCGCGATGCTGGGCGCCATCGAATCCCTGCTGTCGGCCATGGTGGCTGACGGCATGGCCGGCACCCGCCACAACTCCAACCAGGAGCTGATCGGCCAAGGCATTGCTAACTTGGCCGCGCCGCTGTTCGGCGGCATCGCCGCAACCGGCGCGATTGCCCGCACAGCGACGAACATCCGCAACGGTGGCAACAGTCCGCTCGCCGGCATCGTGCATGCGCTCACGCTGCTGCTGATCGTATTGTTCCTGGCGCCGCTCGCCGAACATGTCCCGCTCGCCGTGCTGGCGGCCATCCTGTTCGTCGTTGCCTGGAACATGAGCGAGGCCCGGCATTTCGTGAAAATGGTGCGCCGCGCCCCGCGCGCCGATGTCGTGATCCTGCTCGTGACCTTCGGCCTGACTGTCTTCGCCGACCTGGTCGTGGCAGTCAACATCGGCGTCATTCTCGCGACGCTGCACTTCCTACGCCGCATGGCGGCCAGCGTGGGCGTCCAGCAGGTCGGCGATGACGAGCTCCGCCGCGAGTTGATTGCGTCGAACGCCGGAGATGCGCCGCCGGGTGTACTCGTCTACGCGGTGGAAGGACCGCTTTTCTTCGGCGCGGTCGAGAACTTCCAACAAGCCCTCGCCTCCACCCACACCGACCCGCGTGTGCTGATCATCCGGCTGCGCTGGGTACCGTTCATCGACGTGACCGGCCTGCAGACACTGGAGGGTGTCATACGCGACATGCAGCGGCGCGGCGTGCGTGTCATGCTGAGCGAGGCGAACAGCCGCGTCCGGGGCAAGCTCGAGAAGGCGATGATCGTGGATTTGATCGGGCGCGAGAACCTCGTGGGCACGCTCGCCGAAGCCTTGGCAGCCTGCGCTCCGGCAGAACAAGCCCAGCAAAAGGACGCGCTCGCTGCAGCGTTGCCCCCTGGCGCGGAAAGCCGGGCCGCCCCCTAACCCGTCGCCCGGGCGGGCCTACAGCAACATCCCGCCCGACACCTCCACGCGCTGCCCCGTCATCCAGCCATTGTCCGGCCTCAGCAGCGCGGCAACCGCGGCGCCAATGTCATCGGGCAGGCCGGCTCGCCCCTGTGCCGTGAGCGAGGCGACATAGTCGTTGAGCGCCTTGTTGTCGCGGACGGCGCCGCCTCCGAAGTCCGTCTCGATCGCCCCCGGTGCGATGGCGTTGACCGCAATCCGCCGCGGCCCCAGCTCCCTGGCCAAATAGCGCGTCAACACTTCAACGGCGCCTTTCATCGCTGCATAGGCTGCATGGCCGGGCAATGCGAAGCGCGCCAAGCCCGACGACACGTTCAAGATGCGGCCCCCGTCGGCGATCAACGGCAGCAGGGCCTGGGTCAGGAAGAAAGGTCCCTTGAAATGGACCGCCATCAGGTCATCGAACTCGGCCTCTGTTGTCTCGGCGAAGCTCGCGTAACCTCCCAT
>NZ_JADGHH010000012.1 GCF_019689535.1 Pigmentiphaga sp.
CGTCATATTGGTATACGAGACCGGGGCAGGGCCGCCTTCCCCGGCGGTTCCGGGGCGGCGGGCGAACTGCCCCGACGCTACAATCCTGGAGACCATGGCTCACAGGCGCCGGCCTCCAACGCGCCGCCATGGCAGCTAGGTCATCCTCTCATGTCATCGCCCAACCACAGCCCCTCCTCCGTCTCCGTCGACCGCGTCGTCGTGTACGCGTCCTTTGTCCTGTTGTTCTCCATGGGGGCGCGCGCCACCTTTGGCTTGCTCATGCAGCCCATGGGGCTGGCGCACGGTTGGGGGCGCGACGTTTTTTCCCTTGCTTTCGCCATCCAAAATTTGGTTTGGGGCCTGTCTGCGATCCTGATGGGGTCGGTGGCGGACAAGTGGGGGTCAGGCCGCACCATCGTGATTTCCGCGTCGTTGTATGCGCTCGGGCTCATCGGCACGCGCTATGCGAGCTCCGAGCCCATGCTGTACCTGAGCGCGGGCGTGCTGGTGGGCCTGGGCCAGGCGGGTACTACGTTCGCGGTACTGCTTCCCGTCGTGGCGCGCGCCGTGCCGCTGGAACGACGCAGTACCGCCATGGGCTTTGCCAGTGCCGGGGGCTCGATGGGGCAGTTCGTCGTGACGCCGGTGGGCCAATGGCTGATCGACCGATTCGACTGGACCGGGGCGCTGTGGGCTTTGTCCGCCATGATCTTGCTGGCGCTGCCCCTGGCTTCCCGGCTGACCGGCCGGCCCGCACATGTGGCCGGCGCCCAGTCCCTGGGTGCCGCCGTGCGCGAAGCCTTCGGTGATCGCTCCTACCATTTCCTGTTCTGGAGCTACGCGGTGTGCGGGTTCCACACCGCCTTCATCACTCTCCACCTTCCCGCCTTTGTCGTCGATGGTGGCCTGAACGCATCCAGCGGCGCGATGGCCATCGCCCTGATCGGTTTGTTCAACGTGATCGGGTCATACTGGGCGGGCAGGATGGGCGGACGCCACAGCAAGAAGCATTTGCTCGCCTTGCTGTACGCGACGCGCTCGGCCGCGATCTTGCTGCTCCTGTTCCTGCCGCTTACGCCGGCCCTGCTGTACGTGTTCTCGGCGCTGATGGGGTTGGTGTGGCTGGGCACGGTTCCCCTGACGACGGGGCTCGTCGGCCAAATCTACGGCATGCGTTATGCCGCGACCCTGTCTGGCATCGTGTTTTTCGGCCACCAGATCGGCAGTTTCGTCGGCGTGTGGCTGGGCGGCAAACTGTACGTGGCGACGGGCAGTTACGACGTGGTCTGGTGGTTGTCCGTTGGGCTGGGCTTGGTCGCCGCAGCGCTTTGCCTGCCAGTGCGCGAGCAGGCCCTCGTACCGGCGAGGACGGCCGCATGAAGCCGCCGAGCAGCCGCTTTCCCGGCCGTTTTATTCGTGGGAGATGGCGCGCGCTGCTTGCTTATACTTTGCTGGGCGCCGTGCTTGCGGTAGCCTTCCTGGGCTATTTGCGACCCGAACTGGTGGTCGGCTGGGATGCGCTCATGGCCCTGTGCGGCTATTGAGGTGGGCGCATCCGGTACGGCGGGGCCAGGTTTTCGTCCCTCCGTACAATAGGCCTTCATTTTTCAGTTGCTGGGGAAAACTTGGCTACTCGTTACAACGAAGCTTCCATCCGGGTGCTGAAGGGGTTGGAGCCCGTCAAACAGCGCCCGGGCATGTATACGCGAACCGAAAACCCGCTGCACATCGTGCAGGAGGTCGTCGACAACGCAGCGGACGAGGCCCTGGCCGGCTATGGCAAGCACCTGCAGGTCACGCTGCACGCCGATGGCAGCGTGACGGTGGAGGATGAAGGCCGGGGCATACCCGTGGGCATGCATCCCGAAGAAAACGCACCCGTCGTCGAGCTGGTGTTCACGCGTTTGCACGCCGGCGGCAAATTCGACAAACAGGGCGGCGGCGCGTATTCCTTTTCCGGCGGCCTGCACGGCGTCGGCGTCTCCGTCACCAATGCCTTGTCGTCGAGGCTCGAAGTGACCGTCTGGCGCGACGGCCAGGCGCACCGGCTGGTTTTCGAGCACGGCGACGTGGTCGAGGAACTTGCGCAGGTTTCCGATCCCGCCCGCAAGAAGAGCGGCACCCGCGTGCGCTGCTGGCCCGATCCCAAGTACTTCGACAGTAGCGTCATCCCCCTCGGCGAGCTGACCCGCCTGCTTCGCAGCAAGGCCGTGCTGTTGCCCGGCGTGAAGGTGACGCTCCATGTGGAAAAAACGGGCGAGACGCAAAGCTGGCTTTACGAGCAGGGCCTGCGCGGCTACCTGACCGAAGCCCTGGCGGGTGCAGAACTGCTGATTCCCCTGTTCGAAGGGGAGCAATATGCCGGCGCCGACCACGAGAGCTTTTCCGAAGGCGAGGGCGCACAATGGGTCGTGGCCTGGACCGAAGACGGCAACGTGGTGAGGGAGTCCTACGTCAACCTAATCCCCACGCCTGCGGGCGGCACGCATGAAGCAGGACTGCGCGACGGCCTGTTCAACGCGGTCAAGAGTTTCATCGAACTGCACAACCTCAGCCCCAAGGGCGTCAAGCTGCTGCCCGAAGACGTCTTCGCCCGGGCGAGCTTCGTCCTTTCGGCCAAGGTGCTCGATCCCCAATTCCAGGGCCAGATCAAGGAAAGGCTGAACAGCCGCGATGCGGTGCGCTTGGTGGGCGGCTTTTGCAAGCCGGCGCTGGAGCTCTGGCTCAACTCGCACGTGGAGTACGGCAAGAAGCTGGCCGAGCTCGTCATCCGGCAGGCGCAGTCGCGCGTGCGGGCCACGCAGAAAGTCGAAAAGCGCAAGAGTTCGGGCGTGGCGGTGCTGCCTGGCAAGCTCACCGACTGTGAAAGCACCGACGTCTCGCGCACTGAGGTCTTCCTGGTCGAAGGGGATTCGGCCGGCGGATCGGCCAAGATGGGCCGCGACAAAGAATTCCAGGCCATCCTGCCGCTGCGCGGCAAGGTGCTTAACGCATGGGAAGTCGAACGGGACCGCCTGTTCGCCAACAATGAGATCCACGACATTGCCGTGGCGATAGGCGTCGATCCGCACGGCCCGGGAGACGATCCAGATCTTTCCGGCCTGCGCTACGGCCGCATCTGCATTCTGTCCGATGCCGACGTGGATGGCTCGCACATCCAGGTGCTGCTGCTCACGCTGTTCTTCCGCCATTTCCCGAAGCTGGTCGAAGCCGGCCACGTGTACGTCGCGCGTCCCCCGCTTTTCCGGGTGGACGTGCCGGCGCAGGGCAAGCGCCCGCCGCGCAAGCTCTATTGCCTGGACCAGGGCGAGCTGGCCGCGGTGGAAGACAAGCTGCGCAAGGAGGGCGTGCGCGAAGGGTCCTGGACCATCAGCCGCTTCAAGGGCCTGGGCGAGATGAGCCCCGAGCAACTTTGGGAAACCACGATGAACCCTGATACCCGGCGCCTGCTGCCGGTGGGCTACGGCGATCTCAGCGCCGAGGAGACCACGCGCATCTTCGACATGTTGATGGGCAAGGGCGAGGCCGCACAGCGGCGTTCGTGGCTGGAAGAAAAAGGTGACTTGGCCGAGGTGGATATTTAATGACGGATGAACGACAACCCGGCTTGTTCGAGGCGCCGGGCGGCGACGACGCGATCACGCTGGCGCGCTACGCCGAGCAGGCCTATCTCGATTATGCAGTGTCGGTAGTGAAGGGGCGCGCGCTGCCCGATGTGAGCGACGGCCAGAAGCCGGTGCAGCGGCGCATCCTGTACGCCATGCAGGCCATGGGGCTGGGCCCCAACGCCAAGCACGTGAAGTCGGCGCGCGTCGTGGGCGACGTGCTCGGCAAATATCACCCGCACGGCGACCAGGCCGCGTACGATGCGCTGGTGCGCATGGCGCAGTCGTTTTCGCTGCGCTATCCGCTCATCGACGGCCAGGGCAACTTCGGTTCGCGTGACGGCGATGGCGCGGCCGCCATGCGTTATACCGAGGCCCGGCTCACCCCTATCGCCCGCCTTCTGCTGGACGAGCTCGACGAAGGCACGGTCGATTTCGTCCCGAACTACGACGGCTCGCACCAGGAGCCCAAGCAGCTGCCTGCGCGCTTGCCCATGGTGCTGCTCAATGGCGCGTCGGGCATCGCGGTGGGGATGGCGACGGAGATCCCGCCCCACAACCTGCGAGAGGTCGCCCAGGCGGCAGTCGCGCTGTTGAAGAACCCCAAGCTCCCGGACGAAGAGCTCTACGCATTGCTGCCCGGCCCCGATTACCCTGGGGGTGGGCAGATCATTACGCCCCAGTCCGAGATCGCGCAGATCTTCAGCCTCGGCCGCGGCTCCATCAAGGTGCGTGCACGCTGGAAGTTCGAGGAAATGGCGCGCGGCCAGTGGCAACTGGTGGTGACGGAGCTGCCGCCGGCGACGTCGTGCCAGAAGGTGCTCGAGGAAATCGAGGAGCTCACCAATCCCAAGATCAAGGCCGGCAAGAAGAGCCTGACCGCCGAGCAGCAGCAGACCAAGGCGGCGCTGCTCGGCCTGCTCGATACGGTGCGCGACGAATCCGGCAAGGACGCGCCGGTGCGCCTGGTGTTCGAGCCCAAGACTTCGCGCGTGGACAGGGACGAATTCATCAACACCCTGCTGGCGCATACGTCGATGGAGAGCAGCGCGCCCATCAACCTGGTGGCGGTTGGCAATGACGGCCGTCCGCGCCAGAAATCCATGCGCGAGATCCTCGAGGAGTGGCTGGCGTTCCGTACGCAAACCGTCACGCGGCGTTCGCGGTATCGGCTGGACAAGGTGCTCGACCGCATCCACGTGCTCGAAGGCCGCATGGTGGTCTACCTGAACGTGGATGAGGTAATCCAGGTCATCCGCGAATCGGACGAGCCCAAGCCCGCGCTGATGCAGGCTTTCAAACTGTCGGAGCGGCAGGCCGAGGACATCCTCGAGATGCGGTTGCGGCAGTTGGCGCGCCTCGAAGGCTTCAAGATCGAGCAGGAACTGAAAGACCTGAAGGAGGAGCGCGCCAAGCTGGAAGACCTGCTGGCGAATCCGTCTTCGCTCAAGCGTCTCATCGTCAAGGAAATCGAAGCCGATGCCAAGCAGTACGGCGACGACAGGCGCACGCTCATCGAGGCCGCCGAGCGCGCCACGGTCGAGGCCAAAGTCATCGACGAGCCCGTTACCGTCATCGTGTCGCAGAAGGGCTGGTTGCGGGCCAGGCAGGGGCACGGCCACGACGCCAGCCTGTTCACCTTCAAGGCCGGCGATGCCCTCTATGGCGCGTTCGAATGCCGCACGACCGACACACTGGTCGCCATCGGCAGCAACGGACGCGTCTATTCCGTCGCGGTCAACGCATTGCCGTCGGCGCGCGGGGACGGGGTTCCGGTCACGACGCTCATCGACCTGGAGCCGGGAACCCATATCCAGCACATGGTCGCCGGGCCGGCCGACGGCCGCTGGCTGCTGACCACGGAACGCGGCATGGGCTTCATCACGCGGCTGGGCGACATGGTGACGCGCCAGCGTGGCGGCAAGCAGTTCATGTCCCTCGATGCGGGCGACCGGCCACTGCGGCCGGTGCCGCTGTTCGACGGGGCGGAGTCGCTCGCGCTCTTGTCGGCCAAGGGGCGCTTCTTGGTGTTCGGCCTCGCGGAGGTCAAGACCTTGTCGGCCGGCGGCCGAGGCACGACGCTGATGGACGTCGACGCCAAGGACAGCCTGGCGCAGGCCGTCCCGGTCGGGCCAGGCGGGTTGCGGGTCAGTGGCATCTACCGCAACAAGCCTTATGAAGACATTCTCGCGGGTGAGGCGTTGGCAGCCTACGTCGGGAAGCGGGCACGCAAGGGAAGGCTGCTCGACGTCAAGGCCAAGCAACCCGTGTTGTCGCCGGTGTTGTAAATCATGATGGGCAAGTGGCTGGCGGCGGTTCTGGTGGCGGGGGCGTTGACAGGATGCTCTCCGGTCAATCCGTACTACGATCCCAACCAGCCGCATCACACCAAGCAGGGTTTCCGCAACCTGTACTCTCACGCTACCCCGGGCAAGGTGGATTTCTGGCGGTGGCAGTTCGACCGCTGGATGCGCGGCCTGCCGCATCCTCCCGAGGAGTCGCTCACCCCGGTCGTGGCCGACGTCGCGTGGCTCAAGGAGCCGTCTTCCGAGGTGCGCGTCACCTGGATCGGCCACTCGACGCTACTGGTGCAGCTGGGGCAGTTCAATTTGTTGACCGACCCGATCTTTTCGGAACGGGCCTCGCCCGTCAGCTTCGCCGGTCCCAAGCGCCACCAGCCCCCGGGCGTCGCGCTGGAGGACCTTCCCCGGATCGACGCCGTGGTCATCTCTCACAACCACTATGATCACCTCGACCTCGCGTCGGTCAGGGCGCTTGCCAAGCAACAGGGCGGGCCTCCGGTCTTCATGGTGCCGCTGGGCGTGGACGTCTGGTTCCGCAAGAATGTGCCCGAGGCCGTGGACCTGCGGCCCTTGGACTGGTGGGGGCAGACCATCGTGGGCGACGCCGTCTTCACGCTGCTGCCGGTCCAGCACTGGAGCGCCCGCACCCCCTTCGACCGCAGCGCGACGCTGTGGGGCGCGTGGGCCGTCCGGACCCGGGAGCCGGCCTTTAATTTCCTGTTCGGCGGCGATTTCGGCTATTCGCGGGACCTCGCCACCATCGGCGAGCGCGCCGGCCCCTTCGACCTGGCGGCGCTGCCCATAGGCGGATATGCGCCGCGTTGGTTCATGCGCGTCCACCACATGAACCCGACCGAAGCCGTGCAGGTGCATCGCGAGGTGCGGGCCAAGGCCTCGGTGGGCATCCACTGGGGAACCTTCGAGCTGACCGACGAGCCCCTGGACCAGCCGCCGCACGAACTGGCCCGGGCCATGCGTTACGCCGAAGTGCCGCCCGAGGAGTTCTTCGTCATGCGCCATGGCGAAACCCGCATCCTGCGTGACGGCCGCTGGCTGGTGCGGGCGCCCGGGGATTGACCTCCCTCCTGCCCGTCGCGGCCTTGTCTTGATTTGGTCATTGATGGGCTGTATAAAAAAACAGTCAGAGATAGCGATAGGCAATCCGTTGAGGAGGACGCTGTGGCGCATCTGGTTCTCGCGCTCGATGTGGCCGGTACGCCGGTGCACTGGGTGGACATCGAAAAGGCCATCAGCCTGCACGTCGCGGGCCGGGTGGCATGGGAACTGGGGGAAACCACGGTCACCTACCGCGGCGGCACCAACCGGTTGACGGGGCAGGTTTCCACCGTCAGCACCGCCAGCATCATCGCCGTGCGCGGCCGTGAGTTCCGCGGCGACCGGGCGGCGTCCATCAGCATCAGCCGCGAGCGGCTGTTCGCGCGCGACCGATACATCTGCGGCTACTGCGGCGGCTGTTTCCCCGAGTCGGAACTCACCATCGAACACGTCCGCCCTGAGTCCCGCGGGGGCACCACGACCTGGGAAAACGTCGTCACCGCCTGCCGGGCCTGCAACCAGCGCAAGGGCAACCGCACGCCGGAACAGGCGGAGATGCCGCTGCTTTATCTGCCTTACCGGCCCAATCGCTGGGAGGGCATGATCCTGCGCAACCGCCGCATCCTGGCCGACCAGATGGAATTCCTCATGGCCGGGGTGCCTCCCACCAGCCGCCTGGCCGCCTGATCCGGACCGGCTACACTTGAAATATTTTTAGCCGCCCCCATGTGGCGGCCAGGGCGTGTCGCCCGCCAACAACATTCCGTTTCATCACAGTGCATCACCTGCGCCGTCCGTCGCGGGCGCCGCGGCCCGGCCGGCCGTGCCGCTGGCCGCCGCCGTGCAGGGCGGGCAGGATGCCTTTCGACGACATGAGCCAGACCGCACAAACCTCCGAGACCCTGGGCTTCCAGACCGAAGTCAAGCAGTTGCTGCACTTGATGATTCATTCGCTGTACAGCAACAAAGAAATCTTTCTGCGCGAGCTCGTCTCGAACGCCTCCGACGCTTGCGACAAACTCCGCTTCGAGGCCATCGACCGCCCCGAGCTATTGGAGGGCAGCGGGGAGTTGGCGATACGCGTCGGCTTCGACAAGGCTGCGCGCACCATTACGATTTCCGATAACGGGATAGGCATGAGCCGGGAAGAGGCGATCGCCAATCTCGGAACCATCGCCCGCTCGGGCACGCGTGAGTTCTTCCAGCAACTGACGGGCGACAAGCAGAAGGATGCCCAGCTGATCGGCCAGTTTGGCGTGGGGTTCTATTCGTCCTTCATCGTGGCCCAGAAAGTCACCGTCGTCAGCCGCCGGGCGGGACTGCCCGCGGACCAAGCGATCCGCTGGGAGTCCACCGGCGACGGCGAGTTCACGATTTCGCCCGCCGAGAAGGCCGAGCGCGGCACGGACATCATCCTGACGCTGCGCGAAGGCGAGGACGAATTCCTGTCGTCATGGAGGCTGCGCGAGATCCTGCGCCGGTATTCCGACCACATCTCCATCCCGATCCGGATGAAGAAGGAGGAGTGGGACGAGAAGAAGTCCGAATACGTGACCAAGGACGAAGAGGAAACCGTCAACCAGGCAAGCGCCCTGTGGACGCGCAACAAGTCTGACATCACCGAAGAGCAGTACGTCGAGTTCTATAAGCACGTCGCGCACGACTTCGAAGGCCCGCTCGCCTGGACGCACAACCGGGTCGAAGGCCGCACCGAGTACATCCAGCTGTTATACATACCCAAGCGCGCCCCCTTCGATCTCTGGGACCGCACCCAGAAGCACGGCGTCAAGTTGTACGTCAAGCGCGTCTTCATCATGGATGACGCCGAGCAGCTCCTGCCAACGTACTTGCGCTTCGTGCGCGGCGTCATCGATTCGGCCGACCTGCCCCTCAACGTTTCCCGCGAAATCTTGCAAGAGAGCCGCGACGTGCGCGCGATCCGCGAGGGCAGCGCCAAGCGCGTCCTGGGCTTGCTCGAAGACTTGGCCGAGAATCGCAAGGAAGACTATGCGACCTTCTGGAAGACATTCGGCCAGGTGCTCAAGGAGGGCGTGGGCGAGGATGCGGCCAACATGGAGCGCATCGTCAAGCTGCTGCGTTTCGCCTCGACGCATGAGGGCGTGCCCGAGCAGACCGTCTCCCTGGCCGATTACGTCTCCCGCATGAAAGAAGGGCAGGACAAGATCTACTACGTCACGGCCGAGACGTTCGCCGCCGCGAGCAATAGCCCGCACCTGGAAATCTTCCGCAAGAAAGGCATCGAGGTACTGCTGCTGACCGACCGCATCGACGAATGGATGCTGTCCTTCTTGCGCGAGTTCGAGGGCAAGCCGCTGGTCTCCATCGCCAAAGGCGGGCTGGACCTGGGTGCGATGGCCGACGCGGAAGAGAAGAAACAGCAGGAAGAAGTCTCCGAGACCTTCAAGCCCGTGGTCGAGCGCCTGAAGAAAACGCTGGGCGATGCGGTCAAGGACGTGCGCGTGACTTTCCGCCTAGTCGATTCGCCTGCCTGCGTCGTGGTGGACACCCACGAAATGAGCCAGCACCTGCAGCGCCTGCTCAAGGCGGCCGGGCAGGCCACGCCGGAGACGCGTCCCATCCTCGAAGTCAACCCGCACCATGCGTTGATCGAGCGCATCAAAGACGCGCCGGACGAAGCGTTCGAGCAATGGGCCAAGCTATTGCTGGACCAGGCCTTGCTGGCAGAAGGTGCCACCCTCGAAGACCCGGCGGCCTTCGTGCGCCGGATGAACAGCCTGCTGCTGAGCCAGTCTTGAGCCGCGGTCGCCGCAGCGCCGCCGGGCGGATACGTCCCGCCTCGGCCGGCCCCAGCGAACTCGACGATCCCACTTTCTCCGAAGAAGACGGGATCCGGTATCTGCATTTCGGCAGCCCCTGGATACAAGGGGCGATGAAGGTGCGCAGCCCGTATTCGCTGGTGCTCGAATACACGCGCCAGATGATGGCGTGGCTGTTGTTCCTCGAACCACCAGAGCGCCCCGAGGCCATCGGCGCCCTAGGGCTGGGCGCCGGTTCGCTGGTGCGGTTCTGCCTCAAGCACACCGACAGCGTGGTGCACGCCGTCGAATGGAATCCCCGCGTGACGGCCGCATGCCACGCCTATTTCCGGCTGCCGGAGCAGAACGAACGTTTTCTTGTGACGCACGCGGACGCCGGCGAATGGGTGCAGGACATTGCCAACCGCGGCAGCTGCCGCGTCTTGATGGTGGACTTGTACGACCATGAGGCGCGCGGCCCGGTGCGCGACTCTGTGGCGTTTTACCGCGGCTGCCGCCGCGTGGTCAGCGCCCATGCGCGCCAGGCTGGCGTGGTGACCGTCAACCTGTTCGGTGCGCACGAAAGTTTTGAACTCAATCGTCGCAATCTCGAAGAAGCGTTCGAGGGACGCGTGTTGATGCTGCCCGAGATCGAGGAGGGTAACCGCGTGGCCATCGCCTTGGCGGGCCCACCGCTCGCCGTCGACGCGTCCACACTGTTGTCCCGGGCCGAGGAGGTCGAACGGCGCTACGGTTTGCCGGCCCGCAAATGGGCCCGCTCGCTGGCGTCCGAGTTGGGACGGATCCAGTCGGCAGCGCCATGAAGGCAGATCGCTCGACGAACGGTGACGGCGCGCTCAGCGGTTTTCCGCCAGTGCTGGATCGCGAGACGTCCATCCTCATCCTGGGCAGTTTTCCGAGCGTGGCCTCGCTGGCGCAGGGCCAGTATTACGCTCACCCGCGGAACCAGTTCTGGCGCCTGCTCGGTGCCTGCCTGGGCATCGAGCTCGCCGCGCTTCCGTATCCGGACCGATTGCGCACGTTGCTCGCGCGCGGCGTAGGCATCTGGGACGTGGTCGCCCGTTGCCGCCGCCAAGGCAGCCTCGACGCCAGCGTCACCGATGCGCAGGCCAATCCCCTCGCCGCATATCTGCGCGAGCACGCGCCTCGTGTATCGCGCATAGGCTTTAACGGCGGGCTCTCGTGGAAGCTGGGCCGCCATTTGGCCGACCACGGATACCGGGTATACCGGCTCCCCTCGTCCTCGCCTGCTGCAGCCCTGCATAGCTTTGAACAAAAGCTCGCGCAATGGCGGATGCTGTTCGACGAGTGAAGCCGATTCTGCGCTGTTGCCGGCCGCTCGCTTCTACAATGGCGCATCGCTTTTCCGGGGGAGAGGATGGATGCCTTGCGGATTTCGCTGGCGGGCGAGAAGGTCGTGCTTGAGGCTTTGACGCGAGAGCACGCCGCCAGCCTGGCGGAGGCGGCGCGTGACGGCGACGTCTGGCGCACGCCGTATACCCATATTCCGGCCGACCTGGCGTCGGCCCAGAACTACGTCGATGTCGCCCTGGCGGCGCGGGATGCCGGGGAGGCCATTCCTTTTGCGACGACCCTGCGCGACGGGGGCAAGCTCGTCGGAAGCACGCGCTATTGCCGCCTCGACCGCGCGCATCGCAAACTGGAGATTGGCTATACCTGGATCGCCGGCTCGTGGCAGCGCAGCTTCGTGAATACCGAGGCCAAGTACCTGATGCTGCGCTATGCCTTCGAGTACCTGGGATGCCTGCGGGTGCAATTGCAGACCGATGCCCTGAATGCACAATCCCGCCGTGCCATCGAAAGGCTGGGCGCAAAGCTCGAAGGCATCCTGCGCAAGGATCGCATCATGCCGGACGGGCGGCGTCGTGACTCCGCCATGTACAGCATCATCGAAGAAGAATGGCCGCAAGTGCGGGCCGCGCTGGAGCTGCGGCTGACGCAAGGCGGCATTACGCCGCGCCTGGAGCCGTTGCCGCATTGAGAAGGGCCGGCACGCCGCGTGTCTGGGTGGGGTGCCTAGTGTCGCGATGGGCGCGCCCATAGGCGTGCGCCGCCCGCCGCACCCTTCAGCCGACCAGTAGCTTCCGTCGCTTCAGGATGTCCTGGATCTGGCCCAGCCGGCTTTGCGGGTCGCCGTCGGCCAGCAAGTGGCGTTGCTGGGGCGGCAGGAGCGGCAGCAGCTCCGCCCAGCGGTTGGCGACCCACCCGCACTCGTCCAGGCGGAACGGCGGGGCGAATGGCATCTCGGCGACCGGTATCCGCTCTTGCTGCATGTCGGCGATCAGGCGTCCGAGGGTGTTGGCGCTGGGTTGCAGGGACTCGGGTATCGGTGTCGGGGGATCATCGGGCAAGCACTCGATTTCTCCGACCCAAAGCCCGTACTTGCGCTGCTCGCTCGAGAGCAGGCGAAAACGCGTCGTGCCCACGCAGCGCAGTTGCATGAGCCCCGGCATGGGCACGTCCCAGCGTTCGATCTTCGCCATGGTGCCGAAATCGGCGAGGACTTCTTTCCCTTCGGGGGTGCGGACCTCGTTGCCGGCCAGCAGCGGCACGACGCCGAACTCGCTTTGTTCGGCAATGCACTGTTTGACCATGTCGAGGTAGCGGATTTCGAAGACGCGCAGGTGTAGGATGCCCTCTGGGTAGAGCGCCCGGCTGAGGGGGAAGAGAGGTATCGGATTCATGGCAGCACGCGGGGGATGGCCCTGCCGCCAGGATAACGCGTTATCGCGTCCCCCAGGCAAGGATGTGGCCGAAACGGCGTAAGCAAGCGTTGCTACGGTCGGGTTAGTCGGCCAGCTGGGAGACGTCCTGGTCTGCGCATGCCATGAGCAAATCGCGGACGCGGCCCCGTGGCAGTGCCAGGTCGGGGTCGATGTCAGCCAGCGGCCGCAGCACGAAAGCGCGCGCGTGCATCCTCGGATGGGGCAGGGTGAGCCGGGGCGTATCCAGTTGGAGGTCATCGTACGCGAGCAGGTCGAGATCCAGCGTGCGTGGGGCGTTCCGGTAGGGCCGCTCGCGTCCGTGGGCTAGTTCTATGCCCTGGAGTGCGTCGAGCAGGTCGAGCGGCGCCAGCGCGGTGCGTAGGCGCACCACGGCGTTCACGTAGTCAGGCCCGCTCGATTCCACGGGGGCGGTGCGGTAGAAGTGCGACCGGGCTTCCAGGCGCATGTGGGGATGCGCTGCGAGCTCGGAGAGCGCGCGTTGCAGCGTGGCGAGCGGATCGCCCAGGTTGGCGCCGAGCGCCACCCATGCCGTATGCCCGCCGGCGTCGCTCATCCTGCCACCGGCGTGGCGCCGCCTTCGGTTCCGCCGCCCGCACGCGAACGGCCGCTGCGCCGGCGGCGTTTGCGGCCGGATCCTTCTCCGGACGCACGGGGTTGCCTGGCCAGCTCGTCCAGCATGGCGGCGCGTTTGGCGTCGTTCGCGTCCGCGAGATCCATCCACCATTGCGCCAGCTGCGCGTCCACTTCGCCCGCGGCCGCGCGCAGCTGCAGGAAGTCGCAGGCGGCGCGGAAGCGGGGCTGCTCCAGCATGCGCCAGGCGGCCTTGCTTTGCCGCCGCTCGAAGCGGGGCTGCATGAACCAGATCTCGCGCATGTCGGAGACGAAGCGGCGCTGTATGGCGAGTTTTTCCGTCTGGTCGTCCAATACCGAATCCACGGCCATGCCCAGTGCCGGGATGGGGAGTTCACCAGCGGCCCGGTATTGCTGCCAGCGCTGGTTGACCTGTTGCCAGAGCAGCGCCGCGAACAGGAAGCTCGGGCTGACCGACTTGCCGCTGCGCACGCGCATGTCCGTGCGTTCTAGCGCCAGCTCGACGAAGCGTTCGCCGTCAGGCTGGTCGAGCACGACGTCGAGCAGCGGGAGCAGGCCCTTGTGCAGTCCTTCGGCGCGCAGGCGGCGCAGGCAGTCCATCGCGTGGCCGCAGGTCAGCATCTTGAGCATTTCGTCGAACAGCCGCGAGGCCGGCACATTCTCGATCAAATGCGCCATGTCGCGGATCGGCGCGAGCGTGGCCGGCGCGATGGTGAAGCCGAGCTTGGCCGCAAAGCGTATGCCCCGCAGCATGCGCACCGGGTCTTCACGGTAGCGCTTGGCCGGATCCCCGATGATGCTGATGACTTTTTTCTTTAGGTCGGCAACGCCGTTGTGATAATCGATGACGATCTCGGTGGCCGGGTCGTAATACAGCGCGTTCAGCGTAAAGTCCCGGCGCGCCGCGTCTTCTTCCAGGGTGCCGAATACATTGTCGCGGAGGATGCGGCCGTGCTCGTCGGTGGTCTGCTCGTCGGAGCTGGACGCCCGGAACGTGGACGTTTCGATGATCTCCTGTCCGAACACCACGTGCACGAGGCGGAACCGGCGGCCGATGATCCGGGCGCGGCGGAACAGCGCCTGGACTTGTTCGGGCGTGGCATCGGTAGCCACGTCGAAATCCTTGGGTTGGGCGCCGACGATGAGGTCGCGCACCGCGCCGCCCACGATGTAGGCCTGGTATCCGTGCTCGTGCAGTACGTCGCAGACCTTGATGGCATGTCGCGAGACGAGCCGGCGATCGATGCCATGCTTGGATTGCGGGACGCGCTGCGGTGCATGCCGCCGGACGCTCAGGATGGGGCGCGCTGCCCGTGGCGTAAAGAGTTTGCTGATGAGCTTCTTGATCATGCGAACAAATCCATGATGCGCCAGCCACGGTCGCGCGCAAGCTTGCGCAGCGTGTCGGAGGGATTGGCGGCGACCGGGTCGGTCACCGCCTCGAGCAGCGGGACGTCGTTCATCGAGTCGCTATAGAAAAAAGACTGCTGGAAATCAGACAGTTGCCAGCCGCGTTCGGCCAGCCATTGGTTGACGCGCGTCACCTTCCCTTCCCGGAAGCAGGGAATGCCTTGTATGCGGCCGGTAAAGCGGCCGGCCACGTATTCGGGTTCGGTCGCTAGCAAGGTCGGGATGCCGAAGGCGCGGGCGATCGGTGCCGTCACGAAGGAGTTGGTGGACGTGGCGATGGCGCACAGGTCTCCTGCCTCCAGGTGGCGACGCACCAACGCGATGGCCTGGTCGGTGATGGCGGGCCGGATGACTTGGGCCATGAATTCTTCGTGCCAGCGCGCGAGATCGTAGGGCGTGTTCTGCGCCAGCAGGCCGAGCATGAACTCGGCCGATTCGAGGGCAGTCAGTTCGCCCGCGTCGTAGCGGCGCATCAATTCTTCGTTCTTGGCGCAGGCCGCCGCGGGGTCGCCGACGTGCCCGCTGCGGGCGAGGAAGTCGGCCCATCGGTAGTCGCTGTCGAGCGGAAGCAGCGTATGGTCCAGGTCGAACAGGGCGAGGCGTGCGGGCGGCGCTTGCGTGGGAGTCATGACAACGAAGAATGCGGTTGTGGAGAGGATGATTGATGTTGCTCGGCCAGCATGGCACGCAAGAGCGGAAGCGTGATAGGCCGCTTGGCTGCCAGGGAGTAGTGGTCCAGCGCGTCGAGCAACGCGGTCAGCTGCCGCATGTCCCGCTCATAGTGGGTGAGGATCCAGTTGACCACTTCGGGAGCGAGGTTCAGCCCCCGGCTCGCGGCCTGCCGGATGAGTGCGTCCGTTTTCTCGGCGTCGGACAGGACATCCAGGCGGAATACCAGGTCCCATCCCAGCCGGGTACGCAGGTCTTCCCGGATTTCCAGCTGTCCCGGCGCCAGTTCGCCGGCAACGATCAGCGACAGGGCCATGTCCGTCGCCGTCAACTCGCGCCATCGGTTGTATAGCGTGAAGACAGCGCCTAGGCGAGCTTCATCGAGCAGGTGCAGGTCATCGATCGCGACTAGGCCGGGCCGGGCCTCGGCATCTTCGGGCTGGGCGGCGCGCTTGTAGGCCGACACCGGGCTGCGGCTGTCGAGGTAGACGGCCCCGGCATGCGCAGACAAGGCGCGCAGCAAGTGCGTGCGCCCGCAGCCCGCGGGACCCCACAGGTACACGGCGCGGCCCGGCGGCAAGGTGCGCAGCGTCTCCAGGGCCTCGGTATTGGGGCCTGGGACGTAGTTTTCCAGGGTCGGTGCCGGCGCGGCGAGCACGTCGAGTAGCAACTGCTTCATGAAATGCGGCTAATAAGACCCGCAGCGTCGGACGATCATGGCGTTGGAAGGCGACAGGTCGGGCCGGGCAAGGCTGCGCAGGCAGGAAAGAAACGCAAATGCGGCAGCGCGGTTCGTAGCTGACGCAGGGCGGCCGGCGGGATCCTTCCCGCCGTAAGACCCTTTGATCTGCGTGGAAATACCAATCATCGTAAAATTATAGCTTTCAGGCGTTCCCTGGCTGTTTTTTTGCTGCGATCGCCCGCGTCGCGGGGTCGCGCCCGCCTGCGGCGGGCCTGCGCCGGCCAGAAACGAGATACCGCTTCCTCCCGCCCGGCGAACGAGAACGCGCCCCCGGGGCGAGCCCAACCCACTATTTTCGGTCCATTCCATGTCCGCACAACAACCCAGCGCTTCTTCCTTGACTTATCGTGACGCGGGCGTCGACATCGATGCGGGGGATGCCCTGGTCGAACGCATCAAGCCACTCGCCAAGCGCACCCTGCGCGAAGGGGTGCTGGCCGGCATAGGCGGGTTCGGGGCGTTGTTTGAAGTGCCGAAGAAATACCGCGAGCCCGTGCTGGTCTCCGGCACGGACGGCGTCGGCACCAAGCTGCGGCTCGCGTTTTCGTGGAACAAGCACGACACGGTGGGCATCGACCTCGTGGCGATGAGCGTCAACGACATTCTCGTGCAGGGCGCCGAGCCTTTGTTTTTCCTCGATTATTTCGCCTGCGGCCGGCTCTCGGTGGACACGGCCGCGACCGTGATCGGCGGCATCGCCAAGGGCTGTGAGCTGGCCGGATGCGCATTGATCGGCGGCGAAACGGCCGAAATGCCGGGCATGTATCCCGATGGCGAGTATGACCTGGCGGGGTTTGCCGTTGGCGCCGTGGAAAAATCCAAGGCCATCGACGGCCGCCGCATCCAGGTCGGCGACGCGGTCCTGGGGCTGGCTTCCAGCGGAGCCCATTCAAATGGCTACTCGCTGGTCCGCAAGATCCTCGAGCGCGCCGGCGCCCAACCGGACCAGGATTTCCACGGCCAGCCCCTGCGCGACGTCGTCATGGCTCCCACCCGCATCTATGTCAAGCAGGTGCTGGCGGCCATCGCCAAGCACGACATCAAGGGCCTGGCCCACATCACGGGCGGCGGCTTGCTGGACAACGTGCCGCGCATCCTGCAGCCCGGGCTGGCTGCCCGCCTGCACCGCGATGCTTGGAACATGCCGGAGCTCTTCGCTTGGCTGCAACGCGAGGGCGGTGTGGCCGATGCCGAAATGCATCGCGTGTTCAACTGCGGGATCGGCATGGTCCTCGTGGTCTCGGCCCAGGAGGCCGACGCCGTGGCGGCGACCCTGCGCGCGCAGGGCGAGACGGTCTACCGCATTGGCGAGATCGTCGAGCAGCAGCCGGGTGCCGCGCAAACGGTCGTCGTCTGACGAAGCGGCGGGGCGAGCGGGGCCCCGCCTCTGGCGCCCGGGGCGTCCGGCCCCGTGGCCTTAACCCAGGATCTCGCGCAGCGCCGCAACCAGCGCGTCGCACTCCGCGTCGGTTCCTATGGTGATGCGCAGGTATTGGTCGATGCGGGGCTGCTTGAAGTGGCGCACCAGCACTTTGCGCTCGCGCAGCCCCCTGAACAGCGCGGCACCATCGTGCGCCGGGTGGCGCGCAAAGACAAAGTTGGCCGCCGAGGGGAGTACTTCGAAGCCGAGCTGCGCCAGCTGTTCCGCCAGGCGCGTGCGCGACGCCATGATGGCGCGGCGGGTCTGCTCGAAATAGGCGACGTCTTCCATCGCGGCCGTGGCGCCGGCGATCGCAAGCCGGTCGAGCGGGTATGAGTTGAAGCTGCCCTTGACGCGCTCCAGGCCTTCTATCAGGTGCGGCTGGCCGATGGCATAGCCCACGCGCAGGCCGGCCAGGGACCGCGACTTGGACAGCGTTTGGACCACCAGCAGGTTCGGGTAGGTCCTGACCAGAGAAACGGCCGAGGTGCCGCCGAAATCGATATAGGCCTCGTCGATGACCACGGGCGAGTCCGGGTGGGCCTTCAGCAAGGCCTCGATGTCGTCCAGCGGCAGCAGGCGGCCGGTGGGGGCGTTCGGGTTGGGGAAGATGATCCCGCCGTTCGGAATGCCGTAATCCTGCACGCGGATGGAGAGGTCCGCCGTTAGCGGGACGGTGCAGTATTCAATGCCGTACAGCCCGCAGTAAACCGGGTAGAAGCTGTAGGTGATGTCCGGAAAGAGGAGCGGCAGGTCGTGCTTGAGCAGGCCCACGAAAACGTGCGCCAGCACTTCGTCAGAGCTGTTGCCCGCGAAAACGTGATCGGCCGGGACTCCGTGGAAGCTTGCTACCGCCGCCTTGAAGGACGTGGCCTCGGGGTCGGGATAGCGTCGCAGCGCTTCGCCGGCTGCATCGCGGATGGCTTCCAGCACGCGAGGCGAAGGCGGATACGGATTCTCGTTGGTATTGAGTTTGATCAGTCCGTCGATCTGCGGTTGTTCGCCGGGGACGTAGGGCGTCAGTTGCTGAGTGACGCGGCTCCAGTACCTGTTCATGAATCGTTTCGTCGAAAGCGCAAAGCGCGGCAAAGGGCCGCGCCAGCATTGAGCATAGCAGGGCCAGAGGCGGGACGCACGCGCGCCTCGCCCGCCGTCCTTCCGTTGGCATGGCGGCTTTTTTTCAGCCTAGGGCAGCGAATTGGGCGTCAAGGGTGGGAGCGACCGCGGCGACGAGGCGCCCGATGCTGTCCGGGGCCAGGCAATCCACGACTATCCTGTCGGGAAGCGCGCGCAGCCACGTGATTTGGCGTTTTGCCAATTGCCGGGTGGCGGCGATGGCCTGGGCGCGCATCTCGGCGCCATGGATGGTGCCCTCCAAATAGCTCCAAACCTGGCGGTAGCCGACGCAGCGTATCGAGGGAAGCTCTGGACTCAAGTCGCGGCGCGCACGCAGGCGCCGCACTTCGTCGATCAGTCCCGCCTCCAGCATGGCGTCGAAGCGTTGCTCGATGCGCGCGTGCAGGCCCGCGCGATCGGACGGCTCGAGGCTCACGTCTACGGTGCGCAGCGCAGCGGCGGCGCCGCGGTGGCCGGTGAGCAGCGCGGACATCGGCTGGCCCGTCAATGCGTGGATTTCGAGCGCGCGCTGGATGCGCTGGCTGTCGTTGGGCGAAAGCCGCGCGGCCGTGGCCGGATCGATCCTGGCCAGTTCCGCATGCATGGCCGGCCAGCCGATTTCCGCGGCCCGGGCGTTGAGCTGCGCACGCAAGAGTGCGTCGCCTTGGGGCAGGCTGTCCAAGCCTTCCCTGAGCGCCTTGAAATACAGCATGGTGCCGCCAGCCAGCACGGGAATGCGTCCGCGGCGCCGGATGTCGGCGATCAGGCGCAGCGCCTCGCTGCGAAACTGGCCCGCGGAGAAGGTTTCCGCCGGGTCGCGGATGTCGAGCAAATGCTGGGCCACGCGCTCGCGTTCGGCGGCGCCAGGCTTGGCGGTGCCGATGTCCATGCCGCGGTAAATCGTGGCAGAGTCCACGTTGATGATTTCGATGGGCCAGCGCTCGGCCAGGGCCAGGGTGGCCGCACTCTTGCCGGCCGCGGTGGGGCCCATCAGACACAGCACCGGAAGCTGCGTATCGGTCATGGGTTGGGGCATGTCGGGATCAGCGGCCGCGCAGGAACAGCCGGTCGAGGTCGGTCACGCTGAGCTGTACCCAGGTCGGACGGCCGTGGTTGCATTGGTCGGCGCGCTCGGTCGCTTCCATCTGCCGCAGGAGTGCGTTCATTTCGTCCAGGCTCAGGCGGCGGTTGGCGCGGACGGCGCCGTGGCAGGCCATCGTGGCGAGCAGTTCGTTGCGTTGTTCCGTCAGCAGCCGTGTCGCGCCGACCTCGGCGAAGTCGCGCAGCACTTCGCGTGCCAGCGTTTCGATGTCCGCATGCGCCAGGGGCGCCGGAACCGCACGCACCGCGATCGAGGCTGGACCGGCCGGGCGCAGCTCGAAACCGATGCTGGAAAGGGCCTCCTCCTGTTCCTCCACGAGCGCCACGTCGCTTTCCGAGGCCCGGAAAACCACCGGCACCAATAGGTTCTGCGTGGGCATGCGCCGGGCGTCGAGCGCGTTCTTGAGTTGCTCGTACACGATGCGCTCGTGCGCCGCGTGCATGTCTACGACCACTAGTCCGTGTGCGTTCTGGGCGAGCACATAGATGCCATGGATCTGCGCGACCGCCATGCCGAGCGGGAATTCTTCGCCGTCCGGAAGCGGGCGCGGCGTGGTGCCCTGGGGGATGGGGACGGGAGCGGGCGACGGGACGCGCGGGGCCACCGGTTCGTGCAGTGCCAGGATACGCGCGCCGAGGTCAGGACGGTAGGCCGGCGTGCCCGCATCGTGGAGCCTGAAGGGCAGTTGCGCCGCCGAGGCGAGGGCCGGTGCAGCCAGGCGCGGATCGCCGGCATCCGCCGATCCAGCGGGGAATCGGTCGGCTTGCGCTGCGGCCCCCTGGCCGGCAAGCGGCACCGCCGGTACGTGCGCGATATCCGGCGCCGCGCCCGCGGCATGGGCCAGCGTTTGGCCGACGATTTGGGAGACGAAACGGTGCACTGCGCCGCTGTCGCGGAAGCGGACCTCGTGTTTGGCCGGATGGACGTTGACGTCTACCGCGGCGGGATCGAGATCGAGGAAGAGCACGTAGGCAGGCTGCCGATCGCCATGCAGAACGTCGGCATAGGCGGTGCGTATCGCATGGCTCACCGTGCGGTCCCGCACGAACCTTCCATTGACGTACAGATACTGCTTGTCGGCGCGCGCGCGCGAAGCCGTGGGCCGGGATACGACGCCATGCAGGCGGATCGCGCCGCTTTCGGCCTGGACCGGCAGGCCGCCCTGCGCGAATTCGGGCCCGAGCACGTCGTGGATGCGTCGCACCGGGTCGGCGGGCAAGTATTGCTGGTAGGCGCGGTCCTGGTGGAACAGGCGGAACGCGATGTGGCAGTGGGCCAGAGCGATCCGTTGGAACGCCTCCACGCAATGGCCGAATTCCGTGGCTTCCGATTTCAGGAACTTGCGGCGGGCCGGGACGGCGTCGAACAACTGGCGCACGTCTATCGTCGTGCCCGGCGGGCCGGAGGCCGGCGCGACGTCGCCGTTTTCCCATTGCCAGGCATGGTCGGCGCCGGCCGTGCGCGAGATGAGGGTCAGGCGGGCCACGGAGGCGATGGAGGCGAGCGCCTCGCCGCGAAAACCCATGGAGGCGACCGATTCGAGTTCGGTCAGCGAGCGGATTTTGCTCGTGGCGTGGCGGGCGACCGCTAGCGGCAGTTCTTCCGGCGGGATGCCGCAGCCGTCGTCCGTGACGGCGATCCGGCGTATGCCGCCCCCTTCCAGCCTGACGTCGATGGCGCGCGCGCCGGCGTCAATGGCGTTTTCCAGCAATTCCTTGAGCACCGAGGCGGGGCGCTCGATGACTTCGCCGGCCGCAATCTGGCTGATCAGGAGGTCGGGAAGGGGGGCGATGGGGCGGCGATCGGACATGGAGGAATTATAGAGGTCGCCCAGATGGCGGAGCCGGGGCATCGGACCGGCCGGGGGCAAGCGGGACCGTGCAGGCGTGGGCTATAGTGCTTTCGGTTTTCCCGCTCGCGAAAAAGGTCCGGCCATCTATGCTCGAATTCCTGAACATGCTGATCCACATCGACCAGACACTTGGCGTCTGGGTCGCCCAATACGGGGCGTGGATCTATCTGATTCTCTTTTTGATCATTTTTGCCGAGACCGGGCTGGTCGTCGTCCCATTCCTGCCAGGGGATTCCCTGCTGTTCATCGCCGGTGCGTTCGCCGCGACCGGCAGCATGCACCTGGGGCTGCTCATTGCGCTGCTGCTCGTGGCCGCGGTCGGCGGGAATACCGTCAATTACTTCGTCGGCCGCTTCATCGGGCCGAAAGTCTTTTCGCAGAATATCCGCTTCCTGGACCGCGAAGCCCTGATCAAGACCCACGCGTTCTACGAGAAGCATGGGGGCAAGACGCTCATCATTGCCCGCTTTCTTCCCATCGTCCGGACTTTCGCGCCCTTCGTGGCCGGCGTGGGCTACATGACCTTCGCACGCTTCCAGTTCTTCAACGTCGTCGGCGCGCTGCTGTGGATCGTGCTGCTGGTGTGCCTGGGCTATTTCTTCGGCAACCTGCCGCTGGTCCGCGAACACCTGAACACCATCGTCTTGGTCGGCTTGGGTGCCGCCATCGTCCCGCTGCTGTTGGGCGGGCTTTGGAAAGGCCTGCGCCACTTGCGCAACCGCTCCGAGGGCGCGCGCCCATAGTGGCCCACGCCCGCATGGCGGCTGGGGGCCTTACGTGAGCTTGTTCCTGGACAGCGGCGGATTCTTCGCGAAATAGCGCTGGATGCCTTGCATGATGGCCGTCGCCATGCGGTCTTGGTACGCCAGGTCGGACAGCCGCTTTTCCTCTTCCGGATTGCTGATGAAAGCGGTCTCGATGAGGATGGAGGGAATGTCCGGCGCTTTCAGCACGGCAAAGCCAGCCTGTTCGACCCGCGGCTTGTGCAGCCGGTTGATGGTCGAGAGCTCATCCAGGACGGCGCGGCCCAGCTTGAGGGAGTCGTTGATCTGGGCTGTCGTCGACAGGTCGAGCAGCACGCGGGCGATTTGCTTGTCGTGCGAACCAATGTTGACGCCGCCGATGAGGTCGGAGGCGTTTTCCTTGGCGGCCAGCCAGCGGGCGGCGCTGCTGCTGGCGCCGCTTTCGGACAAGGCAAACACCGACGAGCCCCGGGCCGTGGGCTTGATCCACGCATCGGCATGCACTGACACGAAAAGATCGGCCTGCACCCGCCTGGCCTTGGCCACGCGGACGTGGAGCGGCACGAAATAGTCGCCGTCGCGCGTGAGCATGGCGCGCATGTTGGGCTGCTGATCGATCTTGGCCTTGAGGATGCGCGCAATCTTCAGGACGACGTCTTTCTCGCGCGTGCCGCCGCGTCCGATCGCCCCCGGATCTTCACCGCCGTGGCCCGGGTCGATGGCCACGGTGATCATGCGCGAGATGGGCTGTTGCTCGGCGCGGCGCCGGGGCGGCGCAGGCTGCGGGGCGGCGTCCGGGATCGGCGCGCCTTCGATGGCCGGCCCCGTGCCCCGCGCGGCGTTCTGCTCGGATTGCAGGCGCTCGAGCATTTTCAGGATCGGATCGTCGTCGTCCTGGTTCGCCAGCGCCAGGAGGGGGTCTCGCTCCACCTTGGGATAGAGGTCCAACACCAGCCGGTGCTTGTATTCGCCGACCGGCTTGAGGCTGAAGAGCTGCGGCACGGTCTCCTGCTTGAGGTCGAGCACCAGCCGGACGACATTGGGCCGGTTCTGGCCGACCCGGATGCTGGCGATATAGGGATCGTCCGGCCGGACCTTCGCCACCACGTCGCGCAGCGCGGCGTTCAGTTCCACGCCTTCGATGTCCAGTACGACGCGATGGGGGTTGTCCAGCACGAAGTGTTCGGTCTTGAGCTCGGCATCCAGTTCCAGCGTGAGCCGGGTGTAGTCCGGAGCCGGCCACAAACGCACCGCTACCAGCTCTGCGGCCCGTGCGGCGGTGGGAACCAGGGGAACGAACAAAGTGGCGGCCAAGCCGGCCACGAGGCGCCGGCGGGAAACCCCGGACGGCGCCAGGACGCCCTGGGCCTGGGCATAGGACGAGGCCGACGCGCCGGCCGGCTGGTCGGGCTCTAGTGCATCGTGTCGGGAGAAATCGTGTTCAGCCATGCCTGTCCTTTTGCGGTGTGGGCGCGTAGCGTCGCCCCACGTCCTGCGCCTTCATAAGACAGCGCGATGTCCAGGTCCGGAGCCGGAAGTGCGCCGCCTGCGCGTTCGGCCCACTCGATGAGCACGAGGGCGTCATCGCGCAGCGCGTCCCGGAATCCGGCGTCGAGCCACTCGCGTGGATCGGTAAAACGATAAAAATCAAAGTGATAGCAGTATAAGTTCGAAACTTTATAAGGTTCAACCAAAGTGAAGGTTGGACTCTTGATCCGGCCCGTTACGCCGACTGCACGCAACAGTGCCCGGGCGAAAGTGGTTTTTCCGGCGCCAAGGTCGCCGTGCAGGTGAATGCGGAGCCCCTTGGCGGCCAGGGGGGCCAGGCTGGCGGCCAGTGCTTCGGTCGCGGCTTCGTCGGGCAGGTGCAGGTGTCGGGATTCGGGCATGGCGGTGTGCAGGGCGTCGTTCAGGGGCATGGGCTACCATCGCAGTATGTCAGCATCGCCGCCCGATTCTTCCGCGTCTTCTTCCTCCCACATCGATCCCGACGGCCTGGTTGCGGCCGTGCGACGATGGGGGCGGGAACTGGGTTTTTCCGCAGTGGGAATCGCCGATCTGGATCTGGCCGAGGCGGCCGACCGGCTCACGGCCTGGGTAGGCGAGGGCATGCATGGCGAGATGGATTATATGGAGCGCCATCTGCCGCTGCGGCGCGATCCGTCGCAATTGGTGCCCAATGCGCGGTCGGCCATCATGGTGCGCATGGATTACGCCCCACTGGACGGACCGGCGCTTGCCGCCAGCCAGCGGAAGGCGCTGGCCGATGGCGCCACCGGCGTGGTGGCGACCTATGCGCTGGGCCGCGACTACCACAAGGTGTTGCGGCAACGCCTCCAGCGCCTGGCAGACCGCATCGCCGGGCATATCGGCCCATTCGGCTATCGCGTTTTTACCGATTCTGCTCCCGTCATGGAGGTCGAGCTGGCGCGCAAGGCCGGGATCGGGTGGCGGGGCAAGCACACCTTGTTGCTTTCGCGCGACGGGAGCTGGTTCTTCCTGGGTGAAATCCTGACCGACCTGCCGTTGCCGGCCGACCAGCTGCAAACGCCGCATTGCGGGCAGTGCCGGCGCTGCATCGATGCCTGTCCTACCGGCGCGATTGTCGCGCCGTATGTACTGGACGCCCGGCGCTGCATTTCCTATCTCACCATCGAATTGCGGGGAAGCATTCCGGAGGCGCTCAGGCCGGCCATCGGTACCCGCGTGTACGGTTGCGACGACTGCCAGATGGCTTGCCCTTGGAACAAGTACGCCCGCGCATCCGCGGTTCCCGATTTCGCGCCGCGCCACGGGCTAGAAGCCGCGCAGCTGGTGGCGCTGTTCGCCTGGACCGAAAAGGATTTCGATGCCCGCACCCAGGGAAGCGCCATCCGTCGCATCGGTTATGAACGCTGGCTGCGGAACGTGGCGGTTGCGCTGGGCAATGCCCGGCCGAGCGCGGAAGTGCGGGCAGCCCTGCTCTCCCGCGCCGATCATCCGAGCGAATTGGTACGTGAGCACGTGCGCTGGGCGCTGGCTCGGCAGGAAGCGGCGGCCGGCTGACCGGCTGGGGAAAACCAGCAGGGAGACATAAACAGCGCGTCGGAGCGGTTTGCTATTCTGTGGAGCAAGGCTCTTGATCCAGCCCCCCTGGTCCACGAGACCAGGATGCATCCGCCGCCTGGCGGATGAGGGCGGGCGAAGGCGCGACCTCGTCCCTCGCCCCAGGGCCGTAGTGAAGGATGACAACCAACTCCAAAGAGGAGCACGCATGAAAGCAAGAAGAATTGCCGCCTCACTGGCGGGAATGGCAGCCGCAGTCACCACATTCATTGCGGTACCTGGCGTGGCTTTCGCGCAGTCCTATCCGAACCGGCCCGTGCGCGTCATCGTGCCGTTCGCCCCTGGCGGCTCGACCGACATCATCGCCCGGCTGGTCGGCGAACGCATGGGCAAGGAGCTCGGCCAGCCCTTCGTCATCGAAAACCGGGGTGGAGGCGGCGGGTCGATCGGCGCCACGGAAGCAGCGCGGGCGGCACCGGACGGCTACACCCTGAGCATCGCCACGGTTTCCACCATGGCCATCAACCCGGCCTGCAATGCCAAGCTGGGCTACGATCCGCTCAAAGACTTCCAGCCGGTCACCAATTTCGCCCACACCGCGAACGTGCTGGCCGTCAACCCCAAGGTTCCGGCCAACGATTTCAAGTCTTTCCTCGAGCTAGCCAAGAAGGAGCCCGGCAAATTCTCGTTCGCCACCTCAGGCACTTGCAGCATCAACCACTTCCTCGGCGAGCTCTTCCAACTGGGAACGGGCGCCAAGATTGTCCACATTCCCTATCGCGGATCGGGCCCCGCCATCGCCGACGTGGTAGGCGGCCAGGTGCAGATGCTGTTCGACAACCTGCCTTCGTCCATGCCCAACATCCAGGCAGGCCGGCTGCGCGCCCTGGCCGTGGCATGGAAGGAACGGGTCGACGGCCTGCCTGACGTGCCGACGTTCAAGGAGCTGGGGCTGCCCCTGATGAACGATCCGGCCTGGTATGGGTTGCTCGCCCCGGCTGGCACGCCGAAAGAGATCGTCGACAAGCTGCGCGCCGCTGCCGTGAAAGTGCTGGCCGATCCACAAGTCAAGGATACCCTGGCCAAGCAGGGCGCCGCCCCGGTGGGCAACACGCCCGAGGAGTTCCGCGCGGAGATCGAGAAAGAACTCAACAAAGCGCGCGAAGTCGTGAAGAAACAGAACATCCGGCTGGAATAAGGCCTCACGGGGCGAGGGGGCCGTCGTGGCGGCTGCCCCTCCCGCGCGATACTGCATGGCCGCGTGCGGTTGCCGCCTGCGGCTTTTTTCTTTCCGTCGAACCGGAAGCCGTGTCCTGCGGGCCTACCGGTCCAGGCCCCGGGCCATGGCGGCGGCCAGGAGGGGCAGGGCGAGCCAGCCGAGCGCCTGCAGCTGGATGGCGATACGCACCTTCGCGACCTCGGGTTCGCCCGGCTGAAAGCCTTCCGTCCTGCCAGCCTGCTTGCGCCAGCGCAGATAGTGGAGGGTGGGAAGCACGGAAACTGCGCCCACCGCCGCGAATAGCCCCATCTTGGCCCAGAAGAGTGGACTGGCCAGGTAGAAATCCGGCCCTTTGGCGCCCCACACGACCCGCGCGATGCCGATGACCAGCAGCAGCCCGGCCAGGCCGCCGTACCAGGCGTCGGTGCGGCCGAGCATCGCCAGGGGCAGGCCGGGACGGGAGGGGGCCAGCAGCGCCCACTGCATGGCCAGTGCCGCCGCCATGCCGAGAAAACAGAGATGGTGTAGCCACGCGAGCACGGAATCGATAGTCATGGTGTTGACACTGTCTAGATTGAGTAGATCCACGATACCATTAATGTTTACAGTGTCAAGTCGTTCTCCAATTTGACGCCGTAAAAATTTGTTTGCGAAGATGGGTCATGGCAGTCGATTCCTCTCAGCACGGTCGCGGGCGTGCCTCCTCTTCCCGTACCCGCACATATCACCACGGCGATCTCCGACAGGCCTTGCTGGATGCGGCGCAATCCTTGCTCGAGGAGCGCGGCCTCGAAGGGTTTACCCTGCGTGAGTGCGCGCGGCGAGCCGGCGTCTCCCATGCCGCGCCGGCCCATCATTTCGGCGACGCATCCGGGCTGCTCACGGCGTTCGCCACCGCCGGATTCCGTCGGTTGTCTGCGCTCATGCAGGCCTATCGCGATGCCGCGCCGCCCGGCGCCCAATCGCAATTGCGGGCGGTGGGCCGGGCCTATATCGACTTCGCCATTGCCCACCGCGCCCAGTTCCAGTTGATGTTCCGCCACGATCGCCTATCGCCTGGGGACTCCGAACTCGGAGAAGCCGGGCGCGAGGCGGCCGGGCACTTGGCTGGTGCACTCTCGGCCGCGTTGGCCGAGCGGGGCGTGCGCGCGGAGGGTGCCGACTTCGAGCGCCGCCTGGTGCTGGCTTGGTCCGCGGTGCATGGCTTTGCTACCTTGTTGCTGGAAGGCCGGTTGGACGGGGCGCGCCGGGAGCGGTCGGCCGCCGCCTACGCGTCGACCGAAGGTGATGAAGTCCTTGCGATATTGGAAGTGGCACTCCTCGCGCCAGCGGGCGGCGGCGCCACGGCTCGGCGCGGAGGCAGGGCATGAGCGCCGCGCGCGACAAGCCCAAGGGCCGGCAAGGGGTGGTGCGGCCCGGGGATGATCCCGGCATTGCTGCCTTCATCGAGGCGATGTGGCTGGAGGATGGGCTGTCCGACAATACCCTGCGCGCCTACCGGCAAGACCTGATGGCCTTCGACGCATGGCTCAGGGAAACGCGCGGCTCGGCGCTCGATCGCGCCCTGGGCCATGACATCGAGGCCTGGTTCGCGGCGGTTCATCCTCATAGCAAGGCCACCACCGCCAATCGAAGGCTGGCGACTTTACGGCGTTATTTCCAATGGGCGCTGCGGGAACACCGCGTCGAGGCCGATCCGTGCCTGACCCTGCGCGCCGCCAAGCAGCCGCCGCGCTTGCCGAAAACCTTGTCCGAGGCCCAGGTGGAAGCCCTGCTGGCTGCGCCGGACGTAAACACCGAGTTGGGGCTGCGCGACCGCGCCATGCTGGAGACCCTGTATGCCACGGGGCTGCGCGTGTCCGAGCTGGTTGCGCTCAAGTCGCTCGACGTGGGGCTCAACGATGGAGTGGTGCGCGTCGTCATGGGCAAGGGCGGCAAAGACCGCCTGGTGCCCCTGGGGGCCGAGGCGGCGCACTGGATCGAGCGCTACTTGGGGCAGGCGCGGCCGGCGCTACTGGCCGGGCGCAGCAGCGATGCGCTCTTCGTCACGGCGAGGGCAGAGCCCATGACGCGCCAGAGCTTCTGGCTCATCGTCAAGAAGTACGCCGTCCGCGCAGGCATACGCGCGGCCTTGTCGCCGCACGTGCTGCGCCACGCCTTCGCCACACATCTGCTCAACCATGGCGCGGACCTGCGCGTGGTGCAAATGCTGCTGGGCCACGCAGATATCTCGACCACTCAGATCTACACGCACATCGCGCGCGAGCGGCTTAAACTCTTGCACGCCCGCCACCATCCTCGCGGTTAGCGCCCTATTCACCGTGCCGGCGAGGCCGGCTGACCCAATGAGTAAATCCAAGCACGTTTCCGAGACGCCCGCCACCCAGTTCCTGCGCAAGCATGGCGTTGCGTTCACCGAACACCCTTACGAATACGTAGAGCACGGCGGCACGGCCGAATCCGCGCGCCAATTGGGTGTGGACGAACATGCCGTGATCAAGACCCTGATCATGGAGGACGAAGACGCCAAGCCGCTGGTGATCCTCATGCACGGCGACAGGGAAGTGTCCACCAAGAACCTGGCCCGGCAAATCGGCGTCAAGAAAGTGGCGCCGTGCAAGCCCGAGGTCGCCCAGCGCCATTCCGGCTACCTGGTCGGTGGGACCTCGCCGTTCGGTACCCGCAAGTCCATGCCGGTGTATGTCGAGGCCACCGTGCTCGAATTACCGCGCATCCTCATCAATGGCGGGCGGCGCGGCTATCTCGTGGGCATCGATCCGCGCGAGCTGGTGCGCTTGCTGGATGCCGTCCCCGTCTCGGCGGCGCTGTGATGCGGTCGCGGGAGGACGGGCCCGGCTAGGTGCGAGCGTCCGCACTGCAACGGGACAGCGCGAGGGCCAACCGGTAGAATCGCCGCCTGTCATGCTTTTGTCACTGCATCGGGGCCGTCCCGGCCCGAGGATCCGTTTCCCATGATCACCATCGCCGCCGTCGCAATTGCCTACTTGATTGGGTCCGTATCGTTCGCGGTCATCATCAGCCGCGTCATGGGGTTGGCCGATCCGCGCACCTATGGTTCCAAGAATCCCGGGGCCACCAACGTCCTGCGTTCGGGCAACAAGGCTGCCGCGGCACTTACGCTCGCCGGGGATGCGTTCAAGGGCTGGCTCGCAGTGTGGCTGGCGCAGGCCTATGCGCCGCGCCTGGGCATCGGGGAAACGACGATCGCCCTCGTGGTGCTGGCGGTGTTCATCGGCCACCTGTACCCGGTGTTCTTCCGCTTCCAGGGTGGCAAGGGCGTGGCAACCGCCCTGGGCGTGCTGATTGGCATCGAGCCCTGGCTGGGCGCCGCGACCTTCGCAACCTGGCTGATCGTCGCCTTCTTCTTCCGCTATTCCTCGCTTGCCGCCATCGTGGCCGCCGTCTTCGCGCCCATTTATTACGTGTTCGGCCATGGGGTCGCGTGGACGGCCGACGCCCGCATCGGCACGGCCATCGGCGTGATGGCGCTGTTGCTGATCTACCGCCACCAAAAGAACATTGCCAACCTGCTGGCAGGCAAAGAGCGGCGCATAGGCGAGAAAAAGTCGGTTTGATCGAGTGCTGGCGCGCCTTCCGCGTGCCACGGCTCGTTCCGTTGGGGGCACTGGCCCCGTTCCCGCGCCCTGAGTCCGGGGCTCCCCGATGCGGGCGACCTCGCTCAGCCCGAGCCGAGATCCCAGCGCGGCTGGACCGTGAACCCGCTGTGGCGCGCGTTCGGGTCGGCCAGGCCGGCCTGTAGGCGCAGCGCGGCGGCAAACGCGATCATGGCGCCATTGTCGGTGCACAACTCCAGCGGTGGGAAAAATGCCTGGGCCTTCAGCCGTTCCAGCCGTGCCGCGAGCCGCTGGCGTAGTAGCTTGTTGGCGCCGACCCCGCCTGCGATCACGAGTCGTTTCAGCCCGGTCGCCTCAAGCGCCTTGACCGATTTCGCCACCAGCACGGAGACGATGGCGTCTTGCGTGGCCGCGGCCAAGTCGGCCCGTGCCTGGGCGTCGTCCGGGTCCAGGGTTTTCATGCGCGTCAGCACAGCCGTCTTGAGTCCGCTGAAGCTGAAATCGAGGTCGGGGCCGTGCAGCTTGGGGCGGGGCAGGTCGAATCGCTCAGGGTTTCCGGATTCAGCCAGCTTGGAGAGCGCCGGGCCGCCGGGGTACCCGAGGC
>NZ_JADGHH010000171.1 GCF_019689535.1 Pigmentiphaga sp.
GCCGTAGACCACGCCAAACGATGTTCCCGACAACGCGACGCCCACGCAGAACCCGGCCGATAGCGTGAAGGCCAAGGGCGTCGCCGCCTTCGACATCAGCAAAAGCCCGGCGCCATAGCACAGCAATCCGCCGACCATGACGCGCCGGGACCCGAAACGATCGGCGATCATGCCGGTAAATGGCTGGCTAATGCCCCAGACCAGGTTTTGGATGGCGATGGCAAGACCGAACGCTTCCCGTGACCAACCGTGATCCATGGTAATCGGAATGAGAAAAATTCCCTGCGCATGGCGCACGCCGAGGGCTAGCCCCATGATCAGGCCGCCGCCGACCACGATGGGCCAGAGACGTCTTGCGCTGCTCCTGCCCGGAAGTTCCGACCCCATCATTCCCCCTTTGCGTTTCGCATTCCGCTTCGACATACGTTCCTGGCGATTCCCATCCGGATTAAACTCAGCCGATAGGGCGTCATCAAACGAAATCTCCGTCGCATTCGCATGAGAAAAAGGAATGTCACGCTCGCTCGTTCGCCTTCCTTCCCTCGACCTGATACGCGGCTTTGTGGCGGTCGGCCGCCGCATGAGCATCACTTTGGCCGCCCGGGATCTCTGTCTCACCCAATCAGCGGTAAGCCGGCAGATTCACGGACTGGAAACGGCCTTGGGCTGCAAGCTGCTGGTCCGCGGGCACCGGTCGATCGCCTTTACGCCCGAAGGGGAGCGACTGTTCCGTAGTGCCGATAGCGCCGTTCAGCAGTTGCAGAATTCGTCTCTTTGACGAAGCCGTGGCACCGGTAGCCAACCCACTGCTCGGCCTGACGGGAATCAGCGAGGCAGACTGCCTGAAGAGGCAAGTCTTGCTGGAATTCGATGGGCCATACCGGCCCTGGCTTCAATGGGGCGAATGGCTGGCAAGCCAGGGATGGGAAGGGGTGCGACCCAAGGCTATTCTTCGCTTCAATCAATACGATCAGCTCATTTATGCCGCCATGGCCGGCCATGGTATCGCGCTCGGAAGGTTGCCGCTGTTGTCGCCCATGTTGGCCGATGGCCGCCTGCGGGTTCTTGGCACCCCGAAACCCGGTCCCGGGACGAGCCACTACGCTTACTGGTTAATCCAGGCCGAGAGAGAACCGAGACCAGAAGTTCTCGAAGTCATGCGCTGGATCCAAGCAGAAGCCGCCACGCCAACCAAGAGCCTCGCGCCTCAGGGGCATGCTGATGCCAACTGGAAGAGCTTGCCAGCCTGATGGCAGGAAGGATAAAGCGCGCCCCGGGAACGTTCTTCGGCATCTCCAATTTTTGCGTCAACCTCACGACCTTGCTGCCGGGACAGCGTCCTCGTTACGGCACGTCCATTCCAAACCTTCCGGTTCTCAATCCTCCACGGCTTCAACAGCCGTAGACGTCCCCTCCTGTGGGGCCATCGGAACGAATGCATCGCAATAAAAGCGATCCGAGGCCAGTCCCCGCTCGGCCACGAAGCTCTGCCGCGCCGCGCTAATCATCGCTGGCGACCCGCAGGCATAGACCTCGCAATCTGCCAGCGAAGCGAAATCGTCCAGCACCGCCTGGTGGACGAACCCCTCGCGACCTTGCCAGCCGCTGCCCTCGGGGCAGTCGGACAACACAGGAACGAAACGGAACCAGTCATGCTTGCCGGCCCACTTGCGCGGCAATTCCGCCATGTACAAGTCTTCCTCCCGGCGCGCGCCCCAGTACAGCGTCATGGGCCGCTCGAGCTTGCGCTTAATGGCATCCTCCACCATGGATTTGATGGGAGCGAAACCCGTACCGCTGGCGACCAGCACCGCCTGCTGGCTCGAGTCGCGCAGGTAAAAGTCGCCGAAAGGCAGGGATACGTCCAGGACCTGTCCGACCTGTACCGCATCCATCAGGTAGGTCGAGAACTTGCCGCCGGGCACATGGCGGATGTGCAACTCCACGCCGTCGTTATGCTGGGGTGGGTTGGCCATCGAAAAATGCCGTATCGTGCCATCTGCCATCCGTACGTGCAGGTACTGGCCCGCCTTGAAGCGCACCCGGGTGCCAGCCGGAAAGCGCAGCTGCAGCACCGTCACGTCGGGGGCGGCTCGGGTCATGCGATAGACCTTGGCCGCTACCGTCTTGCTGGCGGCCGGATCGCGGCGCTCGATGTCGCGCACGGCCACGTCCAGGTCAGAACAGGGCCGGGCCTGGCACAGCAGGACTGCGCCCTCGCGCCTCTCATCTTCACCGAGCACCCCTTCTCCCGAGCCCCCCCGGGTTTCGCCCGCCACGATCTTGCCCCGGCAGCTACCGCAAATGCCAGTACGGCAGGAATACGGGATCTCGTAGCCTGCGGCCAACGCGCCGTCCAGCACGCTCTGCCCGGCATCGCAAGTGAATTCGATGTCTCGCTGGTCGATGCGTATGGTGTATTGCATGGATTCCATCCCGGCCCTGCCGGGTCGATAGAACTAGAGGCCCGCCAGCAGGCGCACGGTGCGCAGCACGGCGGATGCGTCGGCCGTGCCCCGGCCCGCGATGTCGAAGGCGCAACCGTGCCCCACGCTGCTGAAACAGACGCCTCCGCCCACGGACAGCGCACTGGCTTGCCGCGGACTCAGCAGCTTGACCGGAATGTGGCCCTGGTCGTGGAACATGGCGAGATAGACGTCGTGGCGGCGCTGCGCCAGCATCAGGTCGGCGCCCTGCGGGCCGTCCACGTCCAGCCCCATTGCGCGCAGGCGCGCCACGGCTGGTTCGGTAATCGCCTGGTCCTCGTCGCCGAACAGGCCATTCTCGCCCGCGTGCGGATTAATGCCGAAGACGCCCAGCCGCGGCCGGTGGATGCCGATCATGCGCGCGCCCTCGATGGTGGCCAACGCCGCATCCACGACCAGTTGGGTATCCAGCCTGCCCAACGCCGTCCGCACAGATTCGTGCAAGGTCACATGGCCGATCTTCAGCTCCGGAGAGACCAGTACCAGGAAGACCCTGTCGGGCGAGGCGCCGGTCAACTGCGCGATCAGGCCCGGGTAGCCCGAGAATGGAATACCCGCCCGTGCCACGGAAGTTTCCGAATGCGGACAGCCGACCACGGCGTCGACCGCACCGGACCGCGCCAGCCGCACCGCCTCGCGCACATAGGCCACCATGGCGGCGCCCGCCGCGGCGCGTACTTCGCCCGGAACGTATTCCGATGGCGGTAATGCCGCCACGTTGGCCCACAGCAATTGATCCGGATGACGCTGGACACCCGGCACGAACGCGGTGAGCGACATGCCGGGGGCATGGCAGACCAGCAGCTCTTGCAATACGAACCCGTCGCCCACCAGCACGCAGTCGACCGGCTCGTCCCGCAGGGCGAAAGCCGCCTTGACGGCGATCTCCGGGCCGATGCCATTGGCATCGCCCAGTGCGATCGCGATGCGCTTGCGGCCGGCCGTCATAAAGGTATCGCCAGCAGGGTATCGATGTTCTGGCTATCGCAGACCACGATGCGCTCGGCGAACTTCAACTGCCCGTCGACACCTTCCACCACGCGGTCCAAATAGCGCCCGGAAGCGAACACCTCGGTCTGGCCGTCGCGCATGATGCGCACCACCAGGAACGGAGTCTCCACCCGCGCCGCACCATCTTCGGTGCCCAGCACGCAAGGCAGCCCCACGATGTGGCGGTAGCGGTGGCGTTCATAGACATTGGCCTCGCGCAGTGCCGAAACCCGGTCCTGCAGCATGGCGCGCGTGTCGGCATAAATCATGCCCGCCTGCATGCCGGCAGCGTAGTTATCCGCGGTAGTGACCACGTACAGGCAGCGCTCCTCGAAAAATGCCGGCCATGCCTCGACTTCGTCGTTGTCGATGCAGCGTACATAGGCGGCATTGAGATTGCCTAGCCGTTCTTGCGAAAACTCCGCCATGCTTCAGATCTCCATGTAGCCGCGATAGGCGTTCCAGAACCCGCGCACCGACGCTTCCGTGGTGCGATTGTCTTGCGTTTCGATGCCGTCGCCGCCCATCTCGAGCACTGCCTGCTCATGATCGGCACCCATGATGCCGCGCTGCACGAAGCCGCCCACCGCACCGTCCTCCATGGAGACGAAGCCGGCCGGACCGGTCAGGTTGGACTGCTTCAGGCGCATGCGCCGCAGCTCCGGCGTGTCGTCTGCGAATCCGAGATACGTCCAGTTCAGCACGGTCTTGTCTATGCCCGCCGGCAGGATCTGGCGAACCGCGATCGTGTTCTGGATCTGCGCCAATACAAAGCCGGGGAATACCGATAGGATCTGCAGGGTCACGCCGTCGCCGAACTCATCGCAGCCGTCCAGCATGCTCGGGTCGGCCAGCGCGTAGCCCTCCTTGTTGGAACGCAGTTTCTCCGTGCTGTACTCGGTGTTGGGCTGCGGCTGGTGCGAGAGCTTGGAATAGCTGACGTGGTGGGCACCGGTCTCGCTCACGATCACGCCGCCCTTCTGCGACAGCCGGTTGATATTGAAGGTGGTGAAGAACACGTGCAGCAAGCTGGCATGGTAGGAGTCCTTGACGTTCTCCATGTACAGCTTCCAGTTGTTCGGAATGGTCTGCTTGAAACGACCGATGATTTCCACCGGCTTGCACAGCACGCGCTCGATGCGCTCTAGGATTTCGTCGCCGAGGTACTCTTCGATGGGCGGCACGTCCTCGTCCAGGCTGCCGAACACCAAGCCGGCCACGCTGGCGGTACGCAACTTGCGCGGGTGATGCTCCTCCATCCGGAACCCCGGGGGCATGCCGCCCTTTCCGTTCACGCCCTGCTGGAACGCCACTCCCCGCAGGTTACCCTGCAGGTCGTAGCGCCACGCATGGTAGACACAGGCGAAATCACGCGTCTTGCCGCCGTCATCGATCGCGATCAAGGCACCGCGGTGGGCGCAGCGATTCTCGAAGGCCTGTAATTCGCCTTCCTCGTCCCGCGTGACGATGACCGGCATCTCGCCGACGAAGGTGGTGCGGTATGCCCCCGGTTCGGCAATCTCCGCCTCCAGGCACAAGTAGTTCCAGGTCGGTCCCTGGAACACCCGCTTTTGCTCGGCATCGTAGACATCCCGGTCGCGATAGAGCCAATAAGGCACCCGGGTCAAGCCGTCCTCCCAGGTCCGCCGGGGGTCGTGAGTCTCGCTGTGGCTCATGGACTTCCTTGTTGTTGCAAAAATCAGTTAATGGTGACCTTGGCCGTGTCGATGGCCTTCTTCCACTTGATGCGCTCGGCCTTCATGAAATCGGCCATCTGCGCTGGCGTGTCGCCACCCACCTCCGCGCCTTGCTCGATGAACTTCTGCTTGACGTCGGGCATCTGCAGGACTTGGGCAATGGAGGCATTGAGCTTGTTCACCACGTCGTCTGGCGTGCCCGCCGGCGCGACCACGCCGAACCAGGAGCTGACGTCGAAGCCGGAGAGACCGGATTCGGCCAGGGTGGGTGTCTTGGGCAAGAGCGGGCTGCGCTGCGCGCTGGTGACGGCCAGGATGCGGACCTTGCCCGCCTCGTGCTGGCGAAAGGTCGAGCTGATGTTGTCGAAGAACGCATCGACCTGGCCGCCCATCAGGTCGGCGAGCGCCGGTGCGGTTCCCCCATAGGGAACGAACACGAAGTTCAGGTTCGCCTGGGAAGCGACCAGTGCGCCCGTCAGGTGCGACGTGGTGCCGTTGCCCTGCGTGGCCACGGTCACCTGGCCATTGTTCTTGCGCGCGTAGTCGATGAACTCCTGGGCTGATTTCACGGGCAGATCGTTCTTCACCGCAAGCACGTTCGGCACGCGCGCCAGCACGGCTACGGGCGCGAAGCGCTCGGGATCGAACTGCAGGCTCTTGTACAGGTATTGATTAATGACCAGCGGCGCGGGGGGCGTCGACACCAACGTATACCCGTCCGGCGCGGCCTTGGCCACGAGGGCGGCACCGATGTTGCCGCCGGCGCCTGGCCGGTTCTCGATGATGACGGGCTGCCCCCACATCGCACTGAGCTTCTCGCCGATGATCCGGGGCAACACGTCGGCCGTGCCGCCTGCCGAGTACGGAACCACGATGCGCACGGGACGGTTCGGGAATTCACCCGATTCAGCGTGTGCCACGCCACAGAAAACCGCCCATGCCGCTAACGCGGCACAGGCCATCGATGTAGTTTGTCTCATCCTTGATCCCTCCTCTATGGGAAATGCGAACGGAACGCCGTTTCTCATCCGAACATAAAGTCGCAAAGCGAAGATTAGTTCGCATATGAACACACATCAACAAAAACGGCTATAATGTTCGCAAAACGAACGCTCGCGATTTTCTTATCCCATGATCACGACCCCGCGCGATACCCGTACCAAGGAAGACAAGGAATACGTCGCCGGCCTGGAAAAAGGCCTGGCCATCATCGAGGCGTTCGGCATTCGCTCGGGCCCGCTCACGCTGAGCGAGGCCGCCGAGATCACGGGCCATCCGCGCGCCACGGCCCGCCGCTCGCTCTTGACGCTGCAACGGCTCGGCTACGTGGAAAGCGATGGCCGGAATTTCCGGTTGACGCCGCGGGCGCTCCGGCTAGGGCACGCCTATGTCACGTCCAGCCCCCTGCCCAAGCTGGCGCAGCCGGTGCTGGAGACCATCAGCGAGCGAACCAAGGAATCGAGCTCGCTGGCGGTGCTCGATGGCGGTGAAGTGGTGTTCGTCGCGCGTGCCGCCACGCGCCGCAGCCTGTCGCATGGCCTGGGCATGGGGTCTCGCCTACCCGCGCACTGCGCCGCGACGGGCCGGGTATTGATGGCGGCGCTTGGCGCGGACGACCTCAAGCAATTGCTGGGCAGGATGCCGCGCCGCGCGCTCACGCCCCGAACTCGCACCGAGATCCCGGAACTACTTGCACTACTGGATGAAGCACGGCGCCTGGGCTATGCCACCAGCGACGAGGAACTTGAAATAGGCGTACGCTCCATCGCCATCCCGGTCTACGACCAAGCGGGCCGCACCGTGGCAGCAATGAGCCTGGTGGCATCGGTCAATCGCTACACGCTGGACCAAATGGTGGAAGTCCTGCTGCCGGAATTGCTGGGCGGCCGACGCATGCTGAGCGCGATGCTTTAGATCTCGACGCACGACCGATGGCGGCGACGCACTGCACAGCCGCTTGCCAAGAGCCCGCCTGCAAGCCCCCGCGAAGAAGTTGGCGCTGGGTTTGGGAAACCAGGGGAAAAAGGATTAACCGGGTCTGATGAATGGTCATCCCCCGTTTATGGGGTAGAGCCGCCAGACGAGTCCTGCACGCCACTTTGCGCCTGCCTGGCATGCGCAGAACAGCGCCGGATCCCGCGTCGTGTGGCGGACTGCAGAAATGAAAATGCCCAGCTGCAAGAGCTGGGCATGGAATCTGGTGGCCTGGGGCGGAATCGAACCACCGACACGCGGATTTTCAATCCGCTGCTCTACCAACTGAGCTACCAGGCCCACGTTACAACGAGCGCTGCAACGAAGAACTTCACGGGTTTGCGTAAAGCATGTCCCGTAAAGAACGCGGATTATTACATATTTTTCCCCGTCTTGGCAAAGCCCACGGGCGAGCAGGCATCCGGACGGGCGTCGCCCCCGGGGCGCCCCACCCCTGGCCGACCCCTTATAATGTCGAGTGGTCCTTCTCATCCAGGGC
>NZ_JADGHH010000172.1 GCF_019689535.1 Pigmentiphaga sp.
GCGTTTATTACAGCATGGGTCGGGGCGGGTGCTAAACTCTTTAGCTTCGTCCGACGCTCGTTCGCGGGGGAATTTCCCCCTGGGATCCAGGCTGCCGTCCGGTTATTCGCCGCCCGCCGGCCGACCGGGTCTCAGCGGTACGGGGCGCGAAAACACTTCTTGATGCAGCTTGCCCATGGATTCCTTCGCCAAGGAAACACTACCGATCTCTCTCGAAGAAGAGATGCGTCGCAGCTACCTCGATTACGCCATGAGCGTAATCGTGGGACGCGCGCTTCCCGATGTGCGGGACGGTCTGAAGCCCGTGCACCGGCGCGTGCTCTACGCGATGCACGAACTGAACAACGACTGGAATCGACCCTACAAGAAGTCGGCCCGCATCGTCGGGGACGTCATCGGTAAATACCACCCCCACGGTGACCAGGCGGTGTACGACACCATCGTCCGCATGGCCCAGCCGTTCTCGCTGCGCTACATGCTGGTGGACGGTCAGGGCAACTTCGGCTCGGTGGACGGCGATGGCGCGGCGGCCATGCGCTATACCGAGGTCCGCCTGTCCAAGATCGCCCATGAGCTGCTGGCCGACATCGACCAGGAAACCGTCGATTTCGGACCCAACTACGATGGCAGCGAGAAAGAGCCCTTGCTGCTGCCGACCCGCCTGCCCAACCTTTTGGTCAACGGCAGCTCTGGCATTGCCGTGGGCATGGCCACCAACATCCCTCCGCATAACCTGGCGGAAGTGGTGGACGGCTGCCTGTATTGCCTGCGCAATCCGGCCTGCACCGTCGACGAGCTGATCGAAATCATTCCCGCGCCCGATTTCCCCACCGGCGGCATCATCTACGGCATATCCGGGGTTCGCGAAGGTTATCGCACCGGCCGTGGCCGCGTGGTCATGCGCGCCAAGACCCATTTCGAGGACATCGAAAAGGGCGGGCGGCAGGCGATCGTGATCGACGAGATCCCCTACCAGGTGAACAAGCGCTCGCTGCTCGAGCGCATCGCCGAGCTCGTCAACGAGAAGAAGATCGAGGGCATCTCCGACATCCGCGACGAGTCCGACAAGGAAGGCATGCGCGTGGTGATCGAGCTCAAGCGCGGCGAAGTGCCCGAGGTCGTGCTCAACAACCTGTACAAGAACACGCAGCTCCAGGACACCTTCGGGATGAACCTGGTGGCATTGGTCGACGGCCAGCCCCGCCTGCTCAACCTCAAGCAGATGGTGGAGCATTTCCTGTCGCACCGTCGCGAGGTCGTGACCCGGCGCACGGTATTCCAGTTACGCAAGGCCCGCGAACGCGGCCACGTGCTGGAAGGGCTCGCGGTGGCGCTGGCCAACATCGACGAATTCATCGCCATCATCAAGGCTGCCCCGACGCCTCCCATCGCCCGCCAGGAGCTGATGGCGCGTTCGTGGGACTCCTCGCTCGTGCGCGAAATGCTCACCCGCGCCGCAGCCGACACGCCGGGAGGGCGCGACGCCTACCGCCCCGACGGGCTGCCCGCGAATTACGGCATGCAGGACGACGGGCTCTATCGCCTCAGCGACGTCCAGGCCCAGGAAATCCTGAACATGCGGCTGCAGCGCCTGACCGGCCTGGAGCAGGACAAGATCGTCGGCGAGTACAAGGATGTCATGGCCAATATTGCCGACCTGCTCGACATTCTTGCCAAGCCCGAGCGCGTCACGGCCATCATTGCCGACGAGCTGACGGCGTTGAAGGCGGAATTCGGCACCGATGCCAAGGACACGCGCCGCTCGCACATCGAGCTGAATGCGACCGAGCTCGAGACCGAAGACCTGATCACCCCCACCGACATGGTGGTCACGCTGTCGCACGCTGGCTACATCAAGAGCCAGCCGCTGTCGGAATACCGGGCGCAGAAGCGCGGCGGGCGCGGCAAGCAGGCGACGGCGACGAAGGAAGACGACTGGATCGACCAGCTCTTCATCGCCAACACGCACGATTCCATCCTTTGCTTCAGCAACCGCGGCAGGGTCTACTGGCTCAAGGTCTGGGAGGTGCCGCAAGGCACGCGCAATTCCCGCGGCAAGCCCATCGTGAACATGTTCCCGCTTTCCGAGGGCGAGAAAATCACCGTGGTGCTGACCGTCAAGTCGTACAGCGAGGATCACTACGTCTTCATGGCCACCGCCAAAGGCACGGTGAAGAAGACGCCGTTGTCGGAGTTCTCCAATCCGCGCAAGGCCGGCATCATCGCCGTCGACCTGGACGAGGGCGATTACCTGATCGGCGCCTCGCTCACCGACGGCAAGCATGACGTGATGCTGTTCTCGGATGCGGGCAAGGCGGTGCGCTTCGACGAAAACGACGTGCGGCCCATGGGGCGCACGGCGCGCGGGGTGCGCGGGATGATGCTGGAAGAGTCGCACAGCGTCATCGCGCTGCTGGTGGCCGAGAACGAGACGCAAAGCGTGTTGACCGCCACCGAGAACGGCTATGGCAAGCGCACGCCGATCAGCGAATACACGCGCCACGGCCGCGGAACCAAGGGCATGATCGCCATCCAGACGACCGAGCGCAATGGCAAGGTCGTCGGGGCGGTGCTGGTCGATCCTACCGACGAAATCATGCTCATCACCACGGGCGGCGTGCTGGTGCGCACCCGCGTGAGCGAGATCCGCGAAATGGGGCGGGCGACGCAAGGCGTGACGCTGATCAACATCGACGAAGGCACCCGTTTGTCGGGCGTCCAGCGCGTGGTGGAATCTGATACCGAAGAGCAGGAGAACGGCGCCGACACTGGAGCTCCGCCTTCCAATGAGGCTGAATGAGGCAGCAGCCATGACTCGACCCTATAACTTCTCGGCCGGTCCGGCCGTTCTTCCCGAGCCCGTACTGCGGCAGGCTGCGGCCGAAATGCTGGACTGGCGCGGCAGCGGGATGTCCGTGATGGAGATGAGCCATCGCGGCAAGCAGTTCGAGCAGATTTGCGACGAGGCCGAGGCCGACTTGCGCGAGCTGCTGTCGGTTCCAGACGATTACGCCGTCCTTTTCCTGCAAGGGGGAGGCATAGGCGAGAACGCCATCGTTCCGCTCAACTTGATCGGGCGTCGCCAAGCCCATGCGGCCGACTACGTGGTCAACGGGTCGTGGTCGACGAAGTCTTTCAAGGAAGCCCTTCGGTACGGCGATGTGGCCATGGCGGCAAGCGCCGAAGGCCCGGCGGTGCTGGACGGCGTGGAGCAGGGGCCGTGGACCTACATGCCCGATCCGGCGTCTTGGCGGGTGCGCCCACAGGCGAGCTACGTCCACCTGTGCAGCAACGAGACCATAGGCGGCGTCGAGTTCATGGATTGGCCCGACCTCGCCGCGCTCGGGGCTCCCGAGGCCGTCCTGACCGTGGACGCCTCGTCGCACATCCTGTCGCGGCCGATGGATGTACGCCGCGCGGGGCTCATCTATGCCGGTGCGCAGAAGAACATCGGCCCGGCCGGGTTGACCATCGTCATCGTCCGCAAGGACCTGCTGGGCCATGCGCTGCCCATCTGTCCCTCGGCATTCGATTACGCGATCGTCGCGAAAGAACGCTCGCGGTTCAATACGCCGCCGACGTATGCGATCTACATCGCCGGGCTGGTGTTCAAGTGGCTCAAGGAGCAGGGCGGCGTGGCCGAGATGGAAAAGCTCAATGTGGCCAAGGCCAAGCTGCTCTACGACTACCTGGACGGCACGGACTTCTATCGCAACACGGTGCACCGGCCGGTGCGGTCGCGCATGAACGTGCCGTTCATGTTGCACGACGACGCGCTGAACGCTCCTTTCCTGAAGGCCGCCGAAGAGGCGCGCCTGCTGCAACTCAAGGGGCACAAGAGCGTGGGCGGCATGCGCGCTTCCATTTACAACGCCATGCCCATCGAGGGCGTGCGCGCCCTGGTCGAGTTCATGAAGGAGTTCGAGCGCACCCATGGATGATCTGCAAAAGAAGTTGGCGCCGCTCCGCGAGCGTATCGACGCCATCGATGCGCAGATCCTGGACCTGTTGTCCGAGCGCGCCCGCACGGCGCAGGAAGTCGGACGGGCGAAGGAGCACCATGCCGGCGTCGTTTTCAGGCCCGAGCGCGAAGCGCAGGTCATCCGGCGGCTGCAGGAGCTGAACCGCGGTCCGCTGCCGGGCGAGGCCTTGTCGGCCATTTGGGGCGAGATCATGTCGGCCTGCCGGGCGCTGGAACAGCCGGCGCGGGTGGCCTACCTCGGCCCCCAGGGCACGTATTCCGAGCAGGCCATGCTGGCGCACTTCGGCCATGCGATCGAGCCCATTGCATGCGGCACGATCGACGAGGTCTTCCGCTCGGTCGAAACCCGCCGCGCCGATTTCGGCATCGTGCCGCTGGAAAACTCCAACGAAGGCGCCGTCAACCGGACGCTGGACCTGCTGCTCACTTCGCCGGTGAAGGTCATCGGCGAGCGCTCAGTGCCGGTCGTGCAGTGCCTCATGACCCGTAGCGGCACCTTGGACGGCGTGACCGTCATCCGGTCCCATCCGCAGTCGCTGGCGCAGTGCCAGGGCTGGCTATCCGACCATCATCCGGGCCTGGCCCGCGCCTCGGCCGCCAGCAACGCGGAGGCTGCCCGCCTCGCGTCCGAGGATCCGACCGTTGCCGCCATCGCGAGCGAGCAGGCGGCCAAGCGCTGGGGGCTCCAGATCGTCGCGGCCGGCATCCAGGATGATCCGCACAACCGCACGCGCTTTCTTGCCATTGGCCACCAGGAGACGTCGCCGTCCGGCCGCGACAAGACCAGCCTGATCTTGGCCGTGCCCAATGAGGCGGGGGCCGTCTATCGGATGCTGGCGCCGCTCGCCGAGAACGGCGTTTCGATGACGCGCTTCGAATCGCGGCCCGCCCGTACCGGGCAGTGGGAATACTACTTTTACGTCGACATCGAGGGGCACCGCCAAGATCCCCACGTCGCCAAGGCGCTGGATGCGCTGCAGGCTCGGGTGGCCTTTTTCAAGGTGCTCGGGTCATACCCCGTGTCGCCTTGAGCAGGGTGGCATCCATGTCGCCGGCCGTACCGGGAGACCGTAGCCCCTCGCCCTTGTTGCCGGTGCTGGCGGTGGTTGGAGTCGGGTTGATCGGTGGCTCCTTCGCCGCCGCGCTGCGGCGCGCCGGCCAGGTCGGCGAAGTCTGGGGCGTCGGCCGGCACGAATCTTCGCTCGACGACGCGCTCAAACTCGGCCTCGTGGACCGCGCGGTTTCGATTGAGCAGGCCGCGCGGGCCGATCTCGTCTTCTTGGCGGTGCCGGTGGGCGCCACCGGTGCGACGCTGGATGCGCTCGCGCCGCATCTGGGCGAACGAACCGTCGTGACCGATGCGGGCAGTACCAAGATGGACGTGATTCGCGCGGCCCGCGCGTCACTCGGCAGCCGCATCGGCCAATTCGTGCCCGGTCATCCTATCGCTGGCAGCGAGCGTAGCGGCCCCTCGGCAGCGTTCCCCGAGCTATATGATGGCCGGACGGTGATCCTCACCCCCTTGCCCGAGAATCCGCGCCCGGCCGTTGCGCTGGTCGAGCAGGCCTGGGGGTACTGCGGCGCGCTGGTGCGTATCATGTCGGCCGATGAACACGACACCGTGCTGGCCTCGGTCAGCCACGTTCCGCACTTGCTGGCCTTCGCGTACATGGCGCAAGTGCTGGCCGCATCCGATGCGGCGCTGCGGCTGGACCTGGCGGGAAGCGGGTTCCGCGATTTCACACGCATCGCGGGCGGGTCGCCTGCCATGTGGCGCGACATTTTCCTCGCGAACCGCGATGCGATGATCCGGGAGACCGCCGCCGTGCGGCGGGCGCTGGACGAGTTCGAGGCCGCGATGCTCCGCAACGACGGCGCGGCCCTCGAGGCCATGCTGCGCGATGTGTCCGAGGCGAGGCGCTCGTGGCGGGCCGCCCAGCCCGAATCTCAAGACATGACGGAATGAGTGCATGACCGACGCTTCCCACCCAACGCCTTACCTTGACTTGGCCCCTGTCCGCAACGCGCGGGGCACGGTGAGCCTGCCCGGTTCCAAGAGTATTTCCAACCGGGTATTGCTGTTGGCGGCGCTGGCCGAAGGGAGGACCCGGGTCACGGGCCTCCTCGATTCGGACGACACGCGGGTCATGTTGGCGGCGCTGCGCACGCTGGGGGTGAACATTACCCAAGGCGAGCGCCCCGATGAGGTGCTGGTCGAAGGATGCGGACGTTTTCACGTGGGGCGTGCCGACCTCTTCATGGGTAACGCCGGAACGGCGATCCGTCCGCTGACGGCGGCTTTGGCGATGATGGGCGGGCATTACCTGCTGCACGGCGTGCCGCGCATGCACGAGCGCCCGATCGGCGACCTGGTCGATGCGCTGCGCATGCTGGGCGCTTGCGTGGCCTACCAGGGAAAGGAAGGGTATCCGCCGCTTTCGATAGGCTGGGGCGAGCTGAATCTGTCGCGTCCGGTCAAAGTCAATGGTTCGGTTTCGAGCCAGTTCCTGACGGCGCTGCTGCTGGCCGCCCCGTTGGCGACCCGTAGCGCAGGCCGGGATTTCGTCATCCAGGTCGAGGGCGAACTCATCTCCAAGCCTTATGTGGACATGACCCTGAACCTGATGCGGCGTTTCGGCGTGACGGTCGAGCGGGACGGGTGGCAAAGGTTCGTCGTCCCTGCCTCCGCGGTTTACCGATCGCCCGGGCAGATGCTGGTGGAGGGGGATGCCTCTTCCGCTTCCTATTTCTTGGCGTTGGGCGCCATCGGGGGCGGGCCGGTGCGGGTGACGGGCGTAGGCCGGGACAGCATCCAGGGAGACGTAGCGTTCGCCCACACGCTGGAGGCGATGGGGGCGCAGGTCGAGATGGGCGCCGATTGGATCGAGACGCGGGGTGTCAAGGTCGCCGAAGGCGGGCGCTTGAAAGCGTTCGATGCCGATTTCAATTTGATTCCCGATGCTGCCATGACGGCCGCGGTGCTCGCCCTTTATGCGGACGGGCCTTGCAGGCTGCGCAACATCGCCAGCTGGCGCGTCAAGGAAACCGACCGCATCCATGCCATGGAGACCGAGCTCTCCAAGCTCGGCGCGACGGTGCAGTCCACGCCGGACAGCCTGACGGTCACGCCGCCCGCGTCGTGGCGGCCTGCCGAGATCGGTACCTGGGACGACCACCGGATGGCCATGTGCTTCTCGCTGGCCGCGTTCGGGCCGGTTGCCGTCCGCATCTTGGACCCGGGTTGCGTCAGCAAGACTTTTCCGACCTATTTCGACGTCTACGCCGGATTGGTGGAGGCCTGAGCTTGACCGGCCGCGGGCGTCGGCACGGAGGTGGGGGAGGCGTGGCGTCGCTCCCAGAATTTGTCGAAGAAAAAATGCGCGACCGTATTGACCGCGGGTTCGACAAAGGTCACCGCGCCGCTGATGGCGACGCTGCCGGTGATAATGTAGGCCACGCTGAAGGAGGTGACGAGGTGCAGGCCGCCGAAAGCCAGGGTCTTGGCCATTGCCGCGTTC